>NZ_JBMDJX010000023.1:0-75912 GCF_057809415.1 Chromobacterium sp. FG22 | reverse complement strand
CTCAGCGTTTGGGTGTGACTAAATTGGGCATCGTGGGCTCCGAGCAGTTTGTGCAATGACATATGTTTAATGGATAGTGTTGTGGCATGATAACGGGCGGCCGCAGTCAGGCCGCCCAAATGCTTGGCTGAGGCTTGTTCGCCCACGTTTCACAACAACAAGACAATACGACCACACAATGGCATATCCCGCGGCGAAGCCTGTGGGATGATGCCGAGCGGCCCTGGTCCGGCCGCGCCGGCGCAAGGGGGAATCTTGCGTCGTTTCATCGTCCTGGATGCGCGGCCGCCGAGCCTGACGCGGCGGCCGATAGCGCGTGTCCGAGCCTCGCGTCGCAGGCGGCTCAACCATAGAAAAGAACAAAACAGATGAACACACGATTTGTCATAGTCCCGCTCTTGTCGTTGACGCTGGCGGCTTGCGGCGCCAAGCCGTCCGACCCGCCCAAGGAGGGCGCCGCCGGCAAGGCCGCGGCCTCCGCGCCGGTGGCGCGGGCGCTGTCCACCGCGGATGTGATGGCGGCCAAGCCGCGCGCGCTGGCGGCGACGATCGCCTTCACCGGATCGCTCAACGCGCTGACCAGCGGCACCGTGGCCGCCGAGGTGGAGGCCCGGGTCAAGGAAGTGCGCGTGCGCGAGGGCGAGGCGGTCAAGCGCGGTCAGGTGCTGGCGGTGCTGGACGCCGAAGTGCTGTCGCAATCGGTGACGGAACAGAACGCCCAGGTGGCCAACACCGAGGCGCGGCTGCGCCTGGCCAAAGTCAAACTGGAAAAACAGCGCGAGCTGCTGCACAAGGGCTTCATCTCGCAGATCGCCTATGACGAATTCGACAGCGATTACCGGGTGAAGGAGGGCGAAGCCAAGGCCCAGGCCACCCAGCTGGCGCGCGCGCGCCGACTGCTGGCGGACACCCAGATCCGCGCGCCGATAGACGGCGTGGTCTACGAGCGCAAGATCAATCCGGGCGAAGTGGCCGGCAAGAACGCGGTGCTGTTCGCCATCGCCGACCTGTCGGTGCTGGAAATCGCCGCCACCGTTCCGGCGCGGCTGATCTCGCAGATCCAGCCCGGCATGCAGGCCGGCTTCAGCGTGGACGGCCTGGCCGAGCCGCAGCGCGGCGAAGTGGTGCGCATCAATCCGGTGGCGGTGGCGGGCACCCGCAGCTTCACCCTGTACATCCGCGTGAAGAACCCGGAATACAAGCTGAAGGCCGGGCAGTTCGCCAAGGGCGGCATTGTGCTGCGCCAGATCAACGACCAGATCGTGCTGCCGCTGCCGGCCATTCACGATCCGGACGGCCAGCCCTGGGTGCTGGTGGCGCGCCAGGGCCGGCTGGAGCGGCGGCCGGTGGAACTGTTGCTGCGTTCCGAGGCGGACCGGCTGGCGGCGGTGTCCGGGGTCAAGCCGGGCGAGCACGTGATCGCCGTGGACCTGGTGGGGGTGAAGGCCGGCGATCCGGTCTCCCTGCCGGGCAGCAAACTCTAAGCGGAGGGGCGCAGCATGTGGCTGACCCGAATCAGTGTCCGCAATCCCTATTTCGCCGCCGTGCTGATGATGACGCTGGTGGTGCTGGGCTTGTTTTCCTGGCAGCGGCTGGCGGTGGAGGAAATGCCGGATATCCGCTTCCCCATCGCCCTGGTGTCCACCGACTATCCGGGCGCCTCGCCGGAAGTGGTGGAAAGCGAAATCTCCAAGCCGGTGGAAGAGGCGGTCAACACCATCAACGGCATCAAGGAAATCCGCTCCTATTCCATGGAAGGCAATTCCACCGTGGTGGTGGAGTTCGAGCTGTCGGTGGATCCGGTGTCGGCGGTGCAGAACGTGCGGGACAAGATAGGCGCCATCCAGGGCCAGTTCCGCCGCGAGATATCCGCGCCCACCGTGTCCCAGGTGGACCCCAACGACAACCCCATGCTGACCCTGGTGCTGACCTCGGACCAGACCCGGCCGCGCGAACTGACCACCTGGGTGGACAAGGTGTTGAAAAAGCGGCTGCAGATGGTGGCCGGCGTCGGCGACGTCAAGCTGATCGGCGGCGTGCGCCGCGAGATCCGCGTCGACGTGGACCCGGTGCGGCTGGAGGCCTCCGGCCTGTCCTTGCAGGACGTGGCCGACGCGCTGCGCGCCGCCAACCAGGATTTCCCCGCCGGCTCGGTGTCGGCGGTCAGCAAGGAGTGGGCGATCCGCGTCGCCGGCAAATTGAAATCCGCCGACGACTTCTCGCAACTGGCGGTGGGTTACCGTAACGGCGCGCCCATCCGGCTTGAGGACATCGCCACCGTGGCCGACACCGAGGCCGAGCAGTCCAGCATCTCGCTGATAGACGGCCGGCCCGGCGTGTCGCTGGACTTGCGCGCCGCGCGCGGCGCCAACGTGGTGGAAGTGGCCGAGGGCGTCAAGGCCAGGGTGGCGGAGCTGAAGAACCAGATGCCGGCCGGGGTCCAGGTGCGCTACACCTACGACACCGCCGAGGACGTGAAGAAGTCGCTGAACAACGTCGAGTCCACGCTGCTGGAAGGCGCCGGCCTGACCGTGCTGATCGTCTTCCTGTTCCTGGGCAGCTGGCGCAGCACCGTGATCACCGGCCTGACCCTGCCGGTGTCGCTGATCGGCACCTTGTTCGCCATCCAGATGTTCGGCTTCACCCTGAACATGCTGACCCTGCTGGCCCTGTCGCTGTCCATCGGCCTTTTGATCGACGACGCCATCGTGGTGCGCGAAAACATCGTGCGCCACGCCGGCCTGGGCAAGAGCCATTATCAGGCCGCGCTGGACGGCACCAATGAAATCGGCCTGGCGGTGCTGGCCACCACGCTGACCGTGGTGGCGGTGTTCCTGCCGGTGGGTTTCATGGGCGGCATCATCGGCAAGTTCTTCCACCAGTTCGGCCTGACCGTGGCGGTGGCGGTGCTGATCTCCATGCTGGTCAGTTTCACGCTGGACCCGATGCTGTCCTCCATCTGGCACGATCCGCACCACCACGGCGACAAGCATCGCGGCCCGCTGGGGCGGATGCTGGACGCCTTCGAAAGCTCGCTGGACCGGTTGTCGGAGCGTTACGTCGGCGTGATCCGCTGGGCGCTGGCCCACCGCAAGACCGTGCTGGGCACGGCCTTGCTGCTGACCGTCGCCAGCTTCGCGCTGGTGCCGGGCATCGGCGGCGAGTTCATCCCGGAGCGCGACAGCGGCAAATTCACCATCAGCTACCAGACCGCGCCCGGATCGGCGCTGGAATACACCGCCACCAAGGGCCATGAACTGGCGGCGGCGGTGAAGGGCATTCCCGAAATCAAGTCGATCTCGATGAATGTGGGCGAGGGCAATTTCGGCGCCGGCAAGAACGACGGCTCGGTGACGGTGGACATCGGCGACAAGAACAGCCGTCAGCGCACCCTGGGGCAGGTGATCGCCGACGCGCGCGCGCGGGTGCTGCCGGTGGCCGGCGTCACCATCAAATCCGTGGCCAACGAGCAGCAGCAGGGCAAGCCGGTCAAGGTGGGCTTGCGCGGCAGCGACCTGCGCGAACTGAGCGCGGTGTCCGAAGACCTGATGCGCCGGCTGGGCAAGATCCACGGCGTGCGCGACATCGAATCCAACCTCAGCGAAGGCGACCCGGCCTTGAACCTGGTGCTCAAGCGCGACGCCGCCACCAGCCTGGGCGTGGACCTGGCCCGCGTGGGCAAGACCCTGTCCATCCTGTTGGCCGGCAACGCGGTCACCACCTGGGAAGCGCCGGACGGCGAAAACTACGACGTCAAGCTGCGGGTGCCCAAGTCCGAGCGCCGTCAGGAGCTGCTGGACGCGCTGACCGTGGCCGGGCGGCCGGATGCGCACGGCGCGGCCAATATGATCCCGCTGTCCTCGCTGATAGAGACCCGGCAGGGCATCAGCCCGCGCCAGATCAAGCGCGTCAACATGATGCGCGAGATCACCATCCTGGCCAATATCGAAGGCCGCGACGCCGGCACCGTCTCCGCCGAGGTGCATCAATTGGTGGAAGGCCTGAAGCTGCCGCCGGGCGTGATGCTGGTGCAGGGCGGCCAGCAAAAGGACATGCAGGAATCGCTGGGCTACGCGGTGCAGGCTTTGGCGCTGGGGGTGATCTTCATCTATCTGATCCTGGCCGCGCAGTTCCGCAGCTTCACGCTGCCGGTGACCATCATGATGGCCTTGCCGCTGGCCTTCGTCGGCGTGTTCTGTTCGCTATATCTGTTCGGCTCCACGCTGAATATGTTCTCAGTGATCGGCATCATCATGCTGATGGGCCTGGCCGCCAAGAACGGCATCCTGCTGGTGGACTTCGTCAACCAGGCGCGGCGCGAAGGCATGGAGCGCAACCAGGCCATCGTCGAGGCCGGCCGGGTGCGGCTGCGCCCCATCATGATGACCAGCCTGGCGATGATCTTCGGCATGCTGCCCTTGGCGCTGGGCACCGGCGACGGTTCGGAAAGCAACCGGCCGATGGCGCACGCCATCATCGGCGGCTTGCTGACCTCCACCGTGCTGACCCTGATCGTGGTGCCGGTGGTCTACACCTATCTGGACGGCCTGCGCAGCCGGGTGCGCCGCCTATTGGGCGGCAAGCCGGCGCACCAGCCGGCGGCCGAACATTGAAACGAAAAGAGCCTGCGTTTGCGCAGGCTCTTTCTTTTGGCGAGGACGGTGTTTAATTTTTAGGGGGCGCCACGCAGTCGTTGCCCTCAAAGCTCACCGACTGGATGGTATGGGTTTTAGGATCGGCGACGAAGTTGGTGGTGCAGCGGTAATACACCGAGCCGCCGCCGCTGAAGCCCCAGGGGTAGTTGTAGAAACCGCCCTGATAGGGCATTTCCTGGCTGTAGGCGCTGCGGTAGGTGTAGAGCTGATTGCCGTTGGGCATGGTCAGCTGGCTGGTGGGCGCGCCCCATTGCGCCAGCATCTCGTTGACGTCGCGGCCTTGCCAGCCGTAGACCTTTTGCGCGTAACCCGCCTGGGTGGCGCAGCCGGTCAGCAGGCTGGCGGCCAGCAGGGACAGCGCTAGCGTTGTTTTCATGAGGCGCTCCTGAGCAATGTGTCAGGCGGGGGGAGACGGCGTCCGCCTGAGGTGGTTTGAAGGGATACTTTTACGATGGCGTCGCCGCCGCCGCTTGTCAACAAGCAGCGCCGGCGCACCTTGTTCATGAGTGTTAAGAACCTGTTTACGATCTGCTGCGCGTCGGCGGGATGGATAGAAATGGGCGTTGAAACCAAGCTCAAAATGCTTATGTACCACGTGTATATTCCGCTTTTTCGCTCGTTTTCGCCTTGTCTCGCCTTAGCTCGCGAGATCGTAAACACGTTCTAAGAGCCGCTAGAGCGGCGACATAATAAGCAGGCCGGTGCAAGACGCCAGGCCGAAGCGACAACAAAGGAGAAAATCATGAGCCTGAAGCGATGCGCGCTGCTGGCGCTGATGGCGTGGGGAGGCGTGTCGGCGCAGGCCGCCGACATGAACAAGGTGCTGCATGTGGCCTTCAACGCGCCGGAGACCGGTTTCGACCCGTCCAAGACCTCGGACATTTATTCCGGCGCCATCATCGAACACATCTTCGACCCGCTGTTGACCTTCGACTACCTGGCGCGGCCGGTCAAGGTGGTGCCCAATGTCGCCACCGCCATGCCCGCGGTCAGCGCCGACGCCAAAACCTATACCTTCACCCTGAAAAAAGGCGTGTACTTCGCGCCGGACCCGGCCTTCAAGGGCAAGAAGCGCGAGCTGACGGCGGAAGACTACGTCTACGCCTTCAAGCGGCTGATCGATCCGGCGGTCGCCTCGCCGATCAGCGATCTGGTGGCCGGCAAGTTTGTCGGCCTGGACGCCTGGGCCAAGCCCGCCGGCGGCAAGATCAACTACGACGCGCCGGTGGCCGGCGTGCGCGCGCTGGACCGCTACACCCTGCAACTGAAGCTGACCCAGCCGTACCCGGCGCTGAAATACATCCTGGCCGCGCCCTTTGTGCAAGGCCAGGCGCGCGAGGCGGTGGAGGCTTACGGCAGCAACACCAACGCCCACCCGGTGGGCACCGGTCCCTATATGCTGGCCAAATGGCAGCCGGGCACCCACATCTCGCTGGTGGCCAACCCTCATTTCCGCAAGCAGACTTTCAACTACCCGCCGGGCGACAATCCGGAAGACCAGCGCGTCGCCCGCGAGATGAACGGCAAAAGCTACCCGCAGATCGGCCGCATCGAAGTGTCGGTGATCCAGGAGGAACAGCCCACCTGGCTGGCGTTCAAGAGCGCGGAACTGGACCTGGTGGGCATTCCCCAGCCCTTGATCCGGCAGCTGCTGCGCATGGACCCGAGCAATCCGTGGCGGGCGGAACTGAAGCCGGATCTCCAGCGCCAGGGCGTCCGCTTGCTGCGCAGCCTGGACGAGGAAATCACCTTCTACGCCTTCGGCATGAAAGACCCGGTGGTGGGCGGCTACGGCAAGGACAAGATCGCGCTGCGCCGCGCCATCACCATGGCCTTCAACACCGACGAAACCATACGCGACATCCGCCGCAACCAGGCGGTCAAGGTCCAGTACGTGGTGCCGCCCAATGTGGCCGGCCACAATCCGGATTTCCGCGGCGCCTTTCCCTACAACCCGGCGCTGGCCAACGCCTTGCTGGACCGCTTCGGCTACAAAAAGGGCGCGGACGGCTACCGTCGCCAGCCAAACGGCGCGCCGATGGTGGTGGACTTCCTGACCGGTCCCACCGCCATCGACAAGCAATGGAACGAGTACTGGCAGAAAGCCTTCGATCTGATCAAGGTGCGCGTGGACTTCCGCGTGATGCAGTGGAACGAACAGATCAAGGCGCAGCGCGAATGCAAGTTCGGCATGAACGGCGCGGCCTGGATCGCGGACTTCCCGGACGGCGAAAACTTCGTCCAGCTGCTGTACGGCCCCAATACTGGCGGCGTCAACTACGCCTGCTATCAGTCCGCGCGCTATGACCGGCTGTACGAGCAATCCCGCAATCTGGAAGACGGCCCGGAACGCAACCGCTTGTACGACGCGATGAACAAGATCGTGATGGCGGACACGCCCTGGGCCTTCAGCGACACCCGTTTCCGCAACACGCTGATCCAGCCCTGGGTGCGCGGCGCCAAGCTGCATCCCAACTACAACTACATCTGGCGTTTCCTGGACGTGCAGAAGTAAGCGGCAGGCGAGGAGAACATCATGTCCGCTTTTATCATCCGTCGCATCCTGCAGATGATCCCAACCCTGTTTGGCGTCATGCTGCTGGTTTTCACCCTGTTCACCCTGGTGGGCGGCGATCCGTCGCTGGTGCTGGCCGGCAAGCACCTGACGCCGGACGTGCTGGCCAATATCCGCGCCCAGCTCGGCCTGGACCAGAGCCTGCCGCAGCAGTTCTGGATCTTCGTCAAACAGGTGCTGACGCTGGACTTCGGCACCTCCTGGTCCACCCAGCAGCCGGTGGCCGACATCATCGGCAGCCGCGTCGGCCCGTCCTTGACGCTGACCGGCGCCATGCTGGTGGTGGACCTGCTGATCGCCATCCCGCTGGCGGCGCTGGTCGCTTATTTCCGCGGCGGCCTGACCGATCACATCGTCACCATCGCCTGCACCGTGGCCATGTCGGTCAGCGCGCTGGTCTACATCATCGCCGGCCAGTATTTCCTGGCCTTCAAAATGGGCTGGTTCCCGGTGCGCGGCTGGGGGGATGCCTTCTGGGTCAATCTCTTCGTCTACGTGCCGCTGCCGTTGCTGATGGGCCTGATGGTGTCCTTGGGGCCGGACATCCGCTTCTACCGCAGCTTCTTCGTCGAGGAAATCGGCCAGGACTACGTGCGCACCGCGCGCGCCAAGGGCCTGTCCGAACGCGCGGTGATGCTCAAGCACGTGCTGCGCAACGCGCTGATCCCGGTGGTGACCAGCGTGATGATGTCGCTGCCTTATATGTTGATCGGCGCGCTGGTGCTGGAAAGCTTCTTCGGCATTCCCGGCATGGGCAACGAGGTGGTGATGGCGGTGAACAAGAGCGATTTCCCGGTGATCAAGGCCATCACCATCTATATCGCCATCGCCACCATGGTGTTCAATCTGCTGGGCGATCTGGTCTACAAGCTGATCGACCCGCGCGTGCAGCTCAAGTGAGAGAGGGCTGGAAATGACGACATTGCATAATGGCGCCGGCGCCGCGCCGGCCGCCCCCTCGCGCGGTTTGTGGGCGCTGGGCTGGCAAAGGCTGAAACGCAAGAAAGTGGGCTTTGTTTCGCTATGGATCGTGGCGGTCTACCTGCTGCTGGCCGTCGGCGGCTGGTTCAATCTGGTGGGCGGCGGCTGGACCGACGAAATCGCCGTGCCCTACGCGCCGCCCAGCTGGGTGCAGGCCTCCGCCGACGACGTGTTGCCGCCGGAGCCGGCCAAGCCCGCCCAGGCGTCCGCCCCCATCGTCACCATGACGCCGGAGGAAGACCCGATAGGCCAGGAGCTGCAACAGGCGCGGCAGCATGTGGGCGAATACGCGCAGGCCGCGCCGGCCAAGCGCGCCGCGTTGCCCTTCGGCGCGGATCTGCGCGGCCGCGACGTGATAGAGAAAACGCTGAAAGGCACGTCCACCTCCATCTTCGTCGGCGTGTTCGGCGCGGTGTCGGCCTTGCTGGTGGGCTGCGCGCTGGGCGCGGCGGCCGGCTATTTCGGCGGCAGGGTGGACGACGCGTTGGGCTGGTTTTACAGCGTGTTCACCTCGGTGCCGGACATGCTGTTGCTGCTGTCCTTCGCCGCCGTCTCCGGCCGCGGCATCACCACCATCGTCGCGGTGATGGCGCTGACCAGCTGGACCGGCACTTTCCGCCTGGTGCGCGCGGAATACCTGAAGCTCAAGGGCCGCGAATACGTGCAGGCGGCGGACGCCATCGGCGCCGGCAACGCCCGCAAGATGTTCGTCCACATCCTGCCCAATATCTCCCATCTGCTGCTGGTGCAGTTTTCCCTGCTCACCGTGGCGCTGATCAAGTACGAAGCCATCCTGTCCTTCCTCGGCTTCGGCGTCGGCGTGCGCCAGGTCAGCCTGGGATCGATGCTGGCGGAAGCGCCCACCGAGCTGATCCAGGGCTATTGGTGGCAAATGCTGGCGGTTACCTTGTCCATGTCGCTGCTGGTCACCGCCTTCAGCCTGTTGGTGGACGCGCTGCGCGACGCGCTGGACCCGCGCGCGGCGGCGAAGTGAGCGGGGAGAACAGACTATGACTCAGAACCAGACCCTGCTGTCGGTGCGCAATCTCAAAGTGGCGTTCCGTCAGGAGAACGGCGGCGATTTCCAGGCGCTCAAGGGCGTCAGCTTCGACATCCCGGCCAAGCGCACCGTGGCCTTGGTGGGCGAATCCGGCTCCGGCAAATCGGTGACCTCCATGGCCATCATGCGCCTGCTGTCGCCGCAGCACGCCAGCATCCACCCGGACAGCCAGATCCTGCTGCAAGGGCGGGATCTGCTCAAGGCCGGCGGCGCCGAGATGCGCGCGCTGCGCGGCAAAGACATCGCGATGATCTTCCAGGAGCCGATGAGCTCGCTGAACCCGGTGTTCAGCGTGGGCGAGCAGATCATGGAAGCCCTGATGCTGCACGCCAAGCTGGGCCGCCGCGCCGCGCGCCGGCGCGCGATCGAACTGTTGCGCGAAGTGGGCCTGCCGGAACCGGAAAGCAAGGTGGACAGCTATCCGCACCAACTGTCCGGCGGCCAGCAGCAGCGGGTGATGATCGCGATGGCCATCGCCTGCGAACCCAAGCTGCTGATTGCCGACGAACCCACCACCGCGCTGGACGTGACCATCCAGAAGCAGATCCTGCAACTGATCGCGGACCTGCAGAAGAAACACGATATGGCGGTGCTGTTCATCACCCACGATCTGGGCGTGGTGGGCGAGTTCGCCGACGAAGTCATCGTCATGCGTCACGGCGAAATCCGCGAACAGGGCAGCGTGCAGCAAATCTTCGACGCGCCGCAGGACGCCTACACCAAGGCGCTGCTGGCCTGCCGCCCGCACCTGGACCGGCGGCCGCAACGGCTGGCGGTGATCGACGACTTCCTGCAGCCGGGCGGCTATGTGGAGCCGCCGCAACGCGAGCGCGGCTACCGGGACGACGACGAAATCATCCTGGACGTGCGCGGGCTGAGCAAATCCTTCGACGTGCGCGAAGGCTTGTTCGGCAAACGCCAGTTCCACGCGGTCAAGGACGTGTCCTTCAAGCTGGCCAAGGGCAAAACCCTGGGCATCGTCGGCGAATCCGGCTCCGGCAAGACCACCGTCGGTCTGACCCTGGTGCGGCTGCACCAAGCCAGCGGCGGCCAGGCGCTGTTCCACGGCCAGGACCTGCTGGGCATGGACGCCAAGGCCTTCCACGCCTACAAACGGCGCATCCAGGTCATCTTCCAGAACCCCTACGCCTCGCTGAACCCGCGCTTCACCGTGGAGCAGATCCTGAGCGAACCGATGCAGCTGCACGGCATCGGCCGCGACGGCGGCGAGCGGCGCAAGCTGGCGCAGGAACTGCTGGACAAGGTGGGGATGCCGGCCGGGGCGCTGCAGAAATACCCGCACGAGTTCTCCGGCGGCCAGCGTCAGCGCATCGCCATCGCGCGCTGCCTGACCTTGAAGCCGGAAGTGCTGATCTGCGACGAATCGGTGTCGGCGCTGGACGTGTCGGTGCAGGCGCAAGTGCTGAACCTGTTGCAAGACCTGCAGGACGAATACGGCCTGTCCTATCTGTTCATCTCGCACGATCTGGCGGTGGTGAAGCATATCTCCGACCAGGTGATGGTGATGAACAAGGGCGAGGTGGTGGAGCAGGCGGACGCGGATCAGATCTACCGCGAGCCGCGGCAGAGCTATACCCGCAAGCTGTTGGAGTCCATTCCGCAAGGCTGGGTGGGCATGGCGCCGGCCTAAGCGCTGACGGCCATTCGCACAAAACCGCCGGGAAACCGGCGGTTTTTTCATGCTTTGGCGGCAGGAACTGAAAAAAACGCGTCGCGGCGGGAATAAAGCGCGCCGTCCGTCCGTATACCCCGTACTGAACGCCGAATGGTCGGCGGTTTCGTCAAGATGGAGCGCCGCGGCGCGCAGGCCTTGAGATGAGGGCCGGCAGTGGCCGCGTGTTCTACAACGGGAGGAGTCTGCGATGAAAGCATGGATGGCGGTGGCGCTGACGGCGCTGAGCATGGGCGCGTTGGCCGGGGAGGCGGCGTCGCGGCGCGACGGCGCGCTGGTGGACGCGCAAGGCATGACGCTGTACGTCTTCGACAAGGATGCGGCCGGCAGCGGCCGCAGCGCGTGCAATCAGGCTTGCGCGGCGCTGTGGCCGCCCTTGCTGGCGGCGGCCGAGGACAGCGCGCCGGAGGGTTTCAGCCGGATCCGCCGCGACGACGGCCAGACGCAGTGGGCGTATCAAGGCAAGCCCTTGTACCGTTTCGCCAAAGACGGCAAGCCGGGCGAGCGCGCCGGCGACGGCTTCAAGGAGGTATGGCATGTGGCGCGTTAAAGCGAGGGCGGCGCTGCTGTTGGCGGCGTTGTCGACACCCTTGGCCTGGGCGCAGGAGCCGGCGGCTTTCGATCCGCAAATCCGCAACAACACCCTGGCGGTCAATCCGGCGGAAACGCTGGCCCTGGCCGGCAACAGCTCCCGCGGCACGCTGCTGGCCTATGACTTGCGTGCCGGCAAGCTGCTGCGCGAACTGCCGGGCTTCGTCACGCCGCGCAATATCGTGTTTTCCCCGGACGGGGAACGCTTCTACGTCTCCGACAGCAGCAAGGGCGTGGTGGAGCGCTGGCACGCGGGCAGTTGGACGCGGGAAGCCAGTCTGGCCATCGGGCCGGGGGCGTTCGGCACCGCGCTGAACCGGGACGGCAGCCGGCTATACGTCAATAATCAGGCCGCCGGCAGCCTGACCGTGGTCAATCTGCCGCAATGGAAGGTGGAAAAAGTGCTGACCGGTTTCGCCCAGCCGCGCCAGGGCATCAAGGTATCGCCGGACGGCGGCACCGTGTTCGTCACCAACTTCCTGGGCGACAAGATCACCCTGGTGGACGCGGCCAAGCTGGAGACCCGCGCCGAGGTGGGCGGTTTCGACAAGCTGCGCGCCATCTCCGTCAGCGGCGACGGCCGCAGCGTGTTCGCCGCCAATAGCGGCGCGGATACGCTGTCCTGGGTGGATGTGCCCAGCCGGACCGTGATCAAGACGGTGAAAGTGGGGCAAGAACCTTACGGCGCGGCCTTGCGGCCGGACGGGCGCTTCCTGTATTCCGGCAACCTCAAGAGCCACTCGCTGACCGTGGTGTCCTTGCCGGCGTTCGAAGCGGTGGGGGAAATCACCGGCTTCAGCGGGCCGCGTCAGGCCATCAGCTTCAGCCGGGACAGCGGCAAGGCCTGGGTGTTGAACGAAGACCTGGGCATTGCTGAGGTGGATTTGACGCGCAAGGCCATTGTCCGGGTGCTGGCCCCCGCCGCTGGATGAGCGAGGCCGCCCAACAGCGCTTCCACCATTTGCTGGTGGACTGCATTCCGCGCCTGCGGCGTTATGCCCGCGCCCTGGTGTTTGATCAGGGCGCGGCGGACGATCTGGTGCAGGACACGCTGGAGCAAGCCTGGCGCAAATGGCGGCAATGGCGGGACGACCGCGATTTGCGCCCCTGGCTGTTCGGCATCATGCATCGGTTGCACATCGACGACTTCCGCCGCTACGGCGCCAGGCGGCAGCCGCTGTCGGAGGATATGGCCGAGCTGACGGTGGACGCGCCGCAGGAGCGCGGCCTGGCGCTGCGCGAACTGGCGGCCAATCTGGCCCGGCTGCCGGAGGAGCAACGCGCCGTCCTGCTGTTGCTGGCGCTGGAGGACATGAGCTATCAGCAAATCGCCGCGGCGCTGGATATTCCGTTGGGCACGGTGATGTCGCGGCTAAGCCGCGGCCGCGAGCGCTTGCGCGGCTTGATGGAAGCGGGCGCCACGCCGGCCGCCGGAGGAGGGGTTTGATGGAAACGGTCACGGAACAGGAATTGCAGGCTTATCTGGACGACGCCTTGCCGCTGGAGCGGCGCGCGGCGGTGGAGGCCTATTTGGAAAATCACCCGGAGGCGCGGGAGCGGCTGCGGGCTTACCGTCGTTTGCAGGACGACATCGGCGCCTTGTTCGAGCCGGCCTTGCGAGAGCCCGTCCCGCCGCGCCTGCTGGCCGCCGCGCTGCCGCCGCCGGCCCCGCTGCGGCGAGGGTGGAGCGTGCCTTGGTGGCAGGGCGCGGCCGCGTCCGTGCTGATGTTGGCGCTGGGCGGCGGCGGCGGCTGGTTGCTGCGCGGTCAGCTGCAAGCGCCGGCTGCGCAGTGGGCGGCGGCGGACGGCCAGGAGCCTTTGCCGCGCTTGGCGGCGATGGCGCATGTGGTGTACAGCCCGGACGTGAAGCGGCCGGTGGAAATCGACGCCGAGCATCAGGACCAGTTGGTGGCCTGGCTGTCCAAACGGCTGCAAAGCCGGGTCAAGCCGCCGCTGTTGAGCGCGCAAGGCTATGAGTTGATCGGCGGCCGGCTGTTGCCGGGCGAACAAGGGCCGGTGGCCCAATTCATGTACCACAACGCCGCCGGCCAGCGCATGACCTTGTACGTGGCCACCACCGCCGCGCCTCGGCGGGACGCCGGCTTCCGCTTCGCCAGCCAGGGGCCGGTCAACGTGTTTTATTGGTGGGACGGCCGCTTCGCCTACGCCTTGTCGGCCGGCCTGTCGCGGGATGAGCTGGGGCGGTTGGCGGAGGCGGCGCACGGCCAGTTGCGGACCTCCTGAGCCGCGGGCAAAAAAAACGCCGCCGGTTGGCCCCGGCGGCGTTGTCTTTTGACGGCTGGCCTAAGCTCAGGCCGCGTCGTTCACCCAGCGGATGGCCTGGGTCGGCGCCACCTTGCTCTCGGTCACGATCTGCAGGGCCAGGCCGCCGCAGGAGGTTTCACGGTACTTGGCGTCCATGTCCTTGCCGGTTTCGTACATGGCGGCGATCACCTTGTCCAGCGACACCTTGGGGCTGCTGACGCGGTGCATGGCCATGCGCGCGGCGTTGATGGCCTTGACCGCGGCGATGGCGTTGCGCTCGATGCAGGGAATCTGTACCTGGCCGCCCACCGGGTCGCAAGTCAGGCCCAGATTGTGCTCCATGGCGATTTCCGCCGCCATGCACACCTGGGACGGGCTGCCGCCCATCAACTCGGTCAGGCCGGCCGCGGCCATGGAACAAGCCACGCCCACCTCGCCCTGACAGCCCACCTCGGCGCCGGAGATCGACGCGTTCAGCTTGAACAGGCAGCCGATGGCGCCGGAAGACAGGAAGAAGCGCAGGCAGCTGTCCTCGTCCAGCGGCTGGATGAAGTGGTTGTAGTAGGCCAGCACCGCCGGCACGATGCCGCAGGCGCCGTTGGTGGGCGCGGTGACCACGCGGCCGCCGGCCGCGTTTTCTTCCGACATCGCCATCGCGTACATATTGACCCAATCCATCACGCTCATCGGGTCCTTGGCCACTTGCAAGGAGCTGGTCAGCATCCGGTGCAAGGCCGGCGCGCGGCGCGGAATCCGCATCGGGCCGGGCAGATTGCCCTCGGTGCGCATGCCGCGGTCAATGCTGGTCTTCATCACATCCCACACTTTGGCGAAATGCTGCTGAACGTCCTTGACCTCATGGAAGGCTTTTTCGTTTTCCATCACCAGCGCGGAAATGGACAGGCCGGTTTCCTCGCACATATCCATCATCTGCTGCGCGCTGAGGAAGTGATAAGGCACCGGGGTGTCGCTGCAGGAGCTTTGATTGAAATGCTCCTCGTCCACGATGAAGCCGCCGCCGATCGAATAATACGTCTTGGTCAGCACGCACTCGTCGCCGACAAAGGCGTGGATCTGCATGCCGTTTTCGTGCATCGGCAGGTTGGCGGTGTGGAAATCCATGTCGAAGCCCACGCGCTGATGCGTGCGGCCCAGCGTTAGCTGGCGGGTTTTTTCCACATCGGCGATCAGGGCCGGCGTCTGTTCCGGGTCCACGGTGTCCGGCAGATTGCCGGCCAGGCCCAGGATGATGGCGTGGTCGGTGCAATGCCCCTTGCCGGTCAGGGCCAGCGAGCCGTAGCAGTCGACGTGAACATGGGTGACTTGGTTGAAACGGCCGGTTTCCTTGAGCGAGCCCAGGAACTGGTGGCCGGCCTTCATCGGACCGACGGTGTGGGAACTGGAGGGGCCGACGCCGATTTTGTAGATATCAGTCATGCTGAACATGATTGCTTACCTCTTGGCTTGATACTTTGGCTTGATGCTGAGGAGCCCGGCCGGCCGTAACCGGCCGGGCTGTCAGAGAAGGGCGATCAGGCGAACAGATCGTAGAAGATGGCGGAGATGGCGATCAGGCCGATCAGAACCACGAAGATGTTGCTGGCGGCGCCGGAGTATTTCTTCATGGCCGGCACTTTGGCGATGGCGTACATCGGCATCAGGAACAGCAGCATCGCGATCACCGGGCCGCCCAGGGTTTCGATCATGCCCAGGATGCTGGGGTTGAAGGTGGCCACGGCCCAGGTGGTGATGATCATGAACACGGCGGTGAAGCGGTCCAGTTTGGCGGTCTCGATGGATTTGCCGCTCTGGCGCAGTTGCTTGATGATCAGGCCGTTGAAGCCTTCTTTGGCGCCCAGGTAGTGACCCAGGAAGGACTTGCTGATGGCGACGATGGCGATCAGCGGAGCCACCCATTCAATCACCGGGTTGCGGAAGTGGTTGGCGAGGTAAGACAGGATGGAAATGTTCTGCGCTTTAGCCGCGGCCAGGTCGGCCGGGGACAGGCTGAACACGCAGCTGAACACGAAGAACATCACCGACAGCACCATCATGATGTGAGCGCGGATCAGCACGCGGCCGGCGGCCGGTTCAGCGGCGTCGCCATGCAGCTTCTGCTGGTCAACCGAGAAGGACGAAATGATGGGCGAGTGGTTGAAGGAGAACACCATGACCGGGATGGCCAGCCACAGCGTTTTGTAGAACGCGCCGTGGGACAGGGCGTCGCCCAGGCTGCCGGCTTGCTGGATGGCCGAGCTGTTCCATTCCGGAACCAGGTACAGCGCCAGCAGCATCAGGCAGGCGACAAAGGGGTAAACCAGCACGCTCATGGCCTTGACGATCATCTTCTCGCCCAGGCGCACGATGGCCATCAGACCCAGGATCAGGATCAGCGACAGGATGGCGCGCGGCGGAGCGGACACGCCCAGCTGGTTGACCATGAAGGATTGCACGGTGTTGGTGATGGCCACGCTATACACCAACAGAATGGGGTAGATGGCGAAGAAGTAGAGCAGGGTGATCAGCTTGCCCGCGCCCACGCCAAAGTGCTCTTCCACCACCTCGGTGATGTCGGCGCCCGGCTTGGAGCTGGACAGTACGAAACGGGTGAGGCCGCGGTGAGCGAAGAAAGTCAGCGGCAGGGCCAGCAGCGCCATGACGATCAGCGGCCACAGACCGCCAATGCCTGCGTTGATGGGCAGGAACAAGGTGCCGGCGCCAATGGCGGTGCCGTACAGACCCAACATCCAGACGGTATCTTGCTTGGTCCAGGAGGACGAAGCGCCTGATTTGGGCAGGGGGGTGGAAACGGCTTGAGACATGATATTGGCCTTCATTAAAGACAAATGGGGTAATCGTTCTGGCGTGCCGCCCGGCGGCGCGCCGTTTTCATCTCTTGCTAGACTTTTGGTCAGTAGCTGGAACCGCTGATTAGTGATTCACGGCTTCATTGATGTGCATGGTATAGGCAGTTGTACTGCGAGGGTTACACCTTTCAGAACATCAGTTGATTCTAATCAACTTTATTTTGAAGCAAAACGAACATCCGAACAATTGCTATTTGCTGTAGATGTCTTATCAATATCATGACGATTGCTTTGTTTTGGTTTAAAAAACTACAAAATATCTATGTTTATTGAAAAAATGGCTAGAAAGCGCGCATTTTTTGAGAATCTTCCAATTTTCGGATTGCTTTGTTTTCTTGTTGCTTTGCTGATTGTTGCTGAGTGAAATCGAGCGCTTGCTTGAAAAAGCGCATCGACTTTGCACAATAGTTCGAGGCAGTTGTAGCGGGAAGGAACACGCCAATGGCATGGTTGCCGCTGGCGCGGCGGCACGGGTGCTTGGCTGCGGCGAGTGGTTTGCCTATCCGGTTTTTGCTGGATAACTTGATGAATAAAATGAATTAATTCGGTTTTGACGTCTGGGGGCGGGGATGGGGAAGAGGCGCTGGGCGCCGCCGCTTGCGTCAAGACATTTGCTATATCAGCAGAGCCGAGAGCGGGCGGTGGAATATCATAATATGAAATCTGAACAGCCAAATCGTTTTCGAAAACGAACAAAAATATTTCAAAACGAACATTATTTGGTTGGTTTCCAACATGTCGCTAGCGTTCAAACGATCGTTTTTCTATTATCCATATGATTTATATGATGTTTTTCATTGTTTGTTATCGCGCTTGCCATCCGCCTAAGAGCCTGTTCAAAGTCTCTCGAGCAAGAACGAGGCAAGGCCTTGCCGCCGAAGAGGCGGAATACGCAAGGGGGGCATGGGCGCTCTGAAGCCGGTTTCAAGGCCTCGCTCGGACCATCCCGCTGACGCGCGGCAGGCGGTGAATCGCCTCTTATAGAGCGGTACACGCTCAAGTTTTACGGCTGAAGCAAGGCGCGCCAACGCCGGCGCTATGGGAATCGCTCAAGCCGGCGCACGCGGCATCAGGGTTGCTTGGCCGCGCTAGCGGTTCAAGACCACGCGATTAGGGGCAAGGCCAGGCGCGGCGGTCTCAAGGGCGGAATGCGCCAGGGACGCATGCGTATCCTCAAACCGCGATTGCTGTGCCGCGTCCCGCCTGGCGCGGCGGCTCTTGAATGGCTGCGCAATAGGCTGTCAACGTCTCGCGAGCCGGAGCGAGACAGGGCGGAAATCGCTGAGAAAGCGGGATGCGCGCGCGGTGCGTCCGCATTTCGAAGCGGCGCTCGCCGCGCCGTGTCTTGTAAAGCGCGGCAGGCTTTGAACCGGATCTAAGGAGTGCCGGCGGCCGTGAGCGGCGGCTGAGCCGCGGCGGGGACGGCAAATCCATTGCCGGGCATGTTGTAAAAAGAAAGGCTTGAGCGAAAGCGTGCCAAGGAAAGGCTTGCGTTTGATAGTTATCAAACAACAATGATGCAATACGAACATAAAATTTTCGTGAATCAACAATCAGGGCAAGCGCAGACGCGGGAACCAATCAAGGATGACAGCCAACCAAGCCAATGCCGGAAGCAGGCCGGGCCGGGCAAAATCCGGCAAAACCTGAAAACGGCATCAGCAGTTGATAGGCATTGCATCAAGATGGACCCGCGGCTGGCGGCGTTGCCCAAGCTCGCGAAATGAAAAACATGAATCACGCCTCCACACTCGCCTACGTCGCGGCAGAAGCCGCCGCCAAACAGACCGTGCTGCGTCAGCACCCCGGCCGCTATCTATTGAGCGCCGGCATGGCCGGCGCGCTGATCGCCGTGGTGCTCAGCGTCAGCCTCAAGCTGGGCCAGGTCTTCTTCGCCGTCGGCTCCCCCGGCTACTACATCGCCGTGGCCGGCTTCTTCGGCGTGGCCCTGGTCAGCATCATCGTCTGCAAGCTGGAACTGTTCACCAGCAATGTGATGTACTTCAGCGTGGGCGTGCTCAGCGGCGACTGCCGCGTCTGCAACCTGCTGCGCAGCTGGACCCTGGTCTACCTGGGCAATCTGCTGGGCGTGTTGCTGTTTACCGCCGTGTTCGCCGGCGCCGGCGGCATGGGCAGCCTGCCGGCCGATCATCTGCTGTTCAATGTGGCCGCGCACAAAGTGCACGCCGGCGGCTGGGAAATCTTCTGGAAGGGCGCGCTGTGCAACTGGGTGATCTGTCTGGCGGTATGGGTGCCGCTGCGCATGGCCGGCGACGCCGCCAAGATGCTGATGATCCTGCTGCTGGTCTTCGTGTTCTTCTTCTCCGGCTTTGAGCACAGCATCGCCAATATGGCCTTCTTCTCGCTGGCCCTGCTGCACGGCATGCAAGGCCTGGACGCCGCCGCCATCCTGCACAATATGATTCCGGCCACCCTGGGCAATATCGCCGGCGGCGCGCTGGGCGTGGGCCTGGTGGTTTACCTGCTGGAGCGCCACACCCTGCCGGCGCGGCGCGAAGCCGCAAAACCGGCCGCGGCGGCGCTTGGAACGAGTGTTTGATGTTCGTTTTCGAATGTAATGCGCCGGCTACAATGACGGCATGTTGATGTGGTTTTTCATGGCATTGAAAATAAAGCATTTTTTAAGAGATTTTGCCGCCGCCTCGGGCGGGGCCGCACGCGCGTTTTAGTCTGCGGCAGTTGATCTTTATCAAACGATTTTTTTCGAAACCGAATGTACAATATGTTCAGTACTCAACATTTACTGATAGTTACTAGGAGGCACACATGGATGCTCTGAATCGTGACGCGACTCAAGCCAACCCCTGGCGCGATTTCACCGGCGGTGAATGGCAAAGCAAGGTGGATGTCCGCAACTTCATCCAGCTGAACTACAAGCCGTTTGAAGGCGACGCCAGCTTCTTGGCGCCCGCTACCGCGCGCACCCAAAAGCTGTGGGACACCCTGAGCGAGTTGCTGAAAGAAGAACGCGCCCGTGGCGTGCTGGACGTAGCCGCTGACCGCGGCAGCTCCATCACCGCGCATGACGCCGGCTACATCGATCAAGCCAGCGAAGTCATCGTCGGCCTGCAAACCGATGCGCCGCTCAAGCGCGCCATCATGCCCAACGGCGGCCTGCGCATGGTTGAGAACGGCCTGGAAGCCTTCGGCTTCAAGCTGGACCCGGTCATCAAGGACGTGTGGACCCACTATCGCAAGAGCCACAACCAGGGCGTGTTCGACACCTACACCCCGGACATCATGGCCGCGCGCAAATCCGGCGTGATCACCGGCCTGCCGGACGCCTACGGCCGCGGCCGCATCATCGGCGACTACCGCCGCGTGGCCCTGTACGGCACCGACTTCCTGCGCGCCGAACGCCAAAAAGTATTCCATGAGCTGGACGACGCCGTTTTCAACGAAGACGTGCTGCGTCTGCGCGAAGAACTGTCCGAACAATTCCGCGCGCTGGACGAACTGAAGCAGATGGCCGCCAAGTACGGCTTCGACATCAGCCGCCCGGCCGTCAACGCCCGCGAAGCGGTGCAGTGGACCTACTTCGCCTACCTGGCCGCCGTGAAAGAACAAAACGGCGCCGCCATGTCCTTCGGCCGCGTCGCCACCTTCCTGGACGTCTACATCGAGCGCGATCTGGCCTCCGGCGCGCTGACTGAAGAACAAGCCCAGGAAATGATCGACGACCTGGTGATCAAGCTGCGCATCGTGCGCTTCCTGCGCACCCCGGAATACGATCAACTGTTCTCCGGCGACCCGACCTGGGTGACCGAATCCATCGGCGGCATGGGCGAAGACGGCCGCACCCTGGTGAGCAAGAGCAGCTTCCGCTTCCTCAACACCCTGTACAACCTGGGCCCGGCGCCGGAACCCAACCTGACCGTGCTGTGGTCCACCCAGCTGCCGCGCGGTTTCAAAGACTTCTGCGCCAAAGTGTCCATCGACACCAGCTCCATCCAGTACGAAAACGACGACCTGATGCGTCCGCACTGGGGCGACGACTACGGCATCGCCTGCTGCGTGTCCGCGATGCGCATCGGCAAGCAAATGCAGTTCTTCGGCGCCCGCGCCAACCTGGCCAAAGCCATGCTCTACGCCATCAACGGCGGCGTGGATGAAAAATCCGGCGTGCAAGTGGCCAAGGGCTTTGAGCCGATCAAGAGCGACGTGCTGACCTACGACGAACTGATGCCCAAGTTCGACCTGCTGATGGACTGGCTGGCCGCCACTTACGTCAAGGCGCTGAACTGCATCCACTACATGCACGACAAATACGCCTACGAACGCATCGAAATGGCGCTGCACGACCGCGACATCCTGCGCACCATGGCTTGCGGCATCGCCGGCCTGTCCGTGGCCGCCGACTCCCTGTCCGCCATCAAGCACGCCAAAGTGCACATCATCCGCAACGAAGCGGGCCTGGCGGTGGACTACAAGATCGAAGGCGACTACCCGGCTTACGGCAACAACGACGACCGCGCCGACAGCATCGCGGTATGGCTGACCGAAACCTTCATGGACAAGATCAAGGCCCAGCCGCACTTCTACCGCAATGCGATGCCGACTCAGTCCGTGCTCACCATCACCTCCAACGTGGTGTACGGCAAGAAAACCGGCAACACCCCGTGCGGCCGCCGCGCCGGCGAACCGTTCGCCCCGGGCGCCAACCCGATGAACGGCCGCGACGTGAAAGGCTTTGTCGCCGCGGGCGCATCGGTAGCCAAGCTGCCGTATGAAGCCGCGCTGGACGGCATCAGCTGGACCGCCTCCGCCACCCCGGACGCGCTGGGCCATAGCGAAGAAGAACGCGTTGCCAACCTGGCCAACTGCCTGGACGGCTTCTCCGACGCCGGCGGTTTCCACGTCAACGTCAACGTGTTCAAGCGCGAAACCCTGATGGACGCGATGGAACACCCGGAGCTGTACCCGCAACTGACCATCCGCGTGTCCGGTTATGCGGTGAACTTCGTCAAGCTGACGCGCGAGCAACAGCTGGACGTGATCAACCGCACCTTCCACGGCAGCATGTAAGTCCAACGCCACTGGCCACCGCGACGGTCAGCCGGCAAAGCGCCAAGCCTCCCTTAGGGGAGGCTTTTTTTATGCGCGCGGCGAGATCGCCAAAATTGTCTACCATGACAAATGTATGTTTTGGGCATGCGGCCATTGCTTATTCTTGCGCATGGCAATGGCTTGTCTTTGAGCGATATGAGCCAGCAAAGGGAAGGGGAATGGGCAAAAACACCATCTGCCTGTGGTACGACGGCGACGCCGAAGACGCCGCGCGCTTCTACGCCGCCACCTTCCCGGACAGCCGCGTCGGCGCGGTGCTGCGCGCGCCTGGCGATTACCCGGCCGGCAAAGAAGGCGATGCGCTCACCGTGGCATTCACCGTGCTGGGCATTCCCTGTCTGGGTATCAACGGCGGCCCAGCCTTCAAACATAGCGAAGCCTTCTCCTTTCAGGTGGCCACCGAAGACCAGGCCGAAACCGACCGCCTGTGGCAAGCCATTGTCGGCAACGGCGGCCAGGCCAGCGCCTGCGGCTGGTGCAAGGATAAATGGGGCCTGAGCTGGCAAATCACCCCACGCGTGTTGACCGAGGCGCTGGCCGATCCAGACCGGGCCGCCGCCAAGCGGGTGTTCGACGCGATGATGGGGATGGTGAAGATTGATATTGCCGGGATTGAGAAGGCGAGGAGGGGATAGTTGTTATTTTTCAGGTGGCTGTTGATGGCCAAAAGTGGCTGATTTCGGGCAGCAACACGCCATCGGCTTACCTCTGAGGCCAATGCTTTTCTTGTTTCAATTGCGTAGAACGTGTTTACGCTCTTGCGAGCAAGAGCGAGACAAGGCGAAAACGGCTGAGGAAGCGGAATGTACAAGTGGTACATGAGCATTTCGAAGGCGTACTCATCGTGTAACGCTCCACGCAGCGCAGCAGATCGTAAACAGGTTCTTAGAAGCGTCAGGCGCCTGCTACAGGAAATTTAAAGGGGCCAGATTGCAGTTGCATGCCTTTCGCCGGTCGTTCTTCGAGCAGGACTCACTTCGAATATCCGGCTCGGTCAGTCGAAGCTGGTTATGAAAACCGAGAATAAGCAAGGAGTATGTTGTGGCTATCACCCTCGTTTTGGCTTGCAAACAAAGTGACTTCAATGCACGGCATAGTGGCTCCTGCGAAGGCATTTCCTTTTATTTCTGCATGCGCGCGCTCGACTTGGGTCCGGTGCCAGGACTTGCCGACATGTTGGAACAGCGGAATATCAGTCGGAAGGTTGAGCGCATTATGGCTTTGCAGGACCAGATCTGTGATGGCCTCATGACATCCGGCGCCTATGAAACCGACATTGACGACCAACCGATCAGCGACCCCAGAGGGGGTAACCTTCCCGGTATTCGCAACCAGGGCAAGGCCATCCAGGCGTTTCATAACTTGTACTCACAGGAGGCGCAGACCCTGGGCTGCAAGTCGATTGGAACCTTGTCTTCCTTCTTCGAGGGAGGCTTCGTCCAGTTGCTGACGCACACCATCGAGCTGTTGGTGAGCAGCGGGCGCGGCGCGGCCCTGATCGCCATGCAAAGCGCTACGCCCCACTCTGTGGCGCTTGCCTATGACGGTAGCGATCTCTATTTCTTCGATCCCAATTCTGGCGTTCACACATTGACGAACCTCGCCACGGCAGCGACGGAACTGGAGAACCACCTGATGACCTACTATGCCGTCCCCTCCTGCGTTCACGTCAATATGTTCAAGCTGAACCACTGAAACGAGCTTCCCTGTGAACGGTTGGGGACAGTTCCATTTGATGGGCAAACTGGCCGCTTGCGGCCCTCCACGAGGGACAGCTAAGGGGCGTAAGAGGCCGTAAGCTAAGCAATTATTCTTTCAGAAAGCGTCACGCCCCAAACCAAGCCCCGGCCAAAGCCGGGGTTCATTCTTCCTTACTTCTTCTCTATCCGCCGCACTGAGCGGTTTTCCATACTCTTGCGTTTGAGCGGCGCCCGCTGCTGGCGATGCCGTTCGTCAACGTCATCAAACACGTCCACCTTGCGCGCGGTCTGCGTGAGCATGGCTTCCAGAGTGTTGAAGAAGCTAACTCGGTAGCCGCGTTGTTCCGGTTTGCGGAATTCGATGTCGCGGCTCAGGAGGCTTTTTTATGCGCGGCTGTTTTGGATCAATGCCGCAAAAAATGCCCATGTGCTATAAAGTGGTCTAATTTATACGTCATTACTTCTGGTCCGGTGGCCACCGAAGACCAGGCCGAAACCGACCGCTTGTGGCAGGCCATCGTCGGCAACGGCGGCCAGGCCAGCGCCTGTGGCTGGTGGGGCCTAAGCTGGCAAATCACTCCGCGTGTGTTGACTGAGGCGCTGGCCGATCCGGACCGCGCCGCCGCCAAACGGGTGTTCGACGCGATGATGGGGATGGTGAAGATTGATATTGCGGGGATTGAGAAGGCGAGGAGGGGGGAGTTTAGGTGGGAGTTGGAATTTGGCTGGGAGGGGGGGCTAGGCTCTGAACTAGAAACCTCGAGTTCTCCACGAATCGATGTAGTTGGTTTTTGGTAAAAGGAGTCTTGCATTACATGCTCCCATTTTGTTGGAAATAATATGCACAGTTCTATGTCTGAGTGGTTATGGCTTGCCTCGGTATATCAAGCTTGACCGCATCTCAAATTAATTGATCGCAACGTATGGCTATAGTCTAGGTGCTTAATGAAAATCGAAAACGAGAATATTTTTAAAGACTGTTTGCAGCAAGGTATTAATCTCTTTGTTGGCGCGGGTTTTTCTGTTGAAGCGATGGGGGCATTTGCTGGGCAATCGAAAGCTATGCCTGTAGGTGATACGCTGCGGAAAGAGCTACTTCAGCATTTTAATAGGGATCCTAATTCCACGCTGTTGTTGCCGCAACTATGTCAAGTCATTTCGAGCACCCAGCGAGATGCTCTCAAAGAATTTCTTAGACAACGCTTCGCTGTCGTGCACTATGATAAAGCGTATCTAAATATTGAGAGGCTTGCAGTCAAGGCTATATTCACGACAAATATTGATAATCTATTGCATGCTATTTTCGCCGAGAGTACGAAGTATTACCTTAATGATATTACTCTGAGAGGGCCATCTACTATTGGAGCCTCTGCGATAGATTTTATTCCTTTGCATGGGTCCATTGTCCATCCATTAGAACAGGGGATGGATTTTTCTCCCGTGGAAATATCTTCCAGTTTTGATCGAGACAAGGACAAGTGGTTTGGGTATATTGGACGTGTCCAGCAGGTGCCGACGCTTTATTGGGGTTATACCGTCGCTGATGCCGGAGTGCTCCAGTCGCTTGCGCGCCAGTCTACTCCGGAGCGGAATAAAGCTCCTGCTTGGGTTACTCTCAGATCAGAGGACCAAGAGGCTATTGAGTACTACTCTTCCTTAGGGTTCCAAATAGTAATAGCAGAAACCCGCGACTTACTTAATTACTTTGGACAGCTGAAGGCTCCGAAAGTTACTGGAGGAGCTAGGCGTCTGCTTGATAAAAGGTTTGCGGAGTATTTCCCCCCACCTGTAGATTCAGTGCCAGTTAGAAGCCTCACGGAGTTTTATCTTGGGGCTGAACCTACTTGGTACGATGTTTGCATAGGGAGTTTGCATAAGACTAAGCACTTTGCTGCAGCGTCCAACGTACTAGCGGGCGGCAAGAACTGCTTCCTGATCGGGACGCCGTTGACAGGCAAGTCGACGCTGCTTCGGCAGCTGGCTGTGTCAAACAAGGGGCCGGCACAGTCGCTCTATATTGAGGAAATTACACCTGAAAAGGCAGCATTGCTTGTGCGGGATATTGATGCTGAAGGTGCCCAAGCGCTGCTCTTTATCGATAATGCTGCTGATTCGTGGGAAGCAATCGACAAGCTCGCGAAGAGCCCCAATATTCGTATAGTTGCTGCAGAGCGAGACTACATCTACGATAGCGTTTCGCATCGTTTCGCACCACACAAGTTTCATGTTTTGGATGTGTCAGGGCTCGCGAAAACTGATGTCCAAGCAGTCCTTGATCTAATTCCAGCAGGTGTGCAACGGGCTGCATTTAGACAATTTGCTGATCCGCTTGCTTCAGATCTGGATCCCACGTTTTTTGAGGTGTTTGATGCCTCAATTTCTGGCCACTTCTTAGCAGATAGATTTGTCGACGCGCTCAAGGAGCTCAAGCAGGAGGCTCCTGCCAAGCATCATCTGCTCTTAGTCGCCTGCTATCTGTACTCTTGCCGTGTTCCGCTTTCGGTCGATGTGGCTCATTCATACCTTAGTTCTTTTTCTGGGTTGACTTCTGATCCAAATGAAACGTTTGAGCTTCTCAAGGCTATGTCATCCCTTCTATCTCCGTATGAGGGAGCACAAGCGGACTCACTCCAAGCACACTTTGTCCCTAGATCCCGCGCAGTTGCCGAAGCTGTAATGCGGAGGGTCCACGCATTAGATCTTCGGAAGCTTCTTGAGAAATTTCATTGTGAGGTATCTCCTTCCAAAATTAGTCGGTACGACATTTTTCGCAGAATGGCATATGACGCGAATCTCACAACCCGTGCATTTCCGAAATGGGAAGATGGTTTGCATTTCTATGAGAATACGTTCGCACGTGACGGTACACACTCATTCAAGCAGCAATGTGCGATTTTTCTTTCTCGGAAAAAGCAGTATCCACTAGCATTTAAGTGGATTGATGAAGCTCTCTCGCTGGCTGGTAAGCGAGCCGCATCGGTACGAAATACATATGCGGTGATTTTATTTAATGCGAATTACGACAAACCTCTTTCAGTGGATGGGGTTCTCTCAAGCCTTGATGAAAGCATGGATACACTGCGAAAGTGTTATACGGATGACCTCCGGAAGGCTTATCACGCGAAGGTTTATTCAGATCAGGCCATTCGATATTTTGACAAGGTGAGGAGCTCTAAGAAGAGTGCCGAGTATCTCGACCAAGCGACTACTTGGTTGGAGAACGAGCTTAAGAGTAGAAGGGAAGATCGTGCTATAACTCAACTGCTTCGGCGTGTGCGTGCTACACGCCGCACGGCAGGACGATGAGATTCAGTTTGGCTAGCTAGGGGATAAATCAGGCGCTAGGTTTTTCATGTGTTATCCGACAGCAATTGCTCGTAAACAGTCATAAGCTAACCACTCATTGACCCTAATAGCACCCCCAAACCAAACCCCGGCCAAAGCCGGGGTTCGTTCTTCCTTACTTCTTCTCTATCTTCCGCACCGAGCGGTTTTCCATATTCTTGCGTTTGATCTGCGCCTGTTGCTGGCGGTGTAGTTCGTCAACGTGCTCGAACACGTCCACCTTGCGCGCGGCCAGCGTGAGCATGGCTTCCAGATAGTTGAAGAAGCCCACTCGGTAGCCGCGCTGCTCCGGCTTGCGGAAGTCGATGTCGCGGGTGATGCGCGCCAGCAGGCTTTGGCCGCAATAGCCGGGGTTGTCCTTCAGCCATTGGACGAAGTGCGCGCCGCATTCGCGGCCATAGGCGCAGTCGGCGGCGTAGTCCGGGTGGGCGGCCGGCATCTGCCAGTAATCGGCTTGCGGCCGTCCTGGGCGTCGGGACACGAAGGGGAGCAGGGTTTCGCGCGCTTCCAGCGAGGCTTGGCGATAGCGGCGGCGAGTGGGAAAGGTTTTCGACATGGTGTTTCTCCTGCGCTGACACAAGATAAACCACCTGCCAGGTATTCAGACGGGAGTTGGCAGGCGCGTGGCAGGATTGGCATAACCGGAGTAACCAACCGGCGAGCGCGGGGCGCTCCCCCACCACGAGCCTGCCGATTTTGGCGCAGCCATGGAGAAATACGGGCATGCGCGGTAAGCGCAATGTCCGTTGGTTACTGGGCGGGATGCCAATCCCGGTGCCGTGAATAACAGCACCCGGCGATTGTTACCGAGTGGGCGGGCAGGGTCAAGCCAGCGGGGGCGCGAGGGCAGGGGCTGGCAGGAGGATTTGTCCGTGATTTGAATGTCATGATTCTGCTGCGTTGCGGTATACTTCACTGCCCATTTCATCACTTTATTTTTTGAACCTGTTTACGTTCTCGCGAGCAAGAGCGAGACCAGGCGAAACCGGCTGAGGAAGCGGAATGTACTTGTGGTACATGAGCATTCCAAAGCGGTACTCGCCGTGTCACTTCTCATGCAGCGCAGCAGATCGCAAACAGGTTCTTAAGACAGGGCATTTCTTATGACCACAGTCTCTCTCCCACCGGAAGCGGTGGGCAGCGCTTTCTCCCTGGACAAAATGATCGTCGCCCGCGACAAAACCATGGCGGCGGTGCGGCGCATCGCCGCGCAGATCCGCCCCGGCATGACCGAACAGCAGGCCAAGGATTTGGCCAAGGCGGAGCTGGAAAGCATGGGCATGGACCGCATCTGGCACGGCATCATCATCCGCTTTGGCCGCAGCACGCTGAAAATCTTCAAGCAGCAGATCGACCCGGACAATGTGCTGCTGGACGACGATATCTTTTTCATTGATCTGGGCATTGTCTGGGACGGCCACGAGGGCGACGCCGGCGATACCTTCGTGGTCGGCGACAACGCGCGCAAGCAGGCCTGTGCGGAGGCGGCGCGCCAGCTGTGGCAGGAGGTGGCGGACAAATGGCGGCGCGAGCGCCTGGCCGGCCCGGCTTTGTACCAGTACGCGGCGGAGCGCGCCGAGGCAATGGGCTGGCGGCTGAACCTGGACATCAAGGGCCACCGGGTGTCGGACTTTCCGCACGCCATCTACAAGGCCGGCAGCCTGGGCGATTTCGCCCAATGCCCGGACACCGGTTTGTGGATTCTGGAAATCCAGATTGCCGATCCGTCCGGCGAATTTGGCGCTTTCTATGAAGACCTGTTGGTGATCGAGGGCTGATCCGGGACGGGCGGCGGCGAGCCGCCCGCCCGCTTTGGCGCTTGGCTGGGGTTTGCGTCCGCGACGCGGGCGAATTGAGAACGGCGAACAAAACCCCGCAGAGCACCTGAGGCAAGGCGGTATCGCCGACACGCAGCAGATTATGAACTGGTTCTTAGAACGTGTTTACGATCTCGCGAGCTAAGGCGAGACAAGGCGTTGCGGCTGAGAAAGCGGAATGTACGCGTGGTACATGAGCATTTCGAAGCGGTTTTCAACGCCGTATCGCCGACGCGCAGCAGATCGTAAACCGGTTCTTACTGCACCACGGACCGCACCTTCCAGGCATTGCCTTCCACCGCGGAGATCGTCACCGGCGCTTGCTTCAGATTGCCCTTGGTGTCGAAGCTGAAGTCGGCGCTGACGCCCTGATAGCGGGTTTGGGCCAGCAGCGGCAGGTATTTGGCCGGTTCCGGCGAGTTGGCGCGCTTCATGGCGTCGGCCACCATCATGACCGCGTCGTAGAAGTGCGGGGCGAACAGGACGACGTTTTGTTGGTAACTGGCCTGGTAGCGCGCTTGAAATGCCTTGCCTGCCGGCCGCGCTTCCAGCGGCCCGCCGGGTACGGCGGAGATGTGGCCAAGCGCATTGGCGCCGGCCAGTTTGATAAAGGTCTCGGTGCTCAGCATGTCGCCGCCCATCAAGGTGGCGCTCATGCCCAGGCGCTTCATCTGGCGCGCCATCGGCGCGGCTTGGGCGTCCGCGCCGCCGTAGAACACGATGTCCGGTTTCTGCGCCTTCAGCGCGGTCAGGATGGCGCTGAAATCGGCGGCCTTGTCATGGGTGTACTCACGCTTGATCGGCGGCTTGCCCAGGCCGGTGATGGATTGGATGAATTCGTCGGCAATGCCCTGGCCGTAAGCGGTGCGATCGTCGATGACCGCGATGCGCTGCGCCTTGAGCTGCTGTACCGCATAGCGTCCCAGCGCGCCGCCCACCTGGCTGTCGCTGCCCACCAGACGGAAGGCGGTTTTGTAGCCGGCGGCGGTGTAGGCGGGGTTGGTGGAGACCGACAGCTGCGGGACGCCGGCCTTGGCGTAGATGCGCGAGGCGGGAATGGTCACGCCGGAGTTGAAGTGGCCGATCACTGCTTTGACGCCGGCATCCATCAGGCGTTGAGCGGCTTGCGTGCCGGCTCGCGGGTCCGCCTGGTCGTCTTCGGACCGCAGTTCGAACTTCACTTTTTGGCCGCCGAGGGTGATGGGCTTGGCGTTCAGCTCGTTGATCGCCAGCCTGGCTCCGTTCTCATTGTCCTTGCCGTAGTGGGATTGCGGGCCGGACAAGGGCGAGGAGAAACCTATTTTCACCACGGTGTCGGCATGGGCGGGGCTGAGGGCGAAGAGGGTCATCGTGCCGCCAAGAGCCAATAGGACGGTCAGGCTGCGAGGATGCTGCTGTTTCATGCGTGTCTCCTTTGCGCTGCTCTGTTTTGATGGCTGGCCGCGCCATCGCCTTGCGCGGCCGGGGGCCGCCACGCAAGCGTTCAATGCAGTAGAAAGCCCCGGCCAATCAAGTCGTCAGGCTCCAATGACCAACTGGCTTTGCCGCTGTAGTGGGCGCGCCCGGCCACGCGTACCGTCACCGCGTCATGGCCCGGCAGTTGGGCTTGGCGGGTCACTGTGCCGCTGAACAGCGCTCCGGTCAGGCTTTGAAATTCGCAGGTTTCCCCAGGCGCGACCAGCCCCTTGGCGTGTCGGATGGCCATGCGCGCGGTGACGCCGGAGCCGGTGGGGCTGCGATCGACTTCGGCGTCGGCAAAGACGCAGACATTGCGGCTGCCGCCATCGGCGGCCCGCTCGCGGCCATCGGTGAGGATGCTGCCGTACAAGAAGCTCAGGTCGTCGGCAATGGGGTGGCGCACCGCGATGGCGTCGCGCACCGCCTGGGTGAGGGCGGAGGCGGCGTCCACCAGCTCGCGCAGGCGGCCATCCAGCGACACGCCCAGTTTTTCAGCGGCGACGACCGCGTAGAAGGCGCCGCCGTAGCCGATATCCACGACCACTTCGCCGATGCCCGGCACGGTGACGGGCAGGTCCAGGGCAAAAGCGAAGGCGGGCACGCTCTCGAATTGCACGGCGCCGGCCTTGCCGTTCTGGATTTCCACCAAGGCTTCCACCAGGCCGCATGGGCATTCGATGCCCACCCGCGTCAGCGGCGCCACGGCGGGCACTTTGCCGCTATCCACCGCAAAGCGGGCCAGGGCGATCACGGCATGCCCGCACATGGTGCTATAGCCTTCGTTGTGGGTGAACAGCACGGCGAGGTCCGCGTTTGGCATGGAGGGCTGCACCAGCACCGCGCCATACATATCGTAATGGCCGCGTGGTTCATGCATGAGCAGGCGGCGCACGGGGTCCAGGCGCTCGCTCATGAAACAGCGCTTTGCCAGGATGTCCGCTCCTTGAATCCTGTCGCTCAGGTTGAGCACAATGCGCACCGGTTCGCCGCCGGTGTGCATTTCCACGGTCTCGATGACAAAATCCGCAGGCAATGGATTCATGTGTTCACTCCTCCTAGTTATCGTCGGGTGCGTTGGCGCACCGTTCGTTTAGACCCGCTAACAAAACCCCTGATCCAGCGTTGCGCCTCCTTGTCGTACGGCTTGTACTGCCTGCGTCGGCGCGCCTTGGCTCAGGTACGCTGCGCGGTTTTGTTAGCGGCTCTTGGCTAACTGGACGTTGCCGCCCGGCTAACCGGCTTTCCAATGCGCCAGCGCGCAGCGCGCCGCCGCCAAATCCCAGGCCGCCGTGCCCACGCTCTTGAACAGCCGCGGGCGCTTGGCGTCGTAGCGTCCTGCTATCGCCTCAGCCAAGGGCCGCACGGCGTCCCAGTCCACGCCCGCCTGGATCAGGTCTCCGGCTTCATGCCGCGCTCCGACAGGGTCGTCAGAGAACAGCTGGCTGCCGGCGATGGCGGCCGGCCCGATTTCGGCCATGTCCGGACGAAACGCTCCCACTCCCACCAATAGCCGGTTGCTGCGGGCGTCCTCGTGGTAGATCGGCGCTTTGCTGGTGGTCAGTGTGATCACCACGCCGACATCGTCCGCTACGCGGCCGCGGCATGGCCGTAGCGCTAAGGGAAGGGGAGCGTGCCGGCGGCAGAACTCGGCGCTGTCCGCCATTTCCCGGCCATGCACATCCACGCGGATGTCCGGGAACAGGGCGGCAATGGCTTCCAGATGGCCGGAGGCCTGCTTGCCGGTGCCTATCAGCGCGATGGCGGCCGGCCTGCCGGCGTATAGGCTGTTGATCGCCAACATGGAAATGGCGGCGGTGCGCTGGGCGGTCACCGTGGGGCCGTCAAGAATCAGCAGCGGCTGGCCGGTGAGGGCGTCGTACACGCTGACGATGCCATGGATGGTGGGGAGGCCCTGCTTGAGGTTGTCCGGGCACACGTTGACCAGTTTGTGAATGCCGATATCGCTGGCGCTGGCCGGCATGGACAGCAGCACGGCGTCGCCCCGCAAGGGCAGCACCTGCCGCTCCGGGCTGACGATCCGCCCTGCCGTGTATTCGGCGGCGGCAAGGGACAGGGCCTGACAAAGATCGGCAATCGGCAACAAGCTCTTGGTTGCGGAGGCGGGCAGTACGGGGATGGACATGGTGCTCCCTCATCGATAAGTGGCAAAATTCAGACCAAATCCGCGGTTTACCCTTGGGGTTTTTGCCGGAATCCATAAAATTGGTCTTAAAATTACCTTGTTATATCGTTAACTTGTTTTGTAAGTTACCAATTTAGGGGTGGCGTCACAAGGGCTTCTGCTGCGGCGGCATGGTCGTAATTGTCACCAATTCACAACAAATTGGTTTTGGGGTAACCAGAATGGATGCCAGTACTCTGGAACAGAGCCACTTTCAGCCGCTTCCCATCTATGAGCAGCTTGCTGAACAGATCCGCAACGGCATTGTTGGAGGGGAGTTTCCTCCTGAATCGCGCCTGCCCTCGGAAAGAGAGCTCGCCGCCCGTTACCGCGTGAGCCGGCCTGCCGTACGGGAGGCGATTGGCGCTTTGCAGAATCAGCAACTGGTGATGACGCGCCGCGGATCGGGCACCTATGTCTGCCCGGATGCTTTGCAACGGCTGCGGCAAGCCGTGCCCGCAAACGAGCGCGGGCAGGCGGACGACAGTCCGATATCGACGCTGGAAGTTAGGCTGATACTAGAGCCGGCCATTGCCCGCATGGCGGCCAGAAAAGGCCAGCGCGATGAAAGGGCGGAGTATTACCTGGCGCAAATGAAGGGGGTCAAAAACATAGACATTCCGGCGCAGCAAGTGCTCTGGAGCGAAAGTGACCGCTTGTTCCACCGGCAACTTGCCGTGATGACCGGCGATGCGCTGATGGTGCGCATCGCGGATGAGGTGGCTAAAGCCATGGCGCAGCCTCTCTGGCAGCGCTTGCGCGACGATGGCATCTATGACGAGGAGCGTATTGGCTTGTACGTTGCGGAACATCAGCTGATTTACGAATCCATCATCATCGGCGATGAGGATGCCGCGGCCTTTTACGTTGAGCAGCATTTGCGACGGGTAAGGCGGGATATCTCCGGCTAAGCCGCCAGCGCATGGATTCGCATGGCTGAACGGCTCCGGCCCCGCAGGCGCGCCCGTCACTGGACAGGGCTGCTTGCGGGGCCGGAGCCGTTCATTCGTATCCTGCCGTCAAGGCCTCGCCAGACCGGGCATGGCCAGGCGCTATTCCTCCCGGTGCGCTCCCGGATAGCGCACTTCTCCCTCCGGTATGCCGCAGCCCCACAGCGAATAGGGGTCGGCCATTTCATTGACGCCTTCGCCGTAACGATTCTCCGCCGGGCGTAGGTGCGCCAGGCAGCAGGCGCCCAGTTCGGTGGCGTAGAGCCCATGTACTGTGCTGAGCACGCGGTGGCTCATGCTGTGCTGCGAGGGGAAGGCGATGGTTTGTTGCGCTTCCACGCGGCTGTAGTCCGCGCTCATCTTCACTTGCACCACGCCGTTGAGGGCGTTGGCGCTGGCCATGGACGAGGCCAGCAGATACAGCCGCGGCTCCGGGCCGGCGGCGGGCGGAAAGCCCAGGTGGATGAAGCCGGCGCCGGCGGCCGGGGCGGTGGTGAGCTGGAACCAGTCGATGTCGCCGCCGGCCAGCACGCGGCCGAAGCCGCCGTTGCCGCCGGAGGCGTTGCCCAGCAGCGCGAACCACAGATTGCCGTCCGGCCCCGGCACCATGCCCACCGGGGTGTTGCCGTGTTCGGCGGGGATTTCAATGGCGGCCGGCGCGTCGCCGTTGGCCGGGATGCGGTAGAGCTGGCTGGATTGGTCCAGGGTGGCGTACACGTCGCCGCTGTCAGGGTGGAGCTGGACGAAGATGGGCCGCGGCGGGCAGGGATAGAGGGTGGCGTCCGCGGGCATGAGGCTGTTGATGCGCACGATGTGATGGCTGTCCTTGCAGGAGGTCCACAGGATGTCGCCGTCTTCCGCCACCACGTGCGGGCCGCGCGCCGGCGGCGGCAGCGGCACCCGCTTGAGGATTTTTGGCGGCGTGGTGAGGTCAGACGCTATCGGGTCTATCAGCAGCAGCTCGGACTGGAATTGCAGCGTCACCCACAGGCAGCCGGGGTGGGTTTTGGAAACGGTCAGCCCGTGCAGGCCGGAAAACGGATTGTCGATGACGTGGGACACGGCGGCGCGCGGCTGGCCGCTGTGCGGGTCCACGCGCATTTTGACCAGGGCGCCGGACGGCTGTTGGGAGATCAGCAGCAGGTCCGCCCCGATGGCGGCCACTTCATGGGTTTGGCTGGAGGCGGGCAGTGGATATTCGATCACGCTTTTGAGGGCGAGGCGCAGTGCGTTCATGGCGGTTTACCGAAGGTGTGGAATCCCTTTGGCATAATAGGCGGCGGCCATGACGTTTGCAAAAATGGGGCTTGCCTTGATCCAGCTCAGCCGCGGTCCGGCGCTTGCGGGGCCGGGTTTATGCCCCCGGCGTGTTATGACGATGTTCGTGAACGAGCGGAAATATTGCAGTGCAAGGTAAAACTAACGACTGTTTTAACTAGAACTCCACGTAAATCAAGGGTTTGCCTGGTGGGGGGTGTGGGAGGATGTGGCGTGCGCACATCACAATGTACGCTTTTGACCTGTATCAAACACATATTTTCGTTTTAGAATATAAAATGTGTTCGTAAAATAACATTTGTGTTCGGCTCTGGCGTTTTGGGCTCGCCCCCGTTCGGAACCGCGCACTATGCTTTAAAAGGCGGCCTGTTAAGGGCCGGCCTCTGTCGGCCATAGGAGCACAAACGCATGCCAGATACCCAAACCGCCGTGGACACGGTCCCGCAAGAACACGCCATGTCTCCCGAATCCGTGGTGGGTTACCTGCACTCCACGGAGAGCGGGGCCGGGGTGGATGGGCCTGGCATGCGCTTTGTCTTCTTCACCTCGGGCTGCCAGTTCCGCTGCCTATACTGCCATAACCCGGATACCTGGAAGCTGCACAACGGCCGCCAGGCCACGGTGGAGCAGGCGATGGCGGAGTTGGAGCCGTACGCGCGTTTTTTGAAGTTCGCCGGCGGCGTGACGGTGTCCGGCGGCGAGCCGCTGATGCAGGACGCTTTCGTGGGCGCGCTGTTCCGCGAGGCCAAGCGCCGCTTCGGCCTGCACACGGCGCTGGATACCCAGGGCTTTTTGCACGAGCGGGTGAGCGACGAGTGGTTCGACGCGGTGGACCTGGTGATGCTGGACATCAAGCATTCGGACCCGGAGCGCTATCACGCGCTGACCGGCCAGCCCTTGCAGCCGACGCTGGACTTTGCCCGCCGGCTGCAACGCCTGGGCAAGAAGATGTGGGTGCGTTACGTGCTGGTGCCGGGTTTGACCGACGGCGACGAGGACATCAGCAGGCTGGCGGATTTCGTCGCCGGCCTGGGCAGTGTGGTGGAGCGGGTGGAGGTGTTGCCCTTCCATCAGTTGGGCATGGACAAGTGGCAGAAGCTGGGCATGGAATACCAGTTGGCGGATACGCCGATTCCCACGCCGGAGCAAGTCAAACGTGCCCGCGAGTTGTTTTCCTGTAAAGGCTTGAAGGTGACTTGAACGCCTTCCGGCCGGTGGTTTTTGGCTGGCAGCGTCGCCCGGAGCGGCGCTGCTTGTTTATCGAATTATCTATCATGAATCGCTGATATATTATGACGACATCTTCTGAAATTCTGGTGATCAACTGCGGCAGTTCCTCGCTGAAATTCGCGCTGCTGCCCAAGGGCTCCAGCGAGCCGCTGCTGTCCGGTCTGGCCGAGTGCCTGGGCCTGGCGGATTCGCGCATCATTTTCAAAACCGCGGAAGGCAAGAAGACGGAGTCGCTGAACGGCGGCAGCCACGCCGAGGCGATGGAAGCGCTGACCCGTTTCATGGGCGAGCATGAGTGGCTGGACAGCGTGGTCGCCATCGGCCACCGCATCGTTCACGGCGGCGAGCGCTTCCAGGCGTCCGCGCTGATCACCGACGAAGTGCTGGCCGGCATCGAAGAATGCTGCGCGCTGGCGCCGCTGCACAACCCGGGCCACTTGGTGGGCATCCGCGCCGCGCAGAAAGCCTTCCCCAAGCTGCCGCAGGTGGTGGTGTTCGACACCGCCTTCCATCAGACCATGCCCAAGCCGGCCTATATGTACGCCGTGCCGCAGCGCTTCTACAAAGAATACGGCGTGCGCCGCTACGGCATGCACGGCACCAGCCACCGCTTCATCGCCGGCGAAACCGTGGCCGAGCTGAAGCTGGACCCGGCTAATCACGGCATCCTGATCGCCCACCTGGGCAACGGCGCGTCCGCTTCCGCAGTGAAAAACGGCAAGTGCATGGACACCACCATGGGCATGACCCCGCTGGAAGGCCTGATCATGGGCACCCGTTCCGGCGATATCGACCCGGCCGCGGTGACCTTCATCGCCCGCAAGGAAGGCCTGGATCTGGACGGCATCGACAATCTGCTGAACAAGCAGAGCGGCCTGCTGGGCATTTCCGGCGTGTCCAGCGACTGTCGCGCTCTGGAAGAAGCGGCGGCGGAAGGCAATGTGGACGCGCAACTGGCGCTGGACATGTTCGCCCACCGTCTGGCCCGCCTGCTGGGCGGCCTGGCCACCTCGCTGGACCGCATCGACGCGCTGGTGTTCACCGGCGGCATCGGCGAGAACTCCAGCCTGCTGCGTGAGAAGACCCTGAACCACATGAAGGTGCTGGGCTTCGCCGTGGACGCGGCCGCCAACGAGCGCGCCGTGCGCGGCAACACCGGCGTGATCAGCCAGCCGGGCAGCACCACCGCGCTGGTGATGGCCACCAATGAAGAGTGGATGATCGCCAAGGATACCGCCGACCTGGCCGGTATCTGATAGGACTTCGCGGCGCAAGCCGCGTCCGTATCGCGCGGCCGGCGCTCCGTCGGCCGCCGCCTGATTCTGAACGCCGGGCCGCTTTGCGGCGGCGCGCGCGTCGAAAGTAAAACTCATGACATCGCAACAACCGAAACGAGTGTTTTTCCTGGCTTCCTATGGTTCGGACGCCGGGCTGACCTCCATGACCCTGGGCCTGGTGCACGCGCTGGAGCGCGACGGCATCAAGGTGGGCTTCGTCAAGCCCATCGCGCAGCCCGCCAGCGTGGGCGCCGAGCTGTCCAGCCACTTCGCCCGTCAGCTGTGCAATATCGACGCGCCGGCGTCCATCCCGTTTGCCCGCGCTCAAGCCATGCTGCGCGAAGGCGAGCTGGCCACCTTGATGGAAGACGTGGTGCGCCTGGCGGAACAGGCGCGGGACAATCACGATGTGCTGATCGTTGAAGGCCTGGTGCCGGACAGCGACGCGCAAACCGCCATCCGCCTGAACGCGGAAATGGCCGGCAGCCTGTCCGCGGAACTGTTGCTGGTGCTGTCCGGCGCCGGCCGCGGCGCGCGCGACATCGCCGAATGCGTGCAGCTGGTGCAGCGCCAGTTCGGCGCCGACGGCAACGGCAAACTGGCCGGTCTGCTGCTGAACCGCGGCGCGGAGTGCGGCAATCTGGCCGGCCTGCGCGCGGAGCTGGCGGAGCAGGGCTGCGCCACGCCGCTGCTGGGCTGCGTGCCTTACGACGCCAAGCTGGACGCGCCGCGCGTGCTGGACGTGGTCAGCGCGCTGGGTTTGAAGATCGAACACGCCGGCCAGATCGAGCAAGCGCGCATGCGCGAAACCGTGGTGGCGGCCCGCACCGTGGAGAAGATGGCCGAACGCCTGCTGCCGGGCACCCTGGTGGTGACGCCGGGCGACCGCAGCGACGTGGTGTTGGCCACCTCGCTGGCCATGCTGCGCGGCGTGCCGCTGGCCGGCCTGCTGCTGACCTGCGGCGAACCGGTGTCCGGCAGCATCCTGCCGCTGATCCAGTCCGCGCGCCAAGCCGGCCTGACCATTCTGTCCACCGAGCGCGACACCTATGAGACCAGCACCATGCTGGCCAATCTGGACCGTCACGTGGCGATGGAAGACGCCGAGCGCATGCAGGCGATGATCGACTTCGTGGCCGAGCGCATCGACACCGCGGTGCTGGTGCAGAAGATAGGCGAGCCGCGCGAAGTACGCCTGCCGCCGCCGGCCTTCCGCCATCGTCTGATCGAGAGCGCGCGCCGCTCGCAAAAGCGCATCGTGCTGCCGGAAGGCGACGAGCCGCGCACCATCCAGGCCGCCGCCATCTGCCACGAGAAGGGCATCGCCCGCTGCGTGCTGATCGGCGAACCGGAGCGCATCCGCCAAGTGGCGGAAGCCCAGGGCGTGACCCTGCCGGCCGATATTGAAATCCTGGCCCCGAAAGAGGCCGCCGGCCGCTATGTGGCGCCGATGATGGAAATGCGCAAGAGCAAGGGCCTGACCGCGCCGCAGGCGGCGGAGCAGCTGGAGGACAGCGTGGTGATCGGCACCATGATGCTGGCCCTGAACGAGGTGGACGGCCTGGTGTCCGGCGCGGTGCACACCACCGCCAACACCATCCGTCCGGCGCTGCAGCTGATCAAGACCGCGCCGGGCGCGAGCATCGTGTCCAGCATCTTCTTCATGCTGATGCCGGATCAGGTGCTGGTGTACGGCGACTGCGCGGTGAACCCGGACCCGAACGCGGAGCAGCTGGCCGACATCGCCATCCAGTCCGCGGATTCCGCCAGCGCCTTCGGCCTGAGCCCGCGCGTGGCGATGATCTCTTACTCCACCGGCACTTCCGGCAGCGGTTCGGACGTGGAGAAAGTGCGCGAAGCCACCCGCATCGCCAAAGAAAAGCGCCCGGATCTGATGATTGACGGCCCGATGCAGTACGACGCCGCCAGCGTGGAATCCGTAGGCCGCCAAAAGGCGCCGGACAGCGAAGTGGCCGGCCGCGCCAATGTCTTCGTGTTCCCGGACCTGAACACCGGCAACACCACTTACAAGGCGGTGCAGCGCTCCGCCGGCGTGGTGTCGGTGGGTCCGATGCTGCAAGGCCTGCGCAAGCCGGTCAACGATCTGTCGCGCGGCGCGCTGGTGGACGACATCGTCTACACCATCGCCCTGACCGCTATCCAGGCGGACGCGCAGTAAGCGGCGAGAGCGCTTGATCTGAAAACAGCCCCCGGTGCGAAAGCGCCGGGGGCTGTTGTCTTATGCGGCCTTGTTTAGTGGCGCTGCGCGGCGATGGGGCGCGTCAGCGCCACCCATTGTTCGGAGGCGGGAGAGCCGGCCAGTTCCACGCCGTTGTCGGCGAAATACACTTTGGAGACTTTGCCGTCGAACAGCTCGGGCTGACGCAGCACGGAGCGGACTTCGGAGTAGGTGATCGGCTCGTAGCTGTGCTGGAAGCGGCGCTGCTGTTCTTGCCAGGGTTTTTGCCGTATCGCTTCAAGGTCCATCTTGCCGCGGCCGGCGTCGTTCCAGGCAAAGGCGATTTCCGCGCCTTGCTGGGCGAAGAATTCCAGGCCCAGTTTGCTGGAGTTGCGGAAGAAGTGCTTGATGAACAGCTCGGACAGGTCCAGCAGGTCGCGCTGTTCCAGCGTGCGCTTGCCGAGCGCGGCGGCGACGTCGTCGGCGTTTTTGCAGCCGCAGGCGTGCACCAGATAGAGCAAGGTGTTGACCGTGGTTTCCGTGCGGCAGCCGCCGCTGGTGTTCTTCAGCACAAAGCGGGTGGCCACGGCGGAGCGCTCCGCCGGCGGCACGTCGGCCAGCAGCGCGTTGAGCCGGACAAACGGGTCCAGCCGCGTGTGATGGGCGCCCAGGTAATCGGCCCAGGCCTGGAGGATGGGGGCGGCCGGCTGCGGCGCGCGCTTGACCAGCTTGCCGGCGGCGGCGTCGCTGATGTGGCGGCTGAATTCCTGGATCAGCTTGCGAGGCGAGATGCTATACATGGCGTCGTCGCGGCTGTAATGGACGATGTTCAGCTGCTTATTGTAATTGGCGATGGTGGCGACGTTTTGCATGTCCAGTTCGCCGCGCACGAAACGGGACAGCTGCAGTTGCGCGTGACTCAGGCCGTACAGCGCCACCGCTTGGTCCTGACGCGCAGGGGAGGCGTTGACCTCGCCGTTGGCCACCCGGAACAACAGCGACTGGAAACGGGCTTGCTGCGGAACGGGTCCTTGCGTGGTTTGCGGGCGGTCCGGCGCGGCGGCGCAGCGATTCGAGGCGCTGGCCAGCTGCCGGCCCAGGCCCAGTTGTGGCTGAGCGGCGGCGGCGCGGGCAGTCGGCAAGGCCGCGGGAGCGGCGAGGGGGCGAGTGGCGCTGTGGGCGGTGATGTTTGGCATGGGGTCGGCTTTCAAGTGGAAGACATGGAGTGATTCGACCCCGCTACTGTCGTCAAAAAGCCGGAGGGCGGCTTGCAGAATTCACTCAGCGCGCCATCCGCGGCGATGGGCGCGAGTTTGCCCGGCGTTGCCGTTTTTTTGCCGAAAATCAATGCAGATGGGATTGTGTTATAATCAAGGCGAGGTTGAACTTCCGATAAACACTTAATTAGAAAGGGAACCTGCTTATGCTGAGCCTGTTTTTGATTACTGTTTTTCTGATTATCAGTCTGGTCCATTGCTATTGGGCGCTGGGCGGCACCGTGGGCATGGGCGCCGCCGTGCCCGAGGTGGACGGCAAGCCCTTGTTCCAGCCCACCCGCGGCGGCACGTTCGCCGTGGCCGGCGTGTTGGCCTTGTCGGCGCTGGCGGTTGCGCTGCATGGCCATCTGACGCGTTTCTGGCAAATGGAGACCGTGCGCTGGGGCTTGCTGGCGCTGGCGGCGGCGTTGCTGCTGCGCGGCATCGGCGAATTCCGCTACGTCGGCTTGTTCAAGAGCGTGCGCGACAGCCGCTTCGCCCGCAACGACACCCGTTTCTATTCTCCCTTGTGTTTGTTGCTGGGCAGTTTGTTGCTGATCCTCGCCTGGTAACGCTCCTGAAAGCGGGCGGCTAGCCGCCCGCTGTTCTCGTTGGAATCTGTTTACGATCTGCTGCGCGTCGTGAGACGTGACACGGCGAGTACCGCTTCGAAATGCTCATATACCGTGTGTGCACTCCGTTTTTTCAGCTGTTTTCGCCTTGTCTCGCCTTAGCTCGCGAGATCGTAAACACGTTCTTAGCGCTTCTTGTTCTGCGCGTAAATCAATTGCGCTTTCCAATCCTGCCGCTGCGGCTGGCGCGCGATGCCGACGCGGAAGCGTTCGCGCGGGCCGACGCCGGGCTGCCATAGATAGAGCTGGCCATCGTGAGCGCCGCCGTTCCAGGCGGTCAGATAGTAATCGCTCTGCCGCGCCCAATCCTTGAAACTGACGATGTCGCCGTCCCGCAGGCAGCCGTCCGGCCGGTCCTGAATCTGCAGCCGCAGTTCCGTGGAGGCGTTGAGCGGGCCTTGCTTGGTGTAGTAGGCGTATTGATTGGCGTCCAGGCCGCCCCACCAGGTCCAGAACCAGCCGGGGCGGTCGGCGCGCTCCACCCGCAGATAGTCGCCTGAGCGCAGGCAGCCGTTGTCGCGCATGGCGAAGTTGTTGGACAGATTGAAGCGGGCGGCGGGGCCGTTGCCGGGGCCGGTCTTCAGCCAGCCGTCGTTGGCGGCGGCGCTTTGCAGCCATTGGCCGTTGCCCAGGTTTTGCAGGCTTACCTGGCGGTAGCTGCCGGCCTGGTCGGTATAGGATTGCGTGGGCGTGGCGGCGTCGGCCCAGGCGAAGGCCTGCACCGGGTAGTGGTCGCTGTAGTCGGTGTAGGCGTAAGTGTGCTTGCCGACGGATTGCACCGTCCACTGCGGGGACGGCGCGTCCAGCGCCAGATTGTGCCAGGCGGACGGCTGGCGGTGGGCTTTCAGCGTCAGGATGTAGTCCAGGTATTCCGGGACGTCGCCGCCGCGCGCGCCGTAGCGCTCCAGCGCCAGGCCGTTGCGCGCGGTGTCGAAGCTGTCGGCGACGCCGGCGTAGCGCGGCTCGCTGGCTTGCAGGATGTCCAGCATCGCGCGGTATTCCGCCGGCTTGCGGCGGTCCACGTTCATGTCGCCGGCAATCAGCACCATTTCGTCCTTGGGCAGTTGCCGCGCGCGCAGCCAGTCGGCGATTTCGCGCAGCTGGGCCTGGCGCACCGCGGCGTGCTCCTTGCAGCCGCTGTCTTCCGACTGCAGATGGGCGCCCAGCACGTGATAGTAGCGGCCGCCCGCTTGCAGCTTGGCGTAGGCGAAGCCCTTGAGCGCGTATTGTTCCCAGCTGCAGCCGGCGGTGCGGAACAGATATTGCCGTTTTTCCACAATCGGCCAGCGGCTGACGATGGCGACGCCGCCGTCTTCCGGCTTGGCGCCGTTCCAGCCATCGGTGCCGTCCCAGCCGCTCTGGCTGCGGCCTATCACCGGGGTCTGGTGCGGGAAGCGGGCTTTCAGGCCTTGCAGCAGCGCTTCGGAGCTGCTGTTGTCCTGCAGTTCCTGAAACACCGCCACGTCCTGGTGTTGCAGGATGGGGGCGGCGGCGATCAGCCGGGCGCGCTGTTCCTGGCCGTAATTGGGATAGAGCGACTGCGGCAGCAGCATCGCGTTCCAGGTGGTCAGCCTGAGGTCGTCGGGATAGGCGGCGAGGGCGGGGGCGGCCAGCAGCGCGGCGCACAGTGCCAGGCAAGCTTTCATCATGTCTCCGAGGGGTGGGGGAGCGCAAAGCTTGAATGGCGTGGTTTACGGAATTGTTATGTCATTTAAATTTGATCTGGCGTAGAATGAGCGCCTGCGCCGCATGCTTGCGCGGTTTGAATCTCTTCAGTGTTGTCCCGATAGGAGCGCGCCGGAATGAAGCTGTAATGCCCGTCACTCGTTTGCCCAGCCAGGGCCGTTTGCCGCATTGCCGTTTCGTTTGGTCTTCCGCTTCGTCTTTACCCCTTCGCGGGGGCTGTCCATTTCGCTATGGATGCGCTTTTGGCTGGGTGTCCCCAATTTTCTGAATGGAACAGGACTCCCCATGTCGGAACACGTTTCTCTCGATATTTTTTCGCATAATCAGGCCGCCTGGGACCGCCAGGCCGAGCAGGCCGGCCCGTGGTCGCAGCCGGTGGACGCCGCCGCCGTCGCCGCCGCGCGCGCGGGCGATCACCGGGCGCGGCTGACGCCGGGGCCGTTGCCGGCCGGCTGGCTGGATCAGGTGGCCGGCTGGCGCATTCTGTGCCTGGCCAGCGGCGGCGGCCAGCAGGGTCCGCTCTTGGCGGCGGCCGGCGCCGAGGTCACGGTATTGGACGCCTCCGAGCAGCAGTTGGAGCGCGACCGCCTGGTGGCGCGGCGCGAAGGGCTGAGCCTGGCGACGGAGCTGGGCGATATGCGCGAGCTGTCCCGTTTCGCCGACGCCAGCTTCGATTGCGTATTCCACCCGATTTCCAATCTTTACGTGCCGGACGTGCGTCCGGTGTGGCGCGAGTGCTTCAGGGTGCTGCGTCCGGGCGGCCGCCTGCTCAGCAGTTTTTTCAATCCGGCGGCCTTCATCTGCGACCGCGATCCGGAATACGCGCGCCAGGGCCTGATCCGGCCGCGCTATCCGGCGCCGTATTCCGATCTGCGCGATCTGGCGCCGGAGGCGTTGGCGGCCAAGCGGGCCGGCGGCGAGGCGCTGGTGTTCGGCCACAGCCTGGCGGAGCAGATAGGCGGCCAGCTGGAGGCCGGCTTCTTGCTGGCGGGGTTTCACGAGGAGATGCAGCCGACGCCGCGCTTTGTCATCGACGGCTATCTGCCGGCCTTCATCGCCACCTGGGCGTGCAAGCCGGGAGCCGGCGGCTTGCCGTCATAGCGGCCGCGCCGGCCGGCCGCGTCAGCGGGCGGGATGCAGCCGGCTGTTCAGATAGCGTTCGCCGCGCCGGCGCAGCGGCGACGGCGCCAGCTTCAGCCATTGGTTGAAGTGCAGGCCCAGCAAGGTGTTGTTGCCGGCTTTTTCCTGCAGGGCGATGGCCAGGTTGTCGTAGACCGGGTCTTCGTCGTGGAGGTCGTCGGCGCCGGCTTGGCAGAAGCTGTCGGCGTCCGCGCTCCAGCGGCAGTTCGCGCCCAGGCGCAGGCCGTAGCCGCGGGGCAGGCCGGAGGCGAGCAGGCGCGCGTACTGGCGCTCGAAGCCGTCGGGGTCGAACAGATAGCTGTCGCAGTGCAGCCAGCGGCCGTCCAGCCGCGCTTGCACCAGGCCGTGGAACAGGTGTTCCGGCAGGCAGAGGTAGATCGGGGCCGGCACAGCGTGGCGCAGCACGCGCTTGTCCAGCCGCACGAAGCGCAGCCGCGCCGGAATGCCGGCGGTGGTCAGCAGCGCGCGCAGCAGATCGCCCTGGGCGTTGCAATGGCCGCGGCCCAGCGCCAGCGTGCGTTCCGGCGTGACGGTTTCAAACTGGCTGGTGAAGCCGAAGCGTACGCGGTCGCGCACGAAGTCGTGCAGCGCGCGGCAGTAGTCGCGGTCGTTGTCCGGGGAGGCGTCGCTTTGCACCTGGCGCAGGACTTGGCTCAGGCTCAGCCCGGCGCAGGGCGCTGGGCGGACGGGGTCGGGCTGGGGGCTTGGGTGCATGGAATGCTCTGGCGGCAAGTGTTAAGCATATTGAATATTCTGAGCCGGGGATTGTCAATGCACAGTTTGATGACGGTGGGGCGGAAAAGCCGCCGGCCCGGAACAGGAGCCGGCGGCGAGCGGTCCGCGCCTTAAGACGCGGTTCAAAGTCCGCAGCGCATTGTGAAGCGTTGCACGGCGAGTACCACTTCGAAACGCACGTCTACCGTGTGCGCGCTCCGTTTTCTCAGCAGTTTTCGCCTTGTTTCAGCTTGGCTCGCGAAACGGTGAACACGCTCTAAGCGCCGATCAAACGTGCAGCAGCAGGAAGCGCCGCTCCCACGGGCTGATCACGTCGAAGTATTCGCGGTACTCGGCTTCCTTGATCGCGCTATAGGTGCGGATGAAGTGTTCGCCGAAGAGATTGGTCAGCGGTTCGCACTTGAGCAGCATGTCGATGGCGTCGTCCAGGTGGCGGGGCAGCTGGTGCGGTTGCTCGTAGGCGCTGCCGCTTAGCGGTTCGGACGGCATCAGGCCCTGTTTCATGCCCAGATAACCGCAGGCCAGGCTGGCGGCGATGGCCAGATAGGGGTTGACGTCCACGCCGGCCAGGCGGTTTTCCACTCGCCGCGCCTGCGGGTCCGAGTGCGGCACGCGCAGGCCGCAGGTGCGGTTGTCGTAGCCCCAGGACAGATTGATCGGCGCCGAGGTGTAGCGGCTCAGCCGGCGGTAGGAGTTCACATAGGGCGCGAAAAAGGGCATCGCCGGCGGCAGATAGTTTTGCAGGCCGCCGATGAAATGGAAGAATTTCTGCGAGGGCTGGCCGTCCTTCAGGCTGAAGATGTTCTTGCCGCTCTCCCTGTCCACCACGCTCTGATGCAAGTGCATGGCGCTGCCGGGCTGGCCCTGCATCGGCTTGGCCATGAAGGTGGCGTACATATTGTTGCGGATCGCCACTTCGCGCACGGTGCGTTTGAACAGGAAGACCTGGTCCGCCAGCGCCAGCGGGTCGCCGTGGTCCAGATTGATTTCCATCTGGGCGGTGCCCATTTCGTGGATCAGGGTGTCCAGCGCCAGGCCCTGGGCTTCGCACCAGTCGTACATCACGTCGAAGATACCGTCGTATTCGTTGACGGCGTCGATGGAGAAGCTCTGCATGCCGGCTTCGGTGCGTTTGGTGCGGCCAACCGGCGGGCGCAGCGGGATGTCTTCGTCCGGCTGGATTTCCACCAGGTAGAACTCCATTTCCGGCGCCACCACGGCCTTGAGGCCTTCGTCTTCGTACAGCTTGAGGATGCGCTTGAGCACATTGCGCGGCGCCAGGTCCACCGGGCGGCCGTCGAAAAAGGCGCAGTCGTGGATGATCTGGGCGGTGGGCTCCAGGTTCCACGGCACCGGACGCAGGGTGCTGGCGTCGGGAATCAGCCGCATGTCGGGATCGGCGAGGGAGGTGAAGTCCTGGTCCGGGTAGTCCCCGGTCACGGTCATGGACAGCACGGCTTCCGGCAGGCGCAGGCCTTCGGCCGGATTGTATTTATGGCGCGGCACGATCTTGCCGCGGGCGAGCCCGGTCATGTCCGGGATCAGGCATTCCACTTCGGTGATGCGATTGTCGTCCAACCATTTGTTGATTTGTTCTGCGTTATTCATAAAGCCTCTGTTGTCATGTGTGCGCGCCCGAGCTGCTGTCGCGCCGGGCGTCGTGCCTCAGCGTATGCGGCCGCTGCGCTTGTACTAAAAATAATCTACGGTCCAGTGTGCGGCAGCCGGGGCTGCGCGGGCAGGCGGGACGGGGCTGGAATCGGGCCCAATGATGGATCGGCAATCCGGGTGCTCCTCTCAGATTTGGTAATACGGCACAATGCCGCTTTGAATGGCATTGATCGTTTTTGGTTCGAAATGTTCAATATTTTGAACGAATGCATGCTAGTCCCGGCGCGTGGACATTCGCAATGATTATTGATTGGATGCCGGTCAGTTGTTGGTTTGCGGCAACAGGGAAATCTGCCCAGGGGACTGTTAAGACCTCTTTATGAGTATTAGAATTAGACGATATGGAAAACGATACCGAACAGATCACTCCCGCTTCAGATTCCAAGCCGCCAGCGTCTAAACCGCGCCGTCGTTGGCTGCGCTGGCTGGCGGTTCCCATCGTCTTGCTGGCCCTGCTGTGGGGCTTCCTGGGCTGGCTGGCGCCGGGCATGATCAGCGACGCCGCGGCCAAGTGGGCAAAGAGCATAGGCCGCACGCTGAGCATGGGCGAGGTGAGGATCACGCCTTGGGACATGTCGCTGGAGGTCAGGGATCTCAAGCTGAGCGAGGGCGACGGCCGGCCGCTGTTCGCGGTGAAGCGGGCGTATCTGAACCTGGATCCGTCCATGCTCTTGATCGGCCGCTGGCAGGCGCAGGAGTTTTCCCTGGAAGAGCCGCGGCTGGCCCTGGCGCGCAACCGCGCCGGGCAGTGGAACTGGGCCAGCTTCGTCGCCGACGCCGCCGGCCCGGCCAAGCCCGAAGGGGGCTCGGACAAGCTGCCGCGGCTGATGATCAAGGCCTTGAACATCCGCAAGGGCCAGGCGCAGTTGTCCGATCAACTGGGCGGCGACGAGCGCTTCACCCTGGTGCCGTTGAATCTGTCGCTGCTGGACCTGTCCACGCTGCCGGAAAACGGCAGTTATACGATGCAGGCGGCCATGACCGACGGCACCCGCTTCAACTGGAAGGGCAGCATCAATCTGCAACCGCTGAAGTCGGACGGCGAGGCGCAGATGGCGGAGTTGCCGCTGGCCTCGGTCTGGCCCTATGTGCAGCCGCATTTCAACACCGCCGCGCCGGAAGGGCGGCTGTCCGTGTCCGCGCGCTACCATTTTGAAATGTCCGGCAAGACGCCGGAGCTGACGGTGTCGCCGTTCCGCGCCAGCCTGCTGCGCTTCGCGCTGAAGGCGCCGGGCGGCCGCAGCGAACTGACGATTCCGGAAGTCCGCGTCGAAGGCGGCGCGCTGGACCTGGCGCGTTCAATGCTGAAAGTGCAGTCCATCGAGCTGGATCAGGGTCTGGCGATGGCCGGGCGCGACCGCGACGGAACGGTGGACTGGCAGAAGGCGATTCCGGCCGCGCCGGCCGCCGCCAAGCCGCAGCCGGCGGCCGCGCCGCTGCCGTGGCTGGTGAACATCGAGGCGATCAAGCTGCGCAATTGGCGCGTGAGCTACGCGGATCAGGGTTTCCGCCAGCCCTTGGCGCTGGAGGCCAAGCTGCCTTTGCTGTCCGGCCGTTTTTCCTTGTCGCCGGACAACGGCTTCGCGCTGACAGGCCTGCTGGCGCGGCTGGACGAGCTGAAGCTGGGCGCGCAGGGCGCGGCGCCGGTCTTGAGCCTGGCCAGCGCCGAGCTGGCGTCCAGCCAGCTGTCGCAAAAAGGCCGTCGCATCGAGCCGGGCAAGCTGAGCTTGAGCGGCCTGGATGCGCAGGTGGAGCGCGACCGCGCCGGCCAGATCAATCTGGCCCGCTTGTTCGAGCCGGCCGGCGGTTCCAAACCGGCCGCCGCCCCGGCGCGCGCGCAAGGCGAGGCCGCGCCGGCCTGGAAGTTCGATTACCCGGAAATGGCTTTGCAGGACAGCCAGCTGCGCTGGACCGACCGCAGCCTGTCCAAGCCGGCCAGCATGACGCTGTCCGGCCTGGGCGGCACGGTGGCGGTGGACGACGGCCGGCAATTGGCGCTGGATCTGGCCGGCGGGCTCAACGGCGGCAAGCTGGCGGTCAAAGCCGATATCGACGCCGCGGCCGGCGCGCTCAAGGGCAGGCTGCGCGCCGACGGGGTGCAGCTGGCGCCGCTGGCGCCGTACGCCTTGAGCGGAACCTCGCTGCGTTTCGGCGGCGGCGCGTTGTCCGCGGATCTGAATCTGGATGTCGGCGCGCGCGGCTGGCGCGTCGGCGGCTCCGCCGGCGTGGCGCGGCTGGCGGTGTACGAGCCGGGCGAGAAGCTGCCCTTGCTGGGGTGGCGCGATCTGCAAGTGCGCGGCCTCAGCGCTCAGGGCATGCCGCTGAAAGCGACGATCAACGATGTGCGGCTGCAAGGGCCGGCGGCGCGGCTGGTGCTGGACGAAAAGCGCGAACTCAATTTGACCCGGCTGTTCGCCGGCCAGGGCGGCAAGCCGGCGACGCCGGCGCCGGCGGCCAAGGCGGCGCCGCTGCCCTTGGTGGAGGTCCGGTCCATCCATGTGCAGGGCGGGCGGGTGCAGTTCGCCGACCACGGCATGAAGCCGGACTTCGCGTCCGACATGCATAATCTGCGCGGCTCCATCCAGAACCTGTCCACCCGCGCCAAGCAGCGCGGCAACATCACGCTGGACGGCGACGTGGACCAGTTCGGCGACGTCAAGGTGCGCGGCGCGCTGTCGCCGCTGGCGCCCACGGACAACACCGACATCACCCTGGCCTTCCGCAATATCTCCATGGGCACCTTGAACCCGTATTCGATGAACTTCGCCGGCTGGCAGGTCAAGGACGGACGCTTGTCGGTGGACCTGCGCTATCTGCTGGAGCAGCGCCAGCTCAAGGGCGAGAACCGGGTGGTGATCGATTCCCTGCAACTGGGCGACGAGCTGCCGGACAGCGAATACAAGGGCCCGCGGCTGCCGCTGCGGCTGGCGGTGGCCATTCTGGAGGACAGCGACAAGCGCATCGACCTGGACTTGCCGGTGGCCGGCAGTCTGGACGATCCGCAGTTCAGCTACGGCAAGATCATCTGGAAAGCCATCGTCAACGTGGTGACCAAGGTGGTGACCGCGCCGTTCCGCGCGCTGGGCGCCTTGCTGGGCGGCGAGGGCTTCGACGATATCCGCTTCGTGGCCGGCGAGGCCAATGTGACGCCGCCGGAGCGGGAGAAGCTGGTCAAGGTGGCCGGGCTGATGGTCAAGCGGCCCAAGCTGATGCTGTCCATCAGCGGCGGTTACAACGCCGACGCGGACCGCAAGGAAATGGCGCGCGCGCAAACCGATCTGGCGATCTTCGCCGCCGCCGGCCATCAGCTGGGCGCCGGCGAGCCGCTGCCGCTGCCGGACATGCAGGACGAGGAAATCCTGTCCGCGGTCAAATCGGTGTACGGCAAGCAGATCGGCCGCTTCAAGCTGCTGGGCCACACGCTGAAGCCGGGCGGGCCGTCCGGCGCGGCCCTGGGCAAGCTGCTGCGGGACGAGTTGATCGCCGCGCAGAGCATCACCGACGCCAGCCTGCAGCAACTGGCCAAGCAACGCGCCGCCAACGCGCGCGCGGCCATGCTCAAGACCGATCCGGCCTTGCAGGAGCGCATCCAGCTGGGCGAGCCGGTCAAGGTCTCCGCCGGCCGCGACGGTGTGCCGCTGGAGGTGAAGCTGAAGACGCCGTGAGGCGGCGGCCGCGCGTCGTGTTTTTACCCATGACAAGCGGGAAAAGCGGCGGCGGCGTGGAATAGCGCTTGATATGTGTCAACGAACGGCGTAACTACATATAGTGTAATACGCCGTTTTTCTTTTCCAGATATTGCGTATCGGACGTGTTGAAACCTTTTGCGGCCCACACGGTCCATTGCATGCTGGAAGGGGGCCGCCCTGGCCGCCGCAGGCCGCAATTCAAGAGGAACCGGGAACCATGAAGCAGGAAAACATCGCCGCCATGACCGAGCAGGACATCTCCCGCGAGGTGCTGTTGGAAAAATACGCCAAGAACGGCGAACACAGCGTGAGCGAAGTGCGCCTGCGCGTGGCCAAGGCGCTGGCGGCGCTGGAAAGCGAGCCGGCTCGTTTCGAGCCGTTGTTCTATCAGGCGCTGGAAAACGGCTTTATTCCCGGCGGCCGCATCAATTCCGCCGCCGGCACCGATCTGCGCGCCACCTTGATCAATTGCTTTGTGCAGCCGGTGGGCGATTCGGTGTCCGAAACCGAAAACGGCAAGGTGGGCATTTACGAGGCCTTGCTGCAGGCGGCGGAAACCATGCGCCGCGGCGGCGGCGTCGGCTACAACTTCTCGCGCATCCGTCCCAAGGGCGCGCGGGTCAAGGGCACCAATAGCCGCGCGTCCGGCCCGGTGTCCTATATGCGGGTGTTCGACCGCAGCTGCGAAACGGTGGAGTCCGCCGGCGCGCGCCGCGGCGCGCAGATGGGGGTGCTGGACATTTCCCACCCGGACGTGGAGGACTTCATCCACGCCAAGGACCAGGGCGATCTGCGCAATTTCAATATCTCGGTGGGCGTCTCCGACGACTTCATGCGCGCGGTGGAGGCGGATGCCGCCTGGGAGCTGACCCACGCGGTGGAGCCGTCGTCCAACGCTTTCCCCGACAGTTATCAGCGCGCGGACGGCCTGTGGGTCTACCGCGCGGTGCCGGCGCGCGAGCTGTGGCGGCAGATCATGGCCTCCACCTACGATCACGCGGAGCCGGGCGTGCTGTTCATGACCCGCATCAATCAGGACAACAATCTGTCCTATTGCGAGGTGATCGAGTCCACCAACCCCTGCGGCGAGCAGCCGCTGCCGGATTACGGCTGCTGCGATCTGGGCTCCATCAATCTGTGCCGCCACGTGCGTCAGCCGTTTGGCGACAAGCCCAGCTTCGACTTCAAGAGCTTCGAGAAAGTGGTGCGCATGTCGGTGCGCATGCTGGACAATGTGCTGGACCTGACGGTGTGGCCGCTGGAAGAGCAGCAGCGCGAGGCGCAGGCCAAGCGCCGCGTCGGTCTGGGCTTCACCGGCCTGGGCGACGCGCTGATCATGCTGAAAATACGCTATGACAGCGAGGAGGGCCGCCGCTTCGCCAGCCGCATTTCCGAGGCGATGCGCGACGCCGCCTACGACGCCTCGGTGGATCTCGCCATCGAGAAGGGCGGCTTCCCGCTGTTCGACGCCGACGCCTACCTGGCCGCGCCGCATTGCGCCAGCCGGCTGCCGGAGGCGATCAAGGCGCGCATCCGCAAGCACGGCATCCGCAACTCGCACCTGTTGTCCATCGCGCCCACCGGCACCATTTCGCTGGCCTTCGCCGACAACGCCTCCAACGGCATCGAGCCGCCGTTCTCCTGGTTCTACACCCGCAAGAAGCGCATGGCCGACGGCAGCCAGCAGGAATACCTGGTGGAAGACCACGCCTACCGCGTTTACCGGATGCAGGGCGGCGACACCAACGCCTTGCCGGACTACTTCGTTTCCGCGCTGGAAATGAGCGCGCTGGACCATATGCGCATGGTGGCGGCGGTGGCGCCCTATATCGACACCGCCATTTCCAAGACGGTGAACGTGCCCGGCGATTACCCCTTCGACGATTTCGAAAGCCTCTACCTGGAAGCCTGGCGCGCCGGCCTGAAGGGCATCACCACCTACCGGCCCAATAATGTGCTGGGTTCGGTGCTGTCGGTGGAGCCGGCCAAGCCCAGCGCCGCCACGCCGCAGGACCTGTCCGGCAGCGGCGACGGCGACCCGGACCGCCGCGTGGTGCTCAATACCGCGCCGACGCCGGCGCTGTCCAGCCTGAAATGGCCGAACCGGCCCAAGCTGAAGGAAGGCAACCCGTCGTGGACCTTCATGGTGGAAGGCGACGCCGGCGATTTCGCCGTGGTGGTGGGCCATGTGGAGAACGGCCGGGTGTCGCCGTTCGAATGCTGGGTCAACGCCACGGAAGAACAGCGCGGCCTGGGCGCGGTGGCCAAGACTCTGTCCATGGACATGCGCTGCCGCGATCACGGTTGGCTGGCGGCCAAGCTGGACGCGCTGTCGCACACCAACGGCGACAAGCGCTATGTGTTTGATCTGGGCGAGCGCACCGTTTACGCCACCTCGGCCTCGGCGGCCTTGGGCCAGGTGGTGCGCCACCGCGTCGAGCAACTGGGCGCGCTGCCGGCGGACCAGAACGAGCCGACGCCGGTGATGGACGCGCTGTTCGCGCGCAAGGAGCCCAAATCGGGCACCGACGGCACCATGAGCTGGTCGGTGGACGTCAGCAACCCGCAAACCGGCGACGACTTCGTGCTCTTCATCAAGGAACTGGTGCTGCCCAACGGCCAGCGCCGGCCGTATTCGATGTGGCTGGCCGGCGCCTACCCGCGCGAGCTGGACGGCCTGTGCAAAATGCTGAGCCTGGACATGCGGGTGATAGACCCGGCCTGGATCGGCCTCAAGCTGCGCAAGCTGCTGAGCTACGCCGAGCCGCAGGGCGATTTCTTCGCCCGCATCCCCGGCGTGGAAAAATCGCAGAGCTGGCCGTCCACCGTCGCCTATCTGGCGCAGCTGATCATCCACCGCTACGCGATGCTGGGCGTGCTGACCGAGGAAGGCGTGCCGCTGGAGGAGATGGGGGTGATGGTGCCGGAGCAGAGCGATCTGTTCAGCCCGGAAGCCAGCGCCGCCTTGAAACAGGTGCCGGGCAAACCCTGCCCGGAATGCGGCAACCACGCGCTGATCAAGAAAGACGGCTGCGAGTTCTGCACCGCCTGCGGCCATGTCGGCGCTTGCGGTTGAGCTTTAAACGGGTCGACTAAATGCAATGGCCCCGGCGTTTGCCGGGGCCATTGTCGTTTGGGGCCAGCGTCAATACAGCCCGTTTTGAACCGCCTTGCTGCGGCACTGCACATAGGGCAGGCCGTTGGGTTTGCCCGGGAAGGGATAGCTTTCCCCCACCTTGCTCAACATCGCCGCGCTGCTGCTCTTGCGCTGGGCTTTCTTGATCGCGCTCTTGATGGCGGCGGCGTCGCCGTCCACGAACAGCGCCAGGAAACCGCCGTCCACTTCGGACAGCTGCACGGAGCGGATAGGCAGGCCGCCGTAGTCATAGCCTCCCGGCAAGGCCAGCTCGTGTTCCCATACCTGATTAGGCGTGGTGCCGGTGGCGGCGGCCAGCAGTTTGGCGACGCCGTTTTCGCTGAGGTTGAGATTGTGGCAGCTCAGCTGCGCCGCCAAGGCCTTGTTCTTGCCGCCGCCGGCCTGAGCGCCGCCGGCCGCTTTGCTCAGACGATAAACGCCGTCGAAGGGCACGTCGCCGAAGGCGCTGGCGCACCGCTCCACCTGCACTTGCACCGCGGAGGTCTGGGGCAGGACGTTCATCGTGCAGATGCCTTCGCTATAGCGCCACTGTCCGCCGTTGGCCTGCAACTGTCCGCTGCCGGAGCCGGAGCGCAGTTGGCCGGGTTTGCCTTTTTGCATGACTTCCAGTTCGAACTTGCCGTTGGGACGGATGGTCAGCGTGCGCTCGAACTGTTTGTCGGAGCCGTCGTAGACGCCGGGAGCCATCGGGGCGGCGGCGCCGTCCGCGGCGGGATCTTTTTGCAGCGCCTTCTTGATGCCGTCCTTGAGAATGGCGCCCAGGTCGAAGGTTTCGGCGTGGGCCGCCAGCGGCAGCGCCGCGGCCAGCGCCAGCGCGGCGGCGAAGCGTTTACGGTTTGAATGGGTCATGAAAGAGGCCGTTTAAGTGGCGTTGCGATGAAATGAGGTGCCGGCGTATGTCTTGATTATTTAAATTTATCAGGACATTAGCATGACTTCTGGGCAAAAACAATGTGGCGATGATGTGATAAAAACCAAGGGAGGAGGACTGGCCTTAGCGCCTGTTCAAAGGTGCTTGCGTTTCGTGAAAACATGGGGCGGGAAGCGGAGTGTCTATCGCCGTGCGCGCGCATGGCCTCTTTCGCTTTTGGCTTGCGCGGCGAGGGCTGCCCCAAGGCCAGGCGCGCCGACGCGCCAGCGCAGGCGGCGCGGCGCGTCGGGCAAGGCAGCATCGGTTGTGTTGTGAATCGGCGCTTATAAGAGCAAACCCGCCCAGGTGCTGCCGCCGGACATCGCCGCCGCGTGCCAATGGCCAAATTCAGCGACAAAGTGATCCAGGTGTCCTTGCAGCCGCGAACAGGGAAGGGCTCCAGGCAGCGCGATAGTCGATTTCAAGCGCATGCCGCCATGAATGTCGCGCATTTCATGCGCGGCATAGGCGATGGCTGCTCCATGACCGTCATGGGCACGCACCGCAAAGCCCAAGGGGTAGTCTTTGTCGGCTGTCATGGGGTGTTCGGTTTGGATGGGGCTGATACAGCTCATTGCGGGACTGGGGCAAGGCTGCGGCCCTAGGCATTTGAGGGAGGGATACACGGTTTGCAGCGCCTGCGCGTCATCCATCGCCAGCATGCCCATCAACAGCGTGTGGAATAGGGCGGCATTGGTTTGAGGGAGGTCCAGAAGCACGCTGGCGGATTGCCACTCGTCGGCCGGGCGGGTCGCCTTGTCCGATTTCAGCTTCGGCGCGGTCTGCTTGCTCAAGTTGCCAAGCAGCGTGTGGCAGCTAGCGGCGGCGGGGCTGAGGCCATCCTGATGATTCGTTACCGTATGGTTTTTCATCGGGTAACTCCTTGCAATATTGCCGGTGGCGGCGCGCCTGCAGGCGTCCTCTGCCTTGCGATCAAGCCGATGGCAGGGACAGGCGTAGGCTGTCCCCGGACTTGAGTCGTTTGCGGGATGCTGTTCGGTCTCGCGGAGGTCCGCGAGACCTTGAGCGGGCTTTAGGCCAGGTCGGAAATCACCAGCATGGCGATATTGAAGTAAATCACCAGACCGGTGCCGTCGATGAAGGTGGCGATGAAAGGCGCCGACACCACGGCCGGGTCGATGCGCATTTTCTTTAGCAGCATCGGGATGATGGAGGACACGATGGCGCTCCAGATGGTGATGGCGATCAGGGTCAGACACACCACCAAGGCCACTTCGTCGCCCACGCCCAGCATCCAGGCCCGTATCCAGGCCACCACGCCGATGGCCAGCGCAATCATGAAGGAAGTGGTCACCTCTTTGCGCAGCACCGTGCCGATATTGCGCAGGCTGACTTCGCCCATCGCCATCGCGCGCACCAGGGTGGAGGTGATCTGGGTGCCGCTGTTGCCGCCGGTGCCGATCAGCAGGGGGATGAAGAAGGCCAAGGCGATGGCGGCTTCCAGCTGCTCTTCGAACACTTGCAGGATGGTGCTGGTGTAGGCTTCCGCGAAGAACAGCAGCAGCAGCCAGGGCAGGCGCTTTTTCCACAAGCTCCACGGGGAGCTTTCCAGGTAGGAGGTCTCCAGCGGCAGGCTGGCGCCCTGGCGTTGCGCGTCGTCGGTGCCTTCGTCGCGGATCAGCGCGGCGATTTCCTTTTCGTACAGAGCGCCCAGCAGCTTGCCGCCGCTGACCACGGGCGCGAGGTCCACGCCCTTGTCTATCAGCTCCGGCACGATATCGCGGCGCTGTTGGTTAGGCTCGACGACAAAAGCGGTGGGGCCCATCAATGCGGAAACCGGCAGCGTCAGGTCGGTTTCGGTCAGCAGGCGCTTGACCGAGAGTTGACCGTGCAGGAAGCGGCTGCCGTCGATGACGAAAATCTGGGCGGGAATGTCTTCGTCGCGCAGCTGTTTGAGCATGTGCTCGCGCGCTTCGCTGACTTTCATGTCGCGGCTGAGGGTGATCAGCGAGTCGCTCATGTAGGAGGCGACGGTTTCTTTCAGATTGACTTCGTTTGCCTGAGCGGTAGGCAGGGTGATGCTTGCAAAAGACATTTTGAGGTATTCCCCGTTAGCTGTTTTATAACCACAAACAGTTGTCACAATGGGGGCGTAAACCAGAAGAGAGAGTGCAGAAAAGCTATCTCCGCGTCTAAGTTTTGGCACTATGCAACGTATCCCGACTGCATGCGGGAAGTCACTTTGGGCTATACCTTAATCCGATAAAGCCTGTCCTAACCTTGGGCGTCTCTCGACGTCGTCAGATCAGTGACCTGTGTTTGCATAGGAGCCTCGCCGAACGAGACACTGCATCTGAGAGCCTATTCAATTGTCCGCGTTTGTAAGGCGGGACGCGGTGACTGGGTGTTCAGAATGCTCGCGCGCCGTAGGCGCATTCGCATCTTCAACTCTCCTCGCCTTGTCTCGCTTTGCTCGACGGACTGTGAACGGACTCTGAGAACCGCGTGATTCCTTGCCCGGGAGCCGCGTGCGGCTTGGGCGAGATCATGTTCACGGCTCTGAATGGAAGGCCGGGCGCGTGGCCGGGCGATTCCGGCGCCGGACTCGACGCCGCTCTAGCGGCGGTGCGTCGCGTTGGGCGCGATGTTATTGGACGGCGACCTCCTTAAGCTTGGCTTGCGATTAGGGTTTCGGGAGCGCGGGCGGGCGGCATGCGCCGCCTGCCTGCGCCGTCTTCGTCGCGACCGGTGTCATGGTGCAGTGCAGTAGAGCCGCGACGAATAACGGTTATGAAAGAATGGTTATCAAGTAGTTCCGTAATTTTTCACAGTTTGTGTAATAAAACTCGTTTGCATGAATATTTTTCGCAAACATGCCATACGGCCGCAGGATGGATGCCGCTCACATATGTTTTTCGAATTGGCTGACCAGGCGGCGCAGATCGCTGGCGGTGGTGTGCAGCTTCTGCGCCACTTGCAGGGTGGCGGCGATGCTGTGGCTGTTCTGTTCGGTCAGCGTGCTCATGGTTTCCATGCTCTGGGCCACTTCGGTGGAGGCGGACGATTGCTGCTGCAGCATATTGGCCACGCTGGAGGAGGACTCCGCCACTTTCTCGTTGGCGTTGCGGATCGCCTCCAGGCCCTCGGCCGCCGCTTGTATGGTTTCCTCGGCGGTATGGACCTTGTTCACCGCGGCCTTCACTTCCTCCAGCGCCTCTTGCGAGCGTTCGCGCAGGAAGGACACCGATTGTTCTATCTCCAGCGTGTTGCCGGCGGTGCGTTCCGCCAGCTTGCGCACTTCGTCCGCCACCACGGCGAAGCCGCGGCCCTGTTCGCCGGCGCGCGCGGCTTCTATCGCCGCGTTCAGCGCCAATAGATTGGTCTGGTTGGCGATGTCCTTGATCACGCCGGTGACGGTGTTGATCGATTCCACCGATTGCTCCAGCTTGATGATGATGTCGCGGGTGCAGGACACCTCGCTGACCACGGCCTGGGCCGCCTGGCGGGTGTCGCTCATCTGAGCCTCGCCCTGGCTGGCCAGTTCGGTGGCCTGGTCGGCGAACTCGGCCCCGGTGCGGGTGGATTGCGAAATCTCGTTCACCGACACCGACAGCTGCTGCAAGGCGGCCGCCACCCGGGTGATGCCTTCCAGCGTGGATTCGCCGCGGGCGTTCAGCGATTCGGCTTCGGCGTGGGTGGCGGTGGCGGCTTCGCTGACGTCCTCTGCGCCGGCGACCACGTCGGCCAGGATGGCGCGCAGGTGGATGCGCAGGGTTTCCATCTCCTCCAGCACCGCGCGCGGCTCGCGCGGGCCGGAGGGGGGAATCTGGGCGCTGAAATCGCCTTCGGCCAGCCGCATCAGCGCGCGCCGCGCCGCGTCTATCGGCCGCGCCAGCCAACGCCCGGCCAGATAGGAGGCCGCCAAGGCACAGACCGCCGCCAGCGTCAGCAGCGTCAGGCGCAAGGCGCCGTCCGCGGCGGCGCCGGCCAGGATCAGCGCCGCGGCGGGCAATTGCGCGCACAGTAACAGCGAGGCCGTCGTCGGCGGGGCGGCGTGGCGGGTTTCTGGAAACGCCTGACTCCGTTCGCGGACGCGGGCGTAAAGCTGCTCGGCGTCGGCGGTCTGCTGTTTGGACGGCGCGCTGCGCACCGACATATAACCCACTGGCTGGCCGCCCTCGCAGATGGGCGTGACATAGGCCTCCACCCAATAGAAATGTCCTTGCTTGGTGCGGTTCTTGACCAGGCCCTTCCAGGGGCGGCCGGTCTTGATGGTGCTCCAGAGGTCGTCGAAGGCGGCCTGAGGCATGTCCGGATGGCGGACGATATTGTGCGGCTGCCCGATCAATTCTTCTTCGCTGAAACCGCTGATATCGATGAAGGCGCGGTTGGCGTAAGTGATCTGGCCTTTCAGGTTGGTCTTGGTGACGATGGGGCGGTGGGGCAGCAAAAACACCTCGGTGCCATCCACGGGAAGATTGCTTCTCATTGCCGGGCCTCCTGCTTGACGTTGCCGGTATACGACGCGGGCGCCGGACGCGCTCATTCAATTTGGGTCAATCCGGGCTGTGGCCGTCGTTTTTCGCGCTATTTGCTTGATTGGAATGGGATTTCATCTTGGCGGTCTCCAATGGTGATATAGAACAAAAACGCGCTCTCATACGGCAAAGTTTGATGCGATTTTGATAAGAGCGGAAAAACCATATCCGGAAATTCACCGGCAAATTCAGCATCTTCCTATTCCTTACACTTGGGCCGGCTAAGGAAAATAGCGCTCTGAAAGGAACAGAGAACATGCCATGGAACCGATAACCGCCAAACCCGGCCCGGCGCCGATGCGGGTTTTGATCGTGGACGATCACGATTTGCAGCGTTGCGCGCTGAGCCAGGCTTTGCGCCAAGTGGGTATCGACCGCATCGACGAGGCGCGCGACGGCGCCGACGCGCTCGAGCGTTTGCAGCGACATCGCTACGACTTGATGATCAGCGATCTCAATATGCCGGGGATGGACGGCATCCTGCTGTTGCGGCATCTGTCCGGCCTGCCGGCGGTGCCGCCCATCGTGTTCAACAGCTCGCTGTCCAAGGACATGCTGATGGGCGCTTACCGCGTGGCCGCGTTTCACAATCTGCCTGTGATAGGCAGCCTGAACACGCCCTTGTCCATGGAACAGCTATGCAAGCTATGGGAAACGGTGGCGCGCAGGCCGGCATGGGACGGCGCGTCTTCGGATTTCGACCGTCAGGAGCTGGAGCGGGCATTGCGGTGCGGCGAAATCCTGCCCTGGTATCAGCCGCAGGCCGATTCCGCCCGGCTGAGGGTGGCGGGGGTGGAGGCGCTGGCGCGCTGGCGTCACCCGGAGCGGGGTGTGCTGGAGCCCTCGGCGTTCTTGCCCGGTCTGGAGCATTACGGCCTGGACGAAGACTTGTTCTTCGTCATTTTCCGCGCGGCGGTGGAGGACTATCGCCGTTGGAGCGGACAAGTGGCGCTGTCCGGCCTGAGGGTCTCGATCAATCTCACCGCCAGCCAGTTCTGCAACCCGGATTTGCCGTCCAGCCTGGCCGAGGCGGCGGAGGAACTGGGCATGGCGCCGGCCCTGTTGACGCTGGAGCTGACCGAAACCCAGCGGCTGAAAAACATCTATCAGGCGCTGGAAAACGTGATACGGCTGCGCATGGCCGGTTTCCGCGTGTCCTTGGACGATGTGGGCTGCGGCTACAGCGGGCTGGAGTATCTGCGCGAACTGCCGGTGAGCGCGATCAAGATAGACCGCTCGCTGGTGGCCGGGGCCGCTGACGACAGCGTGGCGCGGGAGATTCTGGAATCCACCATCCGGCTGGCCAAGGACCGCAATATCCAGGTGGTGGCCGAAGGCATAGGCGAAGAGGCGGATTTGCAATTGATGCTGCGGCTGGGCGTGGACTATGTGCAGGGCTATCTGCTGGGCTGGCCGATGCCGGCCGAGGAAGTGCCCGATTATCTGCGCCGGCGCGGGCAGGCTTGAGCGCAGGGCTCAAGGCCGGCCCGCGGACCGTGAACAGGTTCTCAGCCCGGCTTGCCGTCCGCGCGCCGCCGCCAGTAGCTGGGCATGAAGGCGCGGCCCCAGGCCGCCAGCGTCAATAGCCAACCCAGGGCCGCCGCGCCGTACAACCAGCCGGACCAGACGCCGGGCAGCATTTCGGTGGCCACCCGGGTCAGCGCCAGCCAGTGCGCGGCCAGGTAGAGCCGCCACAAGCCGGGGCCGGCCTGCAGCGGCTGGCCGGAGTGGCCCAGCGTCACCCGCGACACGAAGGCGATCATCATGGTCAGGAAAAAGCCGACGGTGACCGCGTGCAGCGCCGCCAGCGCCAGGCGCGGCGAAGCCAGCCAGCCATTGAGCGCGTATAGCCCGAAGCCGACCGGCAGCCAGGCGAAAGCCAGGTGCAGCATGCCCAGCAGCCTGACCCGCAACGCCGCGACCAGCCGCCAGCGCCAGCTGACGTAAGCCAGCAGCGCGGCCATCGCCGCGTCCAGCGGCCAAGCGGGCAGGCCGAAGCCGTCCAGCAGGCCATGACCCAAGGAGCCGGCCAGCAGCGCGGCCAGCAGCCAGCCCGGCCGCCAGGGCTGGTACTCCGGCAGCGCGTTGGCGGAGAAGAAGGGCAGCATGCGATGGCAGACGGTCAGAAACACCGGCAGCAGAAAGCCCCACAAGGCCAGATTGCGCATCCACAGCCAGGCCTGGCCGTCCTGGAAGATCAGCCAGTAAGCGCCGGCCAGCAGCGCCAGCGCGCCGCAGAACAGCGCGGCCAGCACTGCGCAGGCGTGGCGGCGGTCCGCTTGCGGGCTGGCCAGCAGCAGGCAGGCGAAAGTCAGCGTGAGGCCGCTGAAGCCCAGCGTGTACAGCGCGTGGCCGATCAGCGTCCAGGAGATGCCCAGCCACAGCCCGGCCAGCCACAGCAGCAGCCCGCCCACCATCAGCGCCGGCACGCCGACGAAGATAAGACGGCCGGGCGGCTCCACGCCCAGCCAGCGCGGGCCGGCGGTGAACAGAAAGCCGGTCATGAACAGCGGGAAGAAGCCGAACAGCATCAGGAAGCCGTGGGCCAGCGAGGAGGGCACTGCCAGCGCGGCGTGGACGCCGAGCAGGCGGCTGGCCAACTCGGCGCTCCAGGCGGCCAGCAGCAGGATGGCGAACAGCATGCCGGGCAGAAAGGCGGCGCGATGCGGCGCCTGGGCCAGCATCGCCGCGGGGTGGGGGTGTTTCATCGCGGGCTCGGGATAAGGTGTGGGCGCCTCAGTATCGCCGCGTCCTGGCGGACGCGGACATGATTTGGATCAAGGCTTTCCGAGCCTGCCTTCCAGGCTCAGGCGCGCTGCTGCAGCAGCTCCGACACGTCGCGCACCACTTGCACCACCTCCTTGGCGCCGGCGCGGATCTCGGCGATGGAGTCGCGCGCCTGTTCGGACAGCTGCAAGCTGGTGTCGGCCAGGCCGCGCACCTGTTGCATGGAGGTGATGGCGGACTTGGAGTCCTCCTGGATGCTGCGCACGATGCCGGAGATCTCGCCGGTGGATTGGCTGGTGCGCTCGGCCAGCTTGCGCACCTCGTCCGCCACCACGGCGAAGCCGCGGCCCATCTCGCCGGCGCGCGCCGCCTCGATCGCCGCGTTCAAGGCCAGGAGATTGGTCTGGTCCGCAATCTCGCTGATGGTGCTGATGATGGTGCCGATCTGACCGGAGCTGTCGCCCAGCTTGGTGATGATGATGGAGGAGCTTTCCACGCTGGACGCCACCTTGGTGATTTCGCTGGCGGCCTGTTCCAGCACCGCGCTGCCCTTGACCGACAGTTGCTCGGTATTGACCGAGACTTCCACCGCGGACTGGGCGTTCTCCGCCTGGGCCTGCAATTGCTGCACCCGGCGGCTGATGTCCTGGGCGAACTTGACCACCCGCACCGGCTTGCCGTTGAGGTCGTAGACCGGGTTGTACGTGGCTTCCAGCCAGATGATCTGCCCGTTTTTGCTCAGGCGCTTGAACTGGCCCTGGAAAAACTTGCCCTGGCGCAGCTGGCGCCAGAACTCCGCGTAGTCCGGGCTGGCGGCGTAGTCGGCGTCGCAGAGCATGCGGTGATGCTTGCCGCGGATTTCGGCCAAGGTATAGCCGAAGGTGTTGAGGAAGTTTTCGTTGGCGTCCTGGATATTGCCGTCCAGATCAAACTCGATCTGGGCCATGGAGCGGCTGATCGCCAGGCGGATGGCCTGGTCGTTCTGTTCCTGATGCACTTGGTCGGAGATGTCGGACGCCACTTTGACCACGCCGCACACCTGGCCGTCGCTGGACAGCACCGGGGTGTAGCTGGCTTCCAGCCAGATTTCCTCGCCGTTCTTGGCGTAGCGGCTGAAGCGGCCGTTGACCGGCTCGCCGCGTTTCAGCTTTTGCCAGAACTCGGCGTAGGCGGGGCTGGAAACATGGTTTTTATCGCAGAAGATGCGGTGATGCTTGCCGATGACTTCTTCGCGCCGGTAGCCCATGGTGCGCAGGAAGTTTTCATTGACGTTGGTGACGATGCCGTCGGGAGTGAATTGTATCATCGCCATGGAACGGTCGATGGCGGACAGCATGCCGCGCAGGCCGTCCAGTTGGCCGGTCAGCTCGTTGAGCTGCTCCTTGAGTTTTCCGGAAAAAAAGGGCATGGCTGCCTCCATTGTAATTGCCATCCAGGAGTGCCATTGGAGCACGCCAACCTCATTTCAAACTAATACATTCCACATGATTTAGAAGGGAAATTTATTTTTGAATGAATTGCTTATTGGTGGGCGGCGTTGACCATAGGCACGGATTAACAGTGTATCCAGCTATTGCGTCAATAACATCTCGCCATTGACGAGCTGCTGATTTAAGACAAATGCAAAAGCCGGGCTTATCATGGGCGCGCAACCCACCCGTCCAAACTCAATGGAGCGCGTATGAGCGATTTATCCGCCTTTCCCATCACCCGCAAATGGCCTGCGAAATATCCGGAACGCATCCAGCTGTATTCGCTGACCACGCCCAACGGGGTCAAGGCGTCCATCATGCTGGAAGAAACCGGCCTGCCGTATGAAGCGCACCTGGTCAGCTTCGACAGCAACGATCAGCTATCGCCGGAATTCCTGTCGCTGAACCCCAATAACAAGATTCCCGCCATTCTCGATCCGGCCGGCCCGGGCGGCAAGCCGCTGGCCTTGTTCGAATCCGGCGCCATCCTGCTGTATCTGGCGGAGAAGAGCGGCCAATTGCTGCCCGCCGATCCCGCCGCGCGCTACGAGGCCATACAGTGGCTGATGTTCCAGATGGGCGGCATCGGCCCGATGTTCGGCCAGGTGGGTTTCTTCCACAAGTTCGCCGGCAAGGACTACGAGGACAAACGTCCGCGCGATCGTTATGTGAACGAATCGCGCCGCCTGCTGGCGGTGCTGGAGCAAAGACTGACTGGCCGCCAATGGGTGATGGGGGACGAGTACGGCATCGCCGACATCGCCATCTTCCCCTGGGTGCGCAATCTGATCGGTTTTTACGAGGCCGGCGAGCTGGTGTCGATTGCGGACTGCCCGCAGGTGACGCGCGCCTTGGACGCCTTCCTGGCGCGACCGGCGGTGCAGCGCGGGCTGACGATTCCGGCGAGATCGTAAACCGCTTGTTCCAGGCGGCCTTGCCCGCGCAAGCAAAAGCCCCCAAACGGGGGCTTTTCATTTGCTTAGAGCCTGTTCAAAGTCTCGAGAGCTAGGGCGAGACAAGGCGAAAACCGCTGAGAAAGCGGAATGTACACGTGGTGCATGAGCATTTCGAAGCTGTACTCGCCGTGTCACATTTCACGACGCGCAGCAGACCTTGAACAGATTCTTAGTCCACCGGATTGACCTCGCCCGGCAGGCTGGCGCGGGCGCGTATCACCTTGCCGGTGGCGCTGTTGCGCACGCGGATGATTTCGCCCTGGCGGCCGTTGCCCAGCGCCTCGCCGGCGGCGACCACCTCGATGCCGCTGTTGCGCGCCACGATGCGCACCTCCTCGCCGCGCTTGACCAGCAGGCTGGCTTCCAGCGCCTTGAGCCGCAGCGGCTGGCCCTGGCGCAGCGCGGTGCGGTTGCTCAGGCCTTCCAGCTTGGTCTTGGCGCCCACCATGTCGGCCGGGTCCAGCACCGGGCGTTCCTGCCATTCGATGTCGCCGGCGTCCAGCAGGCTGCGCGCTGGAATGTCGCGCGCCGCCACCGCCACGCGGGCGCTGATTTCGGCGCGGACGATGAATTCAGCGTCCCAGCCGGCGGCGTCGCAGCGGGCTTGCAGCCGCATGCGGCTGGGGGAGCGCTCGTCCAGCGCGGCGACGCGCACCGGCTCCGGGCAGGGCGGGGCGTTGAAGCCGCGCGGCGGCAAGGCCTTGAGGTTGACGCGGGCCGCCGCCAGGCCGGCTTTTTCCAGTTTTTGCAGCAGCAGAGAACGCGCGGTCTGTTCCACCGCGGCGGCGGCCGGATAGGGGGCCGCCAGCGCCGGAACGCAGGGCAGAATGAGCAGCGCAGCCAATAGCGGCGCGGTTTGATGCCGAGAGGATGTGAAAATTCCCATTACAGATGACTTGGTAATTATCCCGTATACGTGAGGGGGTGCGGTTATTAGTATCGCTTTTCAATCGACCGGCCATTTAATGTGAATTAGATAGCCGATGTTTAAATATGGTAGAGAACCGCATGGGTCTAGGCAATGGGTTTGCACCTTGATAAAGCATTGAGCGTCCACCCGGCTGCCTTGCAGTTGAGGGCGGAGCGCACCCGTATTCTGGCGTCCAACATCGCCAACGAGAACACGCCCGGTTATCAGGCGCGGGACATCGATTTCAAAACGGCTTTGGCCGCTTCGGCGGACGACGCCGCGTTTCCGCTGGATTCGCCGTCCGGCGAATTGCAATACCGGTTGCCCAATCACCCGGCGCGCGACGGCAACACCGTGGAGCTGGGTGTGGAGCAGGCCGAGTTCGCGCAGAACGTTTCCGAATTCCAGACCAGCCTCGCCTTCCTGAACATGAAGTTCCGCGGGCTGGCCAAAGTGATAGCAGGTCAGTAAGCCATGTCCTTTCGCGATATTTCCCGCATTGCCGGCTCCGCCATGACGGCGCAGACGGTGCGTCTCAATACCGTGGCCAGCAATCTGGCCAACGCCGACACCGCCGCCGGCAGCGAACAGGCGGCCTACCGCTCCCGCAAGCCGGTGTTCGCCACCCAATACCGGGGCGGCGACGGCTTCGACGGCTGGCGCGGCGCCAGCGTGGGCGTGCTGGACGTGGTGCAGAACCAGGAGCCGGTGCGCAAGGCGCACGAGCCGGGCAATCCGCTGGCCGACGCCGAGGGCAATGTTTTCTATTCCAATGTGAACGCGGTGGAGGAGATGACCGACATGCTGTCGGCCTCGCGCGCGTTCCAGACCAATGTGGAAGTGCTGGCCCGGGTCAAGGGCATGCAGCAGGACCTGCTGAAACTGGGAGACAACGCATGAGCGTGAACGCCGCGCAAAACGGGCAGCAGAGCCCGTCCGCCGCCTCCAACGGCGCCAATCCGGCGGTGGCGCCGGCCGCCGGACAAAACCCGGGCATGGACGATATGTTCATGAAGCTGCTGCTGGCTCAGATCCAGAACCAGAACCCGCTGGACCCCACCGACGCCTCGCAGTTCGTCAGCCAGCTGGCGCAGATGAGCCAGATGAAGAGCTCCGCCGACATGCTCAAGCAGTTGCAGGGCAACGCTTTGATGCTGCGCGAGCTGCAGGGCGTGTCGCTGGGTTCGCAAGTGGGACGCCAAGTGCTGGTGCAGGCCGACCAGGCGCATCTGAGCGGCAAGGACCCCTTGTCCGGCCGCGTGACCCTGTCCGGTGAAGAGCAGCAGGTGTCCCTGGTGCTGACCGACTCCGGCGGCCAGCAAACCGTGATCGACCTGGGCAAGCGCCCGGCCGGCGAGTTCGATTTCAACGTGGACCCGAGCAAGCACGGCCTGGTGGAAGGCGATTACAAGCTGGAAGTGCGCACCGCGTCCAAATCCAAGGCCGGGCTGGAAATGCAGGCCACCGTATCCGGCGTGCGCCTGCCCATCAACGGCGGCGAGCCTACGCTGACGCTGGCCGGCCTGGGCGAATTCCCCGCTTCCGCCATTACCCGCCTGCTGGGCAAGACCCAGGCCTGAAGCGCCGATTCAAGACACCTACGAACTTTGGAGCGACCATGAGTTTCGACATTGCTTTGTCCGGCATTAACGCCGTCAACAACCAACTGGGCAATATCAGTAACAACATCGCCAACACCGGCACTTACGGCTTCAAGTCCAGCCGCACCAGTTTTTCCGCCGCCTACGCCGGCGCGCAGCCGATGGGGGTGGAAGTGGTCGGCCACAGTCAGAACATGGCGCGCAACGGCAATACCGTGCGCACCGGTCGTCCGCTGGACGCCGCCATCGACGGCCGCGGCTTCTTCGTCAGCCGCGATCTGAACGGCGGCATGGCCTATTCGCGCGTCGGCATCTTCAATGCGGACAAGGACGGCTACCTGGTGGACGGCTTCAACCGCCGCGTGCAAGGCTACGGCAAGGCGGACGGCAATGCGCTGGGCGCCTTCGGCGACATCAAGATCCCCAACGGCAACATCCCGGCCAAGGCCAGCGACAAGCTGCAATACGTCGGCAATATGTCGGCGGGCTGGAGCGTGCAGACCGTGCCGTTCGACAAGGCGCAGAACACCTTCAACAGCTCGGCGGTGTCCACGGTTTACGATTCCCTGGGCAATAAGCTCAACCTGACCCAGTACTTCTGCAAGACCGGTCCCAGCACCGTCACCGTGCACTACACGCTGGACGGCGTCGACCTGCCCACCACCGCCACCCTGAATTTCGACACCGACGGCAAGCTGACCAGCCCCACCGCGCCGGTGGCGCTGAACCTGGGCACCCCCGCCGGCGCGTCCCCGCTGGCGGTGAAACTGGACTACACCGGCACCACTCAGTTCGCCGGCGAAAGCAGCCAGACCCTGAACGCCAGCAACGGTTACCCGTCCGGCTCGATGACCGGCACCAGCCTGAACGACAACGGCGACGTGGTGGCGGCCTACAGCAACGGCCAGAAGCAAGTGGTGGGCACCTTGGCCATCGCCAATTTCCCCAATGAATCCGCGCTGCAAGCCACCTCGCAGACCAGCTGGGTGGAAACCGCCGGCTCCGGCACCGCGGTCTACTCGCGTCCGGGCGCCGGCCTGTCCGGCAATCTGCTGGCCTTCACCCTGGAACAGTCCAATGTGGACATGACCTCCGAACTGGTGGACCTGATGACCGCGCAGCGTAATTACCAGGCCAACACCAAGGTGATTTCCACCGAGAACCAGACCATCCAGGCGTTGATGCAGGCGGTCTAAGGCGGGGCAAGGATAAATGGACGCACTGATCTACACCGCGATGAGCGGCGCCGACCGCATGCTCAAGGCGCAGCAGATTCACGCCAACAACATCGCCAACGCCGAAACCGGCGGCTTTCGCGCCGACATCGGCGTCAGCACCAGCCAGACCGTGCCCGGCTACGGCTACGACGCGCGCCACCTGAGCCAGAACGGCGCCAACGCGGTGGACGTGCGCAGCGGCGCGGTGGTGGAAACTGGCCGCGACCTGGACGTGGCGGTGAAGGGCGAGGGCTTTTTCGCGGTGCAGGGGCCGGACGGCAACGAGGCCTATACCCGGGCCGGCGCCATGGTGGCGGACGTGGACGGCAAGTTGAGCGTCAACGGCCATCCGGTGCTGGGCGACGGCGGCCAGATCACCTTGCCGCCGGACTACGTCAAGCTGCACATCGGCAGCGATGGCGTGATCTCGGTGCTGGCCGCCGGCGAAAGCGAAATGCAGCCGATAGACAAGCTCAAGCTGGTCAAGCCGCTGCCGCAGGACATCGCCAAGGACCCCAACGGCCTGGTGATCAGCCGTCAGGGCGGCGTGCTGGCCGCCGACGACACCGTCAAGGTGCAGGGCGAGCATCTGGAGCGCAGCAATGTGTCGGCGGTGGAGGAAATGGTGGCCACCATGACGCTGAACCGCAACTTTGAAATGCAGATGCGCTTGTTCAACTCCGCCAGCGACATGGTGGAGGCGGGCAACCGCCTGGTGCGCGCCTGATCCGGCCTTCCAATAACAGCGCCGCGGCCAAGGCCGACGGCGCAAACCATCGGGGAATCGAAACATGAATCCAGCAATGTGGGTGAGCAAGACCGGCATCCAGGCGCAGGACGCGCGCCTGACCGCCATCGCCAACAACCTCGCCAACGTCAACACCGTCGGCTTCAAGCGCGACCGCATGGTGTTCGAAGACCTGTTCTACCAAGTGGACCGCCAGCCGGGCGGCAAGACCGACCAGGACAACACCGCGCCGCTGGGCGTGCAGCTGGGCAACGGCACCCGCTTGGTGGGCACCCAGAAAGTGTTCACCTCGGGCACGCTGACCACCACCAATCAGTCCTTGGATCTGGCCATTGTCGGCCAGGGCTTTTTGCAAGTGAAAATGAGCAATGGCGAAACCGGCTACACCCGCGCCGGCCAGCTGCAGCGCAACGACCAGGGCGCCATCGTCACCCCGCAGGGCCTGCCGCTGGAGCCGTCCATTACCATTCCGGCCGACGCCTCCTCGGTGACCATCAGCGAAACCGGCACCGTCAGCTACACCCGCGGCAGCGGCAGCACGCTGGAAACCGCCGGTCAGATCGAACTGGCCAGCTTCGTCAACCCGGCCGGCCTGCTGGCGCTGGGCGACAATCTGTTCCAGAAAACCGCCGCCAGCGGCGATGCCACCACCGACGCGCCGGGCTCCGGCTCTCTGGGCAAGCTCAAGCAGGGCGCGCTGGAGGGCTCCAACGTCCAGGTGGTGGAGGAAATGGTGGACATGATCGCCGCGCAGCGCACTTACGAGATGAACACCAAGGTGCTGAGCGCCGCCGACAATATGATGCAGTACCTGGCGCAGTCGGCCCGATGAAGCTGCTGGCCCTGGGCGCGCTGGCGCTGCTGCTGGCCGGCTGCGCGCAGCCGATTCCGCCGCAGACCACGCAGGAATTCGCCTTGCCGGAATTGCTGCAGCAGCCGCAGCGCGGCAAGGGCGGCGGCGTGTTCACCGTCGCCGGCGCGCAATCGCTGACTTCGGACAGCCGCGCCTTCCGCCCCGGCGACGTGCTGACCGTGGTGCTGGAAGAAACCACTCAGGCCAGCAAGAAGGCCGGCACCAGCTTCGGCAAGAAATCCGGCGCCAACATCGCGCCGTCCTTGTTGGGCAACACCACCTTCCGCGCGCAAGTGGGCGTGGACGCGGGCCGGGACTTCAACGGCTCCTCCACCTCCACCCAGCAGAACATGCTGTCCGGCGCGCTGACCGTGGTGGTGCACAAGGTGCTGGGCAACGGCCTGCTGGAAGTGAAGGGCGAAAAACAGCTGGTGCTGAACCAGGGCGAGGAATTCCTGCGCCTGGCCGGCTATGTGCGGGTGGAAGACATCGACACCGACAACCGCGTGTCCTCGCTGCGCATCGCCAACGCCCGCATCGGCTACTCCGGCCGCGGGGCCTTGTCGGACGCCAACGAACCCGGCTGGCTGATGAAGTTCTTCGCCAGCCCGCTGATGCCGTTCTGAGCGGCGGGGCGGCGGGGAGTCCGGGCGGGACAACAGGCGGGCGCTGACGGGCGTCCGCCGTTCGCGTATGCGGCCCTTGGGGCGGGCATGCGCAATCACAGAATCATTCAGGGCGGATCATGCACGGTTTTATCAAGCAAATAACGGGATGGACACTGCTGCTGGCGGCGACGCTGGCGACGGCGCAGCCCTTGCGCAATCTGGTGACGGTGGAGGGCATCCGCGAAAACCAGTTGATCGGCTACGGCATCGTGGTGGGCCTGGACGGCACCGGCGACAACTCCCAGGTGAAATTCTCCGGCCAGTCGGTGGCCAATATGCTCAAGCAGTTCGGCCTGAAAATGCCGGAACGCACCGACACCAAGGTCAAGAACGTGGCGGCGGTGATGGTCAGCGCCAGCTTGCCGCCCGGTTACGGCCGCGGCCAGACCATAGACGTCACGGTGTCCTCGCTGGGCGACGCCAAGAGCCTGCGCGGCGGCACCTTGTTGCTGACCCAGCTGAAGGCGGCCAACGGCGAAATCTACGCGCTGGCCCAGGGCAATGTGGTGGTGGGCGGCGTGTCCGCCCAGGGCAAGAGCGGTTCCAGCGTCACAGTCAACACGCCCACCTCCGGCCGCGTGCCCAACGGCGCGTCCATCGAACGCGAAATTCCCAGCGATTTCGAAGAGGGCGACAGCGTGCGTCTCAGCCTGCGCCGGCCCAATTTCGAAACCGCCACCAATATCGTCAAGGCCATCAACGCCAGCTTCGGCCGCGTGGCCAGCACCCGCAACGCCACCACCATCCAGGTGCGCGCGCCGTTGGACCCCACCGAGCGCGTCGCCTTCGTTGCGCGGCTGGAGCGGGTCAATGTCGGCGTGGGCAGCGAAGTGCCGCGCGTGGTGTTCAACTCGCGCACCGGCACCGTGGTGATCAGCCAGGGCGTCACCGTGCGCCCGGCGGCGGTGTCCCATGGCAGCCTGCGCGTGGTGATCTCGGAAAACCCGAGCGTCAGCCAGCCCGGGCCGTTCAGCAACGGCCAGACCACGACCGTCCCCAATTCCACCGTCAACGTGGACCAGGGTTCCGGCCGCATGTTCCAGTGGCCGGCCGGCGCCAGCCTGCGCGCCATCATCGACACCGTGAACAGCACCGGCGCCACGCCGGACGACATCATGGCGATATTGCAGGCGCTGGATCAGGCCGGCGCGATCGACGGCGAACTGGTGGTGATCTGATGGAAAGCAAACAGATACAAGCCGCGCTGGCGATGCCGGCCGACGCCAAGGACGAGCCGGCGGTGCAGCCGGCCTCGCCGGAGTACCGCCGCAAGGCCGGCGCCGCGGCGGAGCAGTTCGAAGCCCAGTTCGTCCGCGAGATGTTCAAGCAGATCCGCAAGACCACGCGCGAAATCGCCGGCGAGGACAGCATCTTCGCCAACTCCATCAACGGCGACATGATGGATTTCGCCGACGGCGCGGTGGCGGACCAACTGGCCAAGCAGCGGGTGTTCGGCGTGGCCAACGCCATCCTGCGCCAGCTGCTGCCGGAAGAGGGTGGCAATATTCACCTTAAGAACGGCGGCGCGCCGGTCGCAAGCGATAAACAGAACCCCGGCTCGCTGCCGGACGCGCAGGGTCTGGCCGCTTTCGCGCCGCCGCTGCTGCCGCTGAATAAAAGGTAAGAACCGCCATGCGCATGATAGACAACGCGCTGACCGGCGCCGTCGCCTCCCAGGCCGCGCTGAACGCCGTCAGCCAGAACATCGCCAACCAGATGACCCCGGGCTACTCGCGCCAGGGCGTGGTGCTGACCGCGCTGATGCCCGGCAGCGGCGACCCGTACAGCTCCGGTTCCGGCGTGGTGGTCAACGCGGTGCGCCGCTTCAACGACGACTTCAAAAACCTGCAGCTGTGGCAGGCGGCGTCCAGCCAGGGCGAACTGGTGGCGCAGAATCCCTACTTCGGCCAGTTGGAGCAAGTGATGGGCCGCGACGGCAGCAGCCTGTCCGCCGGTTTCGATCAGTTCTTCCAGGCGCTCAGCGCCGCCAGCCTGTCCGGCGACGCGATGCGCGATCCGGTGATCCGCAGCGCCGAAGCGCTGGCGCAGCGCTTCAACAACCTGGACAAGGTGTTCGGCTCCCAACTGAGCGCCATCGCCGAGCAGCGCTCCGCCACCGTCACCCAGATCAACAGCTCGGTGTCCAATATCGCCGACCTCAACGCCAAGATCTCGGCCGGCAAGGCAATCGGAACCAATACCTCCGGCCTGGAAGACGAGCGCGACCGTCAGATCGATTCGCTGTCCGCCCTGGTGGAAGTGCGCGTGGTGTCGCAGCCGGACGGCAGCAAGAACGTCAGCCTCAAGACCGGCCTGCCGCTGGTGGCGGACACCCAGGCGGCCACGCTGAGCAATACCAGCCAGCCGGACGGCAGCCAGGTGCTGACGCTGAACTTCTCCAAGGACAAATACACCCTGGCCGGCGACGGTCTGGGCGGCCAGCTGGGCGGGCTCAATCAATACGAAATCCAGACCGTGCGCCCGATGCGCGCGCAGGTGAAAACCCTGGCCAGCGAAATGGCGAAGCGCGTCAACGACCAATTGGCGCTGGGCTACGACAGCAACGGCCAGCCGGGCAAGCCGCTATTCGTCTACGACGCCTCCGGCGTCAACGGCATCCTGAAAACCAGCGGCATCACCTCCGCCGAGCTGGGCTTCTCCGGCGATCCGGCCAAGCCCGGCGACAATAGCAATCTGCTGGCGGTGATCGGCCTGCAGCAGCAGAAAATCACCATGCCCGGCGTCGGCGCCGTCACCATAGGCGACGCCTACTCGCAAATGGTGGGCAAGCTGGCGGTCAGCAGCAAGCAGAACAAATCCGGCTTGGAAAGCGCCAAGGTGATTCGCGCCGAAGCGGAAAAGAGCTGGCACAACACAAGCGGCGTCAATCGCGACGAAGAAGCGATGGACCTGCTGGAGTTCCAGAAAATGTACCAGGCCAATATGAAGGTGATCAGCGTGGCGAACCAGCTGTTCGAAAGCACCTTGTCCATCTTGTAAGGAAGACAGCATGCGCGTTTCCAGCAATCAATACCTGTCCACCATGCAATTGGCGATGCAGACCAGCAACTCCGCGCTGGCCGAGCTGCTGCAACGCATGTCCAGCGGCGACCGGCTGCTGGCGCCGTCGGACGACCCCATCGCCAGCGTGCGCCTGTTGCGCTTGCAGCGCGAAGAAGCCGCGCTGGACCAGTACCAGCAAAACATCGGCGCGCTCAGCTCCGCCTTGTCCAAGAACGAATCCATCCTGGACAGCATCAGCCTGGACATTCGCGACGCCAAGGACCTGCTGACCGCGGCCGCCAACAACCCGCCGGTGGACGATCTCAAGGCGATGGCGACGCCGCTGCGCAGCCTGCGCGAAAGCCTGTTCTACTCGGCCAACACCAAGGACGCCGAAGGCCGCTACATGTTCTCCGGCTCCAAGCCGGCGGTGGCCGCCCTCGCTTACGACGCCGCCCAGCCGGCGGGCAGCCGCTACAGCTTCACCGGCAATACCGACAAGCAGCAAGTGGTGGTGGGCGACGGCATTACCCAAGCGTCCAACGTCACCCTGGAAAACATGGCCGACATCCTCAATCAGCTGGACAAAACCATAGGCCGGCTGGAAGACCCGGCGCTGGACAATAAGGATCCGACCGTCGCCGCCGACATCCGCAGCGCGATGAACGCCAGCGACAAGGCGCTGGAAGGCATCTCCAGCAAGATCGCCCAACTGGGCGGCACGCAGAACATCATGAAAACGCTGGCCCTCAATCACGACAACGTCAGCCTTTCCAATAAGCAGACCATGACCAAATTGGGCAGCCTGGACTACGCCGACGCCTTCATTCAGATGAACGGCTACACCATGGCGCTGCAGGCCAGCCAAAAAGCGTACGGCCGCGTCAGTCAGCTGTCCCTGTTTGACGTGATTTGATCGAGCGCGGCATGAACACCCCGATTTCCTCCGTCAACGTCAAACAAAGCGGCAAGCGCTGGGGCAAGGACGCCGGCGCGGTCGCCGCCGCCAGCGTGATCGAGCGCGCGCCGGCGCCGCAGGCGCAGCCGGCCGCGCAAGTGCGCGGCGCGCCGGCCTCGGGCTGGCGCTACAGCGCCCAACTCAACGAGCAACTGACCTCGGCGCAGCAGGCCCTGTCCTTCGTCGACGGTTTGCTGGGTCAACTGGAAGGCGTCAAATCCGGACTCAGTCGCGAACTGACCCAGCGCCAGTTGAATCAGGGCGATTTGCAGCGCCAGCTCGAGCAATTCAATGAGCAGTGGCGCAAGCGCCAGACCGCCAGCGGCGGCAGCCTGGACGGCCAGCTGCGCTTCCATCTGGCCGCCGACGCGCGCCAGGGCTTCACCGTCAAAGGCCTGGATCTGGCCGCCCTGTCCGGCGGCCAGGCGGAAACCCTGGTGTTCTCCACCGGGGAATCCGGCGCGGCGCCGGCGTCGGTGCAAGTGGGCGGAGCGTCCGAAGAAGAGGACCTCCTGCGCCGCTTCAATCGCGGTCTCGCCGCCAGCGGCGTGCGCGCGGAAATGAATGAAGACGGACAACTGGCGTTCAGCGTGCCGGAATCGCAATGGGGCGCGCTCAGCGAGCGCATGACCGTGCGCGGCGGCGGCATTCGTTTTCCCGGCGGCATTCCGCAGCGGCTCAAGCTGCAGCCGGAGGCCGAAGCGTTTCAGCCCGAGCGCTGGAAAGTGGGCGACCACGCCCAGGTGCGCCAGGCGCTGCAAAGCGTGGTGCGCTCCATCGGCCAACTGCAGCAAACCCGCGCGGCGATCAATAGCGCGATCGCCGAGGCGCAGCACTCCATCGAACAGCTGTCGCATATGAACGAACAAAGCTGGGCCAGCCAGTTCGTGTCCGATTTCAACGCGCGTCTGAATCAGCCTGACGGCTATCGCAACTTCTATGAGTTGGTGCCGGCCCTGATCGGCGTCAGCCGTTACCGGGTGGTGTCGCTGTTGTCGCTGGGCTAGAAACGGCTCCAGCGGCAACGTTGGAGGGTGACCAGGGCGTCGATGGCCTTCGGGTTTATTGACGCCGGTTCGCGATCTTCACACAATCAGCCATTCCCACCTCAAGGACGGGCTGGCCATTCATGACTTCCCCCGATAACAAGCCGGCTCGGCGCGTAGAAGTAGGGGGCCGCAGCGTCTACCTTCACAGCGTCCCTCGCCACTCGCTGCAAGACCTCTACCATTTCTGCATGACCATCAGCTGGCCGCGCTTCTATCTATTCATCGCCGCCGCCTTCATCGCGCTGAATCTATTGTTCGCCGGGCTCTACCAGGCGCGGGCCGGCGGCATCGCCAACCAGTATCCGCCGGGTTTCCTCGGCGCCTTCTTCTTCAGCGTGGAAACGCTGGCCACCGTCGGCTACGGCGATATGCATCCGCAAAGCCTGTACGCCCATTGGGTCTCGATGCTGGAAATCTTCATCGGCATGATGAGCATCGCGCTGATCACCGGCGTCACCTTCGCCCGCTTTTCGCGGCCCAGGGCGCGCATCGTGTTTACCCATAGTCCGGTGGTGCGCTTGCTGGACGGCAAGCCCGCGTTGATGCTGCGCGCGGCCAATGCCAGAAATAATGTGATCATCGACGCCAGCGCCCGCTTGCGGCTGCTGCAGCATGAGGTCAGCGCCGAGGGCGTGAGTTTCCGCAAACTTCACGATTTGGAACTGGTGCGCGACCAGCATCCTATGTTCGTGCTCGGCTGGACGCTGGTGCACAAGCTGGAGGAGGGGAGTCCCTTATATGGTCGCGACGCCGAATCGTTGGCGGCTGCGCGCGCGCAACTGATTCTGTCCATCAACGGCATCGATGAAACCACTATTCAGCCCATGGTGGCGCGTCACACCTTTTCGCACCAGGACATTCGCTGGAATCACGCTTTTGCCGACCTGATCTATACCGACGCGGAAGAAAACGACCATATCGACTATCGGCGATTGCAGGAAGTCAGCCCGCTGCCAAGGGATTCCGGCCGGCGCGAAGAGGGCTGAGCGCCAGCGCTCGTCAGTGCTTTCATTGCAATTCAATGACTTAATGCAATAGGGCGCTTTTTTGTGTCGAAAGGTGTTGACGGGTTTAGGGGTCTGACGTATAGTTCGCCTCCTCAGCAGACAACGCAGCGACGGAAACGAAACGCAGCGATCTGCACCGATCTTTAACAGAACGAATAACCGATAGGTGTAAGTGCT
>NZ_JBMDJX010000022.1:0-83081 GCF_057809415.1 Chromobacterium sp. FG22 | reverse complement strand
AAACCGAAGGCCATCTGCAACACCAGGCCGCCGCCTTGAAAGCCTGGGAAGCCGGTTCCAACACCGACAAGGACGGCAAAACCGCCAAGGACCAAGCCGGTCAGCAACCGCTAATCGTGCTGTCCGCGCCGGCCGGCATCGCCAGCCTGAGCCAGCAAAACCAGACCGTGGCGGCGGGGACCAATCTGGACCTGGTGGCGCAGCGGGACAGCAACCAAACCTCGGGCCGTCGCTGGATCCATAACGTGGGCCAGCACATCAGCTTGTTCGTCACCGGGGTCAAGGATCAGATCGCGTTGAAGCTGATCGCCGCCAAGGGCAAGGTGCAGCTGCAAGCGCAGAGCGACAGCATTGAAGTCTCCGCGGACAAGGACGTGACCGTCACCGCCTGCAAGGAAAGAATTACCGTGGCGGCCAAACAGGAAATCCTGCTCAACGTCAGCGGCGGCGCTTACATCCGCATCGCCGGCGGCAATATCGAACTGCATTGCCCCGGCAAGGTATCGGTGAAGGGCGCCAGCCATCAGATGAGCGGGCCGGCGAGTATTGGGGTCAATATGAAGGGATTTCCAAGTGCAGACTTATATGATGAGAAATTTCAGGTTCTTGGGCCCGATGGCAAGCCACTCAAGGGAATTACACTTGCAATTCATGATGGCAAGAATCAATTGCTTCATCAAATTAAACCAGATGGCAGTAATCAGCGTATTCATACTAGCGCTGCCACACCATTAGAAGCTCAAATGGTTTGGAGCGAAATTCTTCCCTTAGATGAAAAATAATTGCCATGGCGACTGATACTTTACGCAAGATAGCCACTACTAATACTCAAGATGGCTCCGTGTGCAAAATTGAAGCAGGTTGTGACACAATGTGGTCATTAGCACAGCAGTTTGCCTATGATCGCCTGTCTAGGAGAGAGCAAGGTTACACTTTTAGACCTGTGCGGGCTCTAATGGCAGATTATGCGCAAAGGGCTAGAGTGATTTCAGCGACTTATTCCCGATTTTACCTAGAGCTAGAAGATTATGGCGACCCTAAAAAAAAGGGGCGTTATTATTGGATGGCGCTGGGTGCTTTTGCTAGTAAAACAGTGGCATGTACTTTGGATTTAATTCGAGTGGATGCCGGGAAGTTTATGCCGAAGCTTGGTGAAAACTGGGATTTTGGCTATGTGAGAGATGGGTTGGGGAAAGGGAACTTCTGGCTTTTTCAAGATATCGCTCCTACTCATTGGTATCATAGTTATAGTGCTGCTACTTTTGAAGATTGTTTGAGTGCAAGAGGGAGTGATGGCTGCCATAAGCAAGTGTTAGATAATTTGAAGCGCTTCCCTTGGGCAGAAACAGCATTGCCGACATTAAATTATCTTAAGCTCTCATCCTATATAATAGAGTCTTTCAAAACCGTAAAGGCTATCGAAAATAGTAGCAAGGGAACTCAACGAGAAAAATTGCAGTTAGATCATTTGTTGAAAGTGGCAGAGCATGAACAGCAAATTGTTTTGCAACCATTAATGTATGAGGATGATAAATTCGCAAAATGGGTGCAACGGCAAAGAGGTTGGATGAGCTGGTTTTCTCCTGATTTAGAGTTGATTTTTACACATGAATGCAAAACTTCAGATAAAAGTATGAAGTCGTCTGCCCCAGAAGAAACAGTCTTAGAAGACTATAATAGTCGAATGACTTGGATTCGTAGCGCAGCAAATGATTTCCATGAGTTGATGAAGCGCAAGAAACCATTTATGGAAAAAGAGCTTGCAACTATGGCTGCATGGTATGTTTCAAACTAGTCATCTGAACGGTGTGGTTGTGAAAAAAATCATTCTACTTGCAGTCTTGATTGGCTGCGCCGTAGTTGCTGCATATGCCTATCTTCCTGAAGGAAAAGAAAAAGAGAAGGGAAAAATGAATTATCCTGAAAAAATATCAATAGCCTTGAATCAAGGTGGAGTAGACTGGAAAAATAAATATGGTGATATTGTGCATGTCAATGCACAACCAGCAGGGGTTAATTTTTATAAAATTCAGCCTTTGCGCACCAAGCAATCCATAGTTGTACGTTTAGAGCATGGTAGCCATAGTCTGGAAATTCAACGGGTGCTCAGTGTGACTGGCACACAGGATATGGATAAAAAAGAAGGCATCGATAGCATACAGCTAAGCGCAGGCTTGTCCTCTCAGTCCTCGATAGAGCATGACGTGGCAAGACGTTATGTATGGAATTTGGTCAAATCGATTCGCGCTGCAGGTTGGCAGAAGTATATCGAAGAGACGGACCCGCGTTTGAGTGGCAAAGCAGCTTATGAGTACGCTGTGCAGAAGCATGGGGCATTAGACCCTGACTATGAGTTGTCATTGACGGAGTGGATGACAATGCCGGCTAGGACCCGCTGGAGCTTCTATGCAAAGGATGCTTTTCTGAGTTTGGAGTTTGACAGGGATATGCAGCGCATGGACCCTGCCAAGCCTGGCGCTTATTTGTTGAACGTCAGCATAAGCAGTGCTGAGCAGCAATTCAGCTCAAATTTTGAATTTGAAGAGCGTGATCATTGGCGTAGTTTATGGAGTGCGGCTGCACGGAAATGGAAGCAGGAACGCAATATAAAAGAAGCTAAATTGCGTGCGCAGGGCGTGGTTATTGACGAAGGTTATCAAGATCCGCCTTTGCCGGCAGAGCCTGTTGGGAAGTAGCGCTAGCATAAGTTCTATGGCTTGAACATGTAGCCACTGGATTTGACTGTGGCTGTGTTTTAAAGAGAGACGATGGCAAGGTGACGAGGCGTGCGGTATATCTCAGTGTGGCTATTGTGGTCCTGGCCATTGCCGGAGCTAACTTGTATCGGGTTGCTTTCCCCTGGACGCATCAACTTGAGTTGATGGAACAAGACAAGCCTTATGGCGGCGGCGATCTGCGCGTCCAGGGTCGGCAACTCATCATTTTTAAGCCGATTGGTCCAGAGATCAAGTTCAAGCCTGTGGCCGAGCGTAGTCGGCCTGGGGTGCCGGAGGTGCAGGAACCTTGGATGAATGACGTCAAGGAGGTTAGCAACCGCTCCACGGTCAGGCTGCTGCGCGGTGATATGGAACACGGGGTCAAGCGCATTTTCGAGCAGCGCGGGCAGAATGGAGCCTGGTGGTTGTCCGCCGATTGGAAAACCATCTATGTCTCCACGGACTGGATGAATTTCAAGCTGCCGGCGGGAGCCGACGGCTATGGTCAAAGCTGGCACGCTTTGTGGAAGTCCGAGGATGGTGGTGTCAACTGGCGGCAGTTGCCATGGCCGGAACGCATCCAGCCTGGCCAGCCGCTGTTCTTGAACGACGGCAAACGTGGTTATCTGGTGGCGGAAGGCATGCGTATCTGGCGCACCCGCGACGGCGGTGAGCATTGGGAGGCCTTGCCGATGCCCTCCTGGGCCAATCAGCGGCTGATGGCCAATCCGGACGGCAATGGTTTGTCGCCCATGGTGCCGGACACCCGCGCTCGTTTTGACGCTTTCGATCTGGCGGAGGACGGCACTTTGCGCCTGTCGTTCTATGTGCGGCAGGCGCGCTTGGGCGGCAGCTTCGGCGCGGTGGAGGAAAGCGCCTTGTTGTATAGCTTGCCTTGGGATGTCAAGGCGGAGGATCTGCCGTTGAAATGGATGCGCCCGGAGGCGGTGTTCAAGCAGCAGTCCATCGTCGACATCAAGCCGGCCTTGGGCGGCGGCCTGCATTTGATTGCCTTGCAAGGTCAGTTGCAGCCGGAGAAGGTGGCGGAGGAACAATTGCGGCCGGCGGCCTATGTGTTGTGGAAGCAGGGCGAGGAGGCGCTGCGCCATGGTTTCGAGCCGCATGTGATTCCCGGCGCCTTGTTTGTCGGCAAGCAGGATCAGTTGGTGCTGGCGGGAGACAGCCAGCAGCCAGGCCAGGCGATGCGGGATTCGATCACCTTGACCAGCACCGATGGAGGCCGCAAATGGAGTGAAACCAATGACGGTTCCGCGTTTGCCTGGTTCTATGAGGCGGAGAGCAATCGTATCTGGAAATACCAGACGCATTCGTTGTATTGGCGTAGCTTGTAGCTGTGGCGGTAAGGATGATGTCGTGACGCCAGGTTCACCATCCCTATGCTAATCACCCAAGCAATGAGAGAGCTTAACCGTGAAGCGTGGTTTCTGAACTACGTCACTTCCATTCCCTACTACGAAGCTTGCGCTCAGGCGACCGAAGACTTTGCGGACCTATTCAATTGCCTGTTGACCAAACACGACGGCCATGGCATCGGTAATCTGGATGGTTGGGTGTCGCGCTATCTGAATCATGCTGAAGAAATCCGTCGTCGCATTGAGTGTGTGCGCTATGGCGACTACATGCCGATGTATGGCCAGCTATCAGATACCAACCGCGACTTCAGGGGTTTGGCGGAGCAGAACATATATGGTTGGCGCGCTCCCGCGGAAGACCGAGCATGGAATACGGCCCTTGAACACATGTCCAGCCTTTGCGGTGTGGGTGCGCAAGCACTGGGCAACGTCTATTGGCACGGCAAGTTGTGGGGGGATGAGCAAACCAATTGCGTAGGCCGGAATGAAGGGTTTGCCAAAGGAGCCTCCTATGACTTGGACTTCTGGCAGGCTCACGGCTTGATCCCCGTTCCAGAGGGGTATCCCAAATATGAGCTTGATTACTCGCTCAGTTGCAAAACCGGGGAGATCTGCCCCCGTAATGGCGTGTGGGTGCCCAAGCAAGTGCTGAACGAAGGACTGGAGCATCTACATATTGAGTTTGTCCAGCAAGGGCGGCTAATGCCCCCCTTGTTCCGCTTCCATTTAGAAAAGCAAGTGGACGACAACATCGTCAATTATCTTCGCGAGATGAGTGAGGAGCCTGACCTTGATGCTTATACCTCTGAGGAGGCTATCAGCTCCATGGAGGAGGCTGTGTGGTATCCATTGGTACTACTAGGTGACCTGGGGTGACACTTCATCCACAAGAGTGTTTTCTGCTAGAACGTTTTGTATCGTTGGCGTACATAGGCGAGCTTCGCGACGCCTGGAGACAGGTTGTTTATTCGCATGAGCAGGCGCTGGAGCGGTATATGAATACCGCACCGGCCACTTTGCGTTCAAATCATCTATCCGAGCAACCAGATGTGACCTGGGGAACTGTTCTACTGCCTAACTATCGAGCAACGTTGCAAAACTTGATAAACACCTATATTGAGCGGACTCATGATGATGCCAATGTGTTTCGTGGGGGCGGTGGTGTTCGTGGAGCTTTACGTGGTGGCAACGAGTACTGGCACGGTTGGATGGGGCAGGATGAGTTAGAGCGCATCGGCGACTTTGAAAGTAGAGCTAGCAGGCTGGATATAAATTTCAACAGAACTTGCGAGGGCCGTTGGGAGGAGGGAGATTTGTCTTTTCGCTACGATGAGCTGAACTGGGGGCCATTGGACCTGCCTCCAGCCATTCCCGCTTATGAACTGGATGGCAGTGTGATGGTGAGACCTGGCGATAAGGTGGAGATTTCTGGTGTTTACCTGCCGGATGTGGATCATGCTTGCGCTCAGTTTCTGCATCCCTATCGCACCAATCAGTTGAAGCCTGACTTGCTGAATGCGCGGGGTATGGGTGAGATATCGGTACATCAAGGTCTGCAACGGGATCAATTCGGCGATTGGGAGCGGGAGAGGCAGGTGGTGCCGACTTGGACCTTGGTTCGGCGCGTAGAAAGCCAATTTCTCCAAGTTCCTCCTAACGGTTTTTATCCCTAACATGCTTGGCGGTAGCCTGTCTCGCAGAGGGGAATAGATTAGAATGCTTGGCCCTTCTCTGCTGCGCTTGGCTGTGTTCCGTTCTCGAGGTGTAAAGGATCTTAGTCATGCCCCCGTTGCAGCCACAGGAAGTTTATTTGCTGGAATATCTCGTTTCATTCGAGCACTTCTGCAATGCACGTGACGCGATGCGCGAGGCAGTGCGATTGGGCGAGCAATGTCTGGACGAGTTCATGCAAAATCTGCCTGCCGATTTACGGCGGCACCATACTAGCGAGCAGCCCGACGTCGTGTGGGGAAGTCTCGTGTTACCCAATCTACGCTCCAGCCTGGATGGTCTGATCGAAGGTTGCATTTTACGAAGCCATGGCGATCCTCAAGCCTTTCGTGGCTTAGTTGGAACTCATGGTCGTAGCATTAACAAGAATATCAGTGAGTTTGATGCCAGTTGGATGTCCGAGCCACTGGGAACAATGTTTTGGGATGCTTTGTTCAAGGCGATTGCATTAGATAAGGTTATCGGTGCAACTATTGGTGGGGAATGGCAGGAAGGAAGCTTAAGCAGGCATTGTGATTTTAGTGATCCCAGTGGAGTCTTAGGTGGAACGAATATCCTCCTTCCTAAACAGATTCCAGTTTATGAATTGGACCATTCAGTCGTGATTGGTCCTGGCGATCAGGTCAAGGAGTGCGGTGTTTATTTGCCGGACTCCGAAAATACGGCTGCGCAGTTTCTGCACCCAGGGCGATGGTGGCCAGAAGAGCCTGGCATTTCGGTGCGTCAGGGCCTAAGCAAGGATGAAGAGGGCTGGTGGGATGATGAGCAGGATGTGTATCCATCCCGCTGGACGCTGATTCGGCGTATCCCCAAGCAATTCCTTGAGGTCCCCCCCGAAGGTTTCTACCCTAAAAACCAGCCAAGCAGCGGGCGGGTTGAGGGTGGACAAGCGTGCCCTCATGCCGGTGTCTGGTGGACGCCAGCTAGGCCTGATGCGTGTCGCAGCTTTACGGCAGGTGAGGCCATACCGGTGTTTCCTGATTCTCAATATGGGGAAACGGTCTGGTATCGGCGGGCGGAATAAATAAGGTTCCGTTATGTTGTGGCACGGTTATCTGCCTGGAATAATTTCACGGGCGTGGCCGTGAGAAAAATTATCTTGGTCTCAGGTGTAGAAGTGCCGATTTGACCTGATGGCCAAGCCTTGCCGAGAGATGGGGGTCGCCGCGGTGACTTCATTTTTGGTTAAGGCCATTGTTTGATGGTTTGTCTATGCCGCCGCTATGCTTAAGTGGCGGGGCTTTGAAAGAGCTGACCACGGTGTGAGGCGCGAGTGATGCATCTCCGTGCCGCCATCATCGTAATCTAGGCGATGGCCGGTATGGTTTGGTTGTGGCGGGTATTCCACCGAAAATATCAGGTTCATGCGCCGTCTTGGCGGGGATGACACCCGTCACTCCCGCCGAACCCCTGCGGCCGGGGGGACTCAGACTCTATGTGCCGGCTGTCTGGCCGGCCGCATCCCTTCCCATTCCCCTCCTGGAGATTCTTCATGACGCCCATCCTGTTCAATACCTATCGCTCGGTCCAAGGCTTCAACAAACGCGTCCGTTTCCTGATCCTGCATTACACCGCGCTGGACTTCGCCGGCTCCATCAAGGCGCTGACCGGCTCCGGCCAGGTGAGCGCGCATTATCTGGCGCCGGACCCTTGCGACCCCAGCTATCAGCAGGCCGGCTTCAAGCAGATGAATCTGTTCAATCTGGTGGACGAGAACGACCGTGCCTGGCATGCCGGCGCCAGTGCCTGGGATGGCCGCAGTAATCTGAACGATTCGTCCATCGGCGTGGAAATCGTCAATCTGGCGCGGGAGGACAAGGGCGGCATGGTGTTTCCGCCCTATCACCCGCAGCAGGTGGCGGCGGTGACGGAGCTGGCGCGGAACATCCTGGCGCGCTATCCGGACATCAGCCCGGTGAACGTGCTGGGCCATTCCGACATCGCCGTGGGCCGCAAGAGCGATCCGGGGCCGATGTTCCCGTGGCGGGAACTGCACCTGGCCGGGGTGGGCGCGTGGCCGGAGGCGGAGACGCAGCGCAAATACGCGCGGCGGTTCCAGCAGCAGGGCTTGCCCGGCCGGGAGAAGATGCTGGAGGCGTTCAAGCATTACGGCTACGAGGAGGCGGCGGCGGGCGGCGACGCCGGTTTCGTCAGCTTGGTGCGCGCCTTCCAGATGCATTTCCGCGCCAGCGATTACCGCGGGGTGATGGACGTGGAGACCGCGGCCATCCTGTTTGCCTTGTTGGAGCGTTATTGGCCTAAGCGGCTGGCCCTGATCAAGCTTTGACGAATCTTGTATTCAGTGAGAAACCCGGCCGCCAGGCCGGGTTTTGTCGTTGTCGCCGCGAAAATGCCGCTGCGTGCTTATTTGGCGGCGGCCGGGATGAAGGAGAACTCCTTGATCACGATCTCCACTTCCTTGCCGTCCTTGGGCGGCCGTCCCTGGAACAGCCATAGATTGATGTGGGGCGGCAGCGGCTGCTGCGGCACCAGGCGCGTGGGGTCCGCCGGGGCGAAGTTCCAGCGCGCCATTTCATACAGGTCGCCGTCCTGGTGGCCGTGCAGCGATTGGTAGAGCACCCGGCTGGCGTTCCAGTTGAAGCGGTGGGTGCTGTAGTCGCCGTTGAGGTGCGGTTCAAAGGCGTAGGAGGTGGGCTTGGGGCCGGGCACGGCCGGGTAGACGGTGTAGTTGCCCATCGGGTTTTGCCGGTTGCCCCAGCGGGCGAATTCGATGTCGATTTCATTGCTGGCGTCCGGGCCCACGTCCGGCGTCGGGTAGTTGAACAGGCCCAGCACGATGTTGTCGTCGAACAGGTCCGGCCGGCCTATCAGCTTGAACTGGTAGCGGCCAAAGCCCAGCCGCTGCGGCAGGTAGACCTCGGCGCTGCTCCACTTGCCGCCGCGTTGGGTGATCTTCAGGTGGAGCCGGCCCTGGGCGTCCACCCAGGCGTTGTTCTCGTCCCAATCGTTGGGGCCGGGGCCGCTTTGGATCTGGTTGCGGATTTCCCAGACGTAGCCGGAGAAATTCAGGGTTTTGGCCTGGGCGGCGCCGGCCAGGGTCAGGCTGGCGGCGATGAGGGGGAGCAGGAGGCGGCGCATGGTGTGTGCCTTTAGATCCACGAACAAAACCCCTGATCCTGCGTCCGCCTTTTGGTCGTACGACGGGTGCTGTAGCTTCGCAGAAACTTCGTTTTCTGCGTCGGCGCGTCTTGGCTCAGCTTCTCCGCGAGGTGTTGTCGGCGGCTCTTCGTTGTGGATAAGCCTGTCATTTAAGCGCGGCGGGGGCGGCGGGTAAAGGGTGTTTTTGCCGAGCCAGGCTGTCCGTCTGGACAGGCGGCGGCGCGGACGGGGTCATGCCCGCCGGGCGGCGACGGGGTCATGTCCCCGCGGCGCGGGCGTCGGCGCGGCGCCGTCCCGCGAGATCTGATCTCTATTAAACATCTTTTTCTTTTCAATGGTTTGCGCGGTTTGCCGCTTGGCGATCCGCGCGCCGTCTTTCCGGTTTCCAAATGCCTTCATGCGCTTTGTCATGGTCGGAAAATTCATTCTTGTCCCTTATGCGTATCGAGTATGTCTATTACAGTGTAATCCATATTGCATAACTTGGCGGCGCGCCGTCGCGGGTTGGCATCCATATCGATTGGGAGGTTTAGGCATGCAAAAGGAAAGCGCCTGGAAGGCGGTGTTGCTGTTGGCCCGGTTCGCGTTGGCGGCGGCGTTTTTGTCGGCGGTGGCGGATCGCTTCGGCTTCTGGGGCCATATGGGCGAGCTGGGGGTGTCCTGGGGAACGATGGAGAACTTCTATCGCCATGTGGCCAAGCTGTGCCCGTGGGCGCCGGCCGGTCTGATTCCGGTGCTGGCCTGGGCGGTGAACGCGCTGGAGGCGGTGTTGGGCGTGACCCTGCTGCTGGGCGTGCAGTTGCGCGCCTCCGCCTGGATCAGCGCGGCGCTGCTGCTGGTGTTCGCCCTGAGCATGGCCGCGTTCCAGAGCCTGAAGCTGTCGCTGAATTTCAGCGTGCTCACCTGCGCCGCCTGCGCCGCGCTGGTGTACTTGGCCAGTTCGCTGGAAGCGGCGCCGGGCGCGCGCCGCGTCTGAAGTTTCCGGGCGCGGCCGGGCCGCGCCCGCTTCCTGTCCTTATCCAAATTTAGGAGTGTTGATCATGAGTAGCTTGCGTCTTGCGTATTACGAATTGTCCCCGGAACTGCTGCAGGGTTTCCGCCTGGTGAAGCAGGGCCTGGAAAAGAGCGTGCTGGGCCTGCCGCTGATCGAGCTGATCTATCTGCGCGTGTCCCAGATCAACGGTTGTTCCTTCTGCCTGAACATGCACACCAAGGCCCTGCGCGAGCGCGAGGAAAGCGACCGCCGTCTGGCGGAACTGGCCGGCTGGCGCGTCAGCGCCCAGTTCAGCGAGCGCGAGAAGGCCGCGCTGGAATGGGCGGAGGCGCTGACTTATGTCGTGGACAGCCACGCCGACGACGCCGCCTATCTGCCGCTGAAAGCGCATTTCAGCGATCAGGAGATTTCCGATCTGACCTTCGCCATCGCGCTGATGAACGGCATGAACCGGCTCGCCGTCGGCATGCGCCAGTAAGCGCCTGACCAGGGGTCCGCTCGCGAGAGCGCGAGCGGGCTCGCAGACAGTCCACCCACCCGCCTGGCCGCAAGCGGCGGGCTAAACCAACGCCAGCAGACACACACCGACATGGACCACCTGATTAAAAAGCAAGCCTGGGACGCGCTGTTCAACGATCCGGAACTGGGCGCCGGCAATTTCCTGTTCAAGGCCCACGCCGCCTACGGCGGCAGCCGGGAAGACTATCTGTTCCTGGAAAAGCCTTTTATCGGCCCGCGCGGCAACGCCTATCAGTCCTTTTCCCTGGACAGCCTGTTCCATCTGGTGAGCGATCTGGCGGCCTGGTACCGCCAGCAGGGCATCCAGGCGGGGCGGCATGTCTGCTTGTTCCTGGGCGACGGCATTCCGTCCTTCCTGCATTTCCTGGCGCTGGGCAGCCTGGGCTGCGTGCCGGTGCTGATCAACGGTCATCTGCGCGCCGACATCGCGGCGCTGTACGCGCAGCGCAACCGCTTCGACGTGTTCGTCTACGACAAGGAAACCGACGCGCGCTGGGACCTGGCCGGCGCGCTGCGCGGCCTCACCGCGCTGGACGCGGGCTTTAACGCCGGCGCGGCGGTGGCGCTGGCGCCGCTGCCGGCCTCCGGCTGGCCGGCGGCGGTGAAGGACGAGGACATCGTGATGGTGTGCCACAGCTCCGGCACCACCGGCATTCCCAAGGCGGTCTTGTTTGGCCACGCGCAGTTCTTCAACGGCAAGCGCGAGCGCCTGCGCGGCTTTGTCGAGCAAGACGAGGACAAGCTGGCCACCGCGATGCCGCCCACCCACGCGGCCGGCGTCAGCTATCTGATGACGGCCACCATGCTGCAATTGCCGGCGCTGGCGCTGGCGACGCAAACCGGCCAGGTGGCGGCCAATCTGATCGCCAGCTTCCAGCCCACCATCGTTACCGCGTTTTCGCAGACTTACGCCTCCTTCGCGGAACTGAACCTGCCGGACGGCTATTTCGACTCGGTGCGCCGTTATTACAACACCGGCGACACCGCGCACGAGGCGCATATCCGCCAACTGCTGCGCCTGGCGCCGCGGGGCCGCTTCACCGATATGTTCGGCGCGTCCGAGCTGGGCATGTCGCAGTTCTTCAAGGTGTCCACGCCGGAACAGGTGGCCAGCAAGCGCACCGTGGGCGCGGCGGCGTCCTACGCGCGCTGCGATGTGCTCACCCCGCAGGGCGAGCTGCTGCCGGACGGCCAGCCGGGCTATATCGGCGTGCGTTCCCCCACGGTGACGCCGGGCTATTACGGCCAGCCGCATCTGACCGCGCTGACCACGCTGAACGGCTACTGGCTGACCGGCGACATCGGCCTGCGCCTGGACAACGGCGAGTTCGTGCACCTGGACCGCATCGTGGACGCGGTGCCGACGCCGCTGGGCGAGCCGGCCTACACCTTGCTGCTGGAAGAGCATTTGCTGAGTCATGCGGATCTGTTCGACGTCAGCGTGATCGGCGTTTCGCGCGGGCCGACGCGCGAAGAGGCGGTGCTGGTGCTGGCGCGCGGCAAGGCCGGCGCGGCGCTGGACGCGGACGAGGTGCTGCGCCAGGCGCTGGACTGCTTCCCGTTCAAGGGCCGCGGCGCGCTGCCGGACTACACCGTGTGCGTGGGCGTGCTCGGCGACGATTACGCGCTGCCGGTGGGCTCCACCGGCAAGGTGCTCAAGCGCGTGGCGCGCGAGCAGTTCTGGAGCTGGCAGCGCGATTACGACGACGGCCTGCGCGAGGTGTTCAGCGCGCTGCGCTGGAACCAGTCCCTGGACCGTCAGCCGGAGGCGGCGGCGGAGCCGCAAAGCCTGCTGGATTACCTGAGAGGCTGACCGATGGCGACGACGGAGCACCTGGAAGCGCTGGAGCAGGCGTTTCAACAGCGGATAGATGGCGGCGAAAAGATAGAGCCGCAGGACTGGATGCCGGAGGCCTACCGCCGCACCTTGCAGCGGCAGATGGCGCAGCACGCCCATTCCGAATACGTGGGCATGTTGCCGGAGGGCGCCTGGATCACCCGCGCGCCCAGCCTCAGCCGCAAATGCATCCTGCTGGCCAAGGTGCAGGACGAGGCCGGCCACGCCCAGTATCTGTACAGCGCGCTGGAGAGCCTGGGCCTGAGCCGGGAGCAGGCTTACGGGCAGCTGCTGGCCGGCGAGGCCAAGTACCTGAATATTTTCAATTATCCGGCCTTGAGCTGGGCGGACGTCGGCATGATCGGCTGGCTGACCGACGGCGCCGCCATCGTCAACCAAGTGCCCTTGTCGCGCTGTTCCTACGGCCCGTACGCCCGCGCCATGGTGCGCATCTGCCAGGAGGAGAGCTTCCACCACCGCCAGGGTTTCGATCTGGTGCGGCGGCTGGCGGAGGGCACGCCGGCGCAGCGGCGGATGGCGCAGGACGCGCTCAACCGCTGGTGGTGGCCGACGGTGATGGTGTTCGGCCCGCCGGACGAGGATTCGGTGCACTCGCAGCGCTCGATGCGCTGGGGCGTCAAGCTGTATTCCAACGACACCCTGCGCCAGAAGTTCGTCGATCAGACCGTGCCGCAAGTGCTGCACCTGGGCCTGACGGTGCCGGACCCGGATCTGCGCTTCAACCCGGACACCGGGCATTACGAGATCGGCCGCATCGACTGGGACGAATTCAACCGGGTGATCCGGGGCCAGGGCCTGTGCAACCGCGAGCGTCTCGCCAGCCGTCGCCGGTCCTGGGACGAGGGCGCCTGGGTGCGAGAAGCCGCCGCCTGCCACGCCGCCAAGCTGGCGGCGGGGCCGCAAGGAGAACGAGATGCATGAGTGGAAGCTGTGGGAAGTGTTCGCGCGCAGCCAGAACGGCGTGGCGCACCGCCACGTGGGCAGCGTGCAGGCCAGCGACGCGGCGATGGCGCTGCAGCACGCGCGCGACGTGTTCACCCGCCGCGGCGAGTTCGTCAGCCTGTGGCTGGTGGCCGCCGAAGACCTGGTGAGCAGCGGCGAGGTGGAGCGTGCACCGTGGTTCGAGACCGCGGCGGACAAGGGTTTCCGCCACGCCACCTATTACGAGGTGCCAGAGGGAGTGCAACACCTGTGACCCTGCATCCGGAATTGAAAAACCTGCGCGCGGAATACCTGCTGCGCCTGGGCGACAACGCGCTGATCCTGTCGCAGCGCTTATGCGAATGGTGCGGCCACGCGCCCACGCTGGAAGAAGACCTGGCGCTGAGCAATGTGGCGCTGGACCTGCTGGGCCAGGCGCGGCTGTGGCTGGACGCCGCCGGCCGCGGGCTGACGCCGGCGCAGAGCGAGGACGATCTGGCCTATGGCCGCGACGCCCAGGCCTTCCGCAACGTGTTGCTGGTGGAGCTGACCCGCGGCAATTTCGCCGACACCCAGATGCGCCAGTTCCTGTTCGACAGCTGGCATTGCCTGCTGCTGCGCGAGCTGTCGGATTCGGTGGACGCGGAAGTGGCCGCCATCGCCGCCAAGGCGCTGAAAGAGGCCACTTACCACCTGCGCCGCAGCAGCGGCTGGGTGGTGAGGCTGGGCGACGGCAGCCGGCAAAGCCGCGAATTCTGCCGGTTGGCGCTGGAGCGCTGCTGGCATTACGTGGGCGAATTGTTCGAGATGGACGAACTGGAGCAGGCGATGCTGGCCCAGGGCGTGGGCTGCGATCTGGCCGCGCTGTACCCGGAATGGCTGGCCTACGTCAACGAAGTGCTGGCCGCTGCCACGCTGGAGCCGCCGCGCGCGGCGCCGGCGGTCAGCGGCGGCAAGCGCGGCGCGCACGGCGAGGCGCTGGTGGCCCTGCTGATGGAGATGCAGTTCCTGACCCGCGCCCATCCGGGAGCCGGCTGGTGAGCCGGGTGCACGGCCTGGAGGTGCAAAGCGGCACCGAGCGCGTCTGGGAATGGCTGGCCGGCATTCCGGACCCGGAGATGCCCTATGTCTCCATCGTGGACCTGGGCATCGTGCGCGACGTGCGCTGGGAGGACGACGCGCTGCGCGTGGTGGTGACGCCCACCTATAGCGGCTGCCCGGCCAAGGCGCAGATAGACAGCAATATCCGCCAGACCCTGCAAGACCGGGGCGTGGAGGCGGTGCGGCTGGAAACGCGGCTGCACCCGGCCTGGAGCACGGACTGGCTCAGCGAAAGCGGCCGGTCCAAGCTGCGCGCCGCCGGCATCGCCCCGCCCTTGCCGGCGGAGCCGGGCTGGCAGCGCTTGAGCTTCGTCGCCGTCGCCGCGCCGCGGGTGCCCTGTCCGCGCTGCGGTTCCGACGCCACCCGCCCGCAGGGCGAATTCGGCGGCACCGCCTGCAAATCGCTGTACCAGTGCGAGGCCTGCCGCAATCCGTTCGAGCACTTCAAGAGTTTATGAGGAAGCCGTCATGCCGCAGTTTTACCCTTTGCAGCTGACCGAGATCCAGCGCGACACGCCGGACAGTCTGCTGTTGACGCTGGAGCCGTCGGAAGAACACCGCGACCGCTTCCGCCACGAGCCGGGCCAGCATCTGACCCTGCGCGCCTGGCTGGACGGCGAGGAAGTGCGCCGCAGTTATTCGCTGTGCAACGCGCCGGACGCGCCCAAGCTGCAGCTGGCGATCAAGCGGGTGGCCGGCGGCCGCTTCTCGCAATGGGCGCACGCCAGCCTGGGGCCGGGCGCGATGCTGGAGGCCTTGCCGCCGTCCGGCCGCTTCGGCCTGCCGGCGGCGCCGGAAACGGCCCGCCATTACGCCGGTTTCGCCGCCGGCAGCGGCATCACCCCGGTCTTGTCCATCTTGCAGGCCACCTTGCTGCGCGAGCCGCTCAGCCGCTTCACCCTGGTCTATTGCAACCGCAACCTGGCCTCGCTGCAGTTCCGCGAAACGTTGGCGACGCTGAAGGACCGCTACCCGGCGCGTCTGTCCCTGATCTATCTGTTCAGCGCGGAAGAGCAGGACATCGAGCTGTTCAACGGCCGGCTGGACCGCGAGCGCTGCCTGGCGCTGCTGCGCGGCTGCCTGCCGGCGGCCTCCATCGACCACGCCTACGTCTGCGGCCCGGCCGGCATGATGGCGGCGGTGAGCCAGGCGCTGAGCGAGAGCGGCCTGCCGCCGGAACGCGTCCGCAGCGAACACTACGCCGCGGCCCCGACCGCCGGTCCGGCCCGCGCCGAGCGCGCGTTGGCGGACAGCCCGGAGCGGGTGCGGGTGACGGTGAGGATGGACGGCATGCAGCGCCAGGTGGAACTGGGCGCGCCGGTGGACAACCTTTTGGACGCGCTGCTGCAAGCCGGCGTCACGCCGCGCTACTCCTGTAAGGCCGGCGTTTGCGCCACCTGCCGCTGCCAGGTGCTGGCCGGCGAAGTGGACATGGAGGCGCCGCACGCATTGGCGCCCGAGGAGGTGGCCGCCGGCTATGTGCTCAGCTGCCGCAGCCGCCCGCTGACTTCAACACTGGCGCTGTCATTCGACTGATCCGCGCCTAAGGACACACATCATGACCTCTCAAAACGCCCTGTCCCGCTGGGCGCTGACCCTCTATTGCCTGGCCACCGGGTTTTCCGTGGCGGCGGTGGTCTACCACCAATCGATGACGCAGCTGATCGCCGTCTCCTTCGGCCTGTCCGCGGACTCGCTGTGGGGGCTGTCGGTGGCCACGCAGTTCGGCTACGGCGCCGGCCTGATCCTGGGCTTGCCGCTGGGCGACATGATCGCGCCGCGCCGGCTGATCCCCGCCGCCATGCTGGCGCTGGGCGCGGTGCTGCTGCTGGTGGGCATCGCCCCGTCGCCTTGGCTGATGGTGCTGCTGTGTGGCCTGGCCGGCCTGCTGTCCATCGCAGGCCAGCTGTTGCTGGCCTACAGCGCCAAGGCGCTGGCGGCGGAGCAGCGCGGGCGGGTGGTGGGCAGCCTGCTCACTTCCTTGTTCGCCGGCCTGCTGCTGGCGCGGGTGCTGGCCGGCTGGGGCGGCGAGCACATCGGCTGGCGCGGCATCTATCTGACGGTGGGCGCCCTGACCTTCGTCATCGGCCTGGCGCTGCGCGGCTGCATCGGCGAGGTGCCGCTGGCCGGCCAGCTGCGCTACGGCCGCATGCTGAGCCAGCAGGGCGCGCTGTGGCTGAAGCTGCCGGAGCTGCGCCGGCTGGCGCTGGTGGCCGCCTGCTTCTTCGCCGCCTCCAACGGCATCTGGGCCAATCTGTCCTCGCTGACCCACGCCACCCTGAACTGGAACGCGGGCCAGACCGGCCTGCTGGCCTTCACCTCCATCGCCGCGCTGCGCGCGCCGTGGCTGGCGCAATGGCTGCAGCGCCGGCTGGACTGGCACGGCGTGATCGCGCTGCTGGGCGTCGGCATCGCCGCCACCTCGCTGGCCGGCGTCTGGCTGGGCAGCCAGGTGCTGATGATCGTGATCTTCCTGATGGTGACCGATCTGGGCGTGCGCTCGGTGCAGACCATCGCCCAGGGCCGGGTGCTGGGCATAGACCCCGCCGCCGCCTCGCGGCTGAACAGCCTGTTCATGACGGTTTTCTTCTTCGGCGCCGCGCTCGGTTCCTGGTTGGGCGGCGTCGCCATCCACCGGCTGGGCTGGGCCGGCATGTATCTGTTCCCGGCCGGCTGCGCCGCCGCCGGGCTGCTGTTCCTGAGCTGGCGCAACCCGGCGCTGCGCTTTGCCCGGGCCTGATTTCGCAACACCGCAACACCTGGACGCCGCGGCGCTTTCCGCGCCGCGAACCGCACACTTCGATTGGGAGATGGACATGGAAGCATTGTTGGAAAAAAGCGGCAGCAAGACCCCGTTGATCGCAGGCATGAGCCTGATCTGGGCCGATTGGCTGAAAGAAGAAGACCTGCAGGGCCTGGTGGAACACCCGCTGCTGCAAGCGCTGGAACGCAATGAGGCCAGCCTGGCCGCCGTGCGCACCCTGCTGGTTCAGCACAGCCATTACTCGCGCCACTTCACCCGCTATCTGTGCGCGCTGATGGGCCAGCTGAGCGACCCGGCCGACGTGATGGCGCTGATGGAAAACATGCGCGAGGAGATGGGCGTGGACGGCGGCAGCGCCATCACCCACGCGGAAATGTTCCAGCGCACCTTGCGCGTGGTGGGCGCCGCGCCGGCCTCGCACGCGCCGCTGCCGCAGACCCTGGCGATGGTGGACACCATGATGGGCCATTGCCAGTCCTCGGACGCGCTGGCCGGCCTGGCCGCGATGTGCCTGGGCGCGGAAGCCATCGTGCCGCTGATCTACCGCCCCATCCTGCAAGCGCTGCAACACCACGGCTTCGGCGAGGACGCCACCGAGTTCTTCAGCCTGCACATCGAGGAAGACGAAGACCACGCGCTGACCATGCTGGCCATCATGCAGCGCCTGACCCTGGACCAGGACGCGCGCCGCGAGCAGGCCATCGCCGTGGGCCGCGAGCTGATCGCCCGCCGCGTGGCGATGTTCGACGCCATCTGGGCGCATTGCCAGGCGCAGCCGGCCGCCGCGCCCGCCGCGGCCCCGGCCGGCCATTTCTCCTCCGCCGATTTCTGGCGCGTGCCCAGCCAGTTGCAGGCCCAGTTGCCGGCGCGGCTGAGCCATGAGCAGGTGATGGCGGCCAGCCAGGGCGGCGACCAGGCCTTCTCCTCCGAGCGCAAGCACAAGGTGCACATCGTCGATCTGCCCAGCCGCACCATCAGCCTGACCATAGGCCGGCTGGAAGAGGGCGAGTCCACCCGCCTGCACCGCCACAACTACGAGACGGTGATCTACGTCACTCAGGGCCAGGGCTATTCCCGCATCGGCGACCGCCAGGTGCCGTGGCGCGCCGGCGACGCCATCTACGTGCCGGTCTGGGCCGAGCACCAGCACGTCAACACCGGCGCGGAGGAGTGCGTCTACCTGGCCTGCGAGAACGCGCCCTTGTTGCAGAACCTGGGCGGCATCGCGCTGCGCGAAGAACTGAGCGCCTGAAGCCCGGCCGCGTCTCCCGCCCCCCGCCCCCCGGGCGGCGCGGCCCGCCAGCCTTGCCCGGCGCAAGCGGCTCTTGCCGGGCGGGCTTTTCCCAATCAGCACCCGATAAACGAGATCACGATGCTGACACTATCCAAAGCCTGGAGCCCAAGCAGCTGGCAGGCGAAACCGCACACACAAATGCCCGATTACGACGACGGCGCCGCGCTGCATGCCGTGCTGTCGCGTCTGAGCGCCTATCCCAATCTGGTGCCTTCCGCCGAAATCCGCCGGCTGCGCGCCGCGCTGGCCGGCGTGGCGCGGGGAGAGGGCTTCGTCATCCAGGCCGGAGACTGCGCCGAGCGCTTCGCCGGCCTGCGGCCGGACGTGCTGGGCGGCCACTACCGCCTGCTGGAACGCATGGCCGCGGACCTGGGCCAGGCGCTGCAACGCCCGGTGCTGCGCATCGGCCGCATCGCCGGCCAGTACGCCAAGCCGCGCAGCCAGCCGCAGGAAGCGCTGGGCGGATTGAGCCTGCCCAGCTATCGCGGCGACATCATCAACGGCGTGGAATTCGCCGCCGCCGCGCGCGCCCACGACCCGCAGCGGCTGGAATCCGCCTATTTCCACGCCGCCGCCAGCCTCAACTACCTGCGCGGCCTGGACCGCGAGGCCGCGCCGCGCGACAGCGGCTACTACGTCAGCCACGAAGCGCTGCTGCTGCCTTATGAACAGGCCCAGCTGCAGCAGGACGAGCGCGGCGACTGGTATTGCGGCTCCGGCCACTTCCTGTGGGTGGGCGAACGCACCCGCCAGCTGGACGGCGCGCATCTGGAATTCCTGCGCGGCGTGAACAATCCCGTCGGCGTCAAAGTGGGCCCCGGCATGGAGCGCGAGGAACTGCTGCGCCTGATCGACGCGCTGAACCCGGACAACGAGGCCGGCCGGCTGACCCTGATCACCCGCTTCGGCGCGGCGCAGATCCAGCGCCTGCCGGCGCTGCTGGACGCGGTGCGCGCCGAAGGCCGCCAAGTGCTGTGGCTGTGCGACCCGATGCACGGCAACGGCGTGCAAGCGGCCAACGGCGTGAAGACCCGGCGCTATGAAGACATCCTGGCCGAGGTGGAGGCCTTCCTCGCCGCCCACCGCGAATGCGGCAGCCACGCCGGCGGCGTGCACCTGGAATTGAGCGCCCTGGACGTGACCGAATGCCTGGGCGGACCGGAGGCGCTGGCCGAGGAAGACCTGGGCCGCGCCTACCACAGCAGCTGCGACCCGCGGCTCAATCCGCGCCAGGCGCTGGCGCTGACAGACCGCTTGATCGCCGCGCTGACCCAGCCCTCCGGCGCGGCGGCGCGGCCGGCGCAAGACGTCGCCGCGCCGGAACCGCTGATCAATCTGGCCGAACGCCTGGCCGCCAGCCGGCCGGACAGCGACCGGCTCTGCTTTGTCGGCCCCGGCTTCAGCCTCAGCTACCGCCAGCTCAACCGCGCGCTGCGCCGTCAGGCCGCCTGGCTGCAAACCGAAGGCGTGGCCGCCGGCGAGCGCGTGCTGATCGCGCTGGACGACGGCCCGGAGCTGGCAGTGGCCTTTTACGCCGCGCTGGCGGTGGGCGCTTTGCCGGTGGTGGCCAATCCGCGGCTGGACGCCGCCTCGCTCCACCACCTGCTGGCCGACGCCGCTCCGGCGCTGTGCCTGGGCCAGTCCTCGCAGATCGCGGTGTGGCCGGCCGCGGCCAAGCTGCGGCTGCTGGACGCCGGCGCTCATCTGGAATGGCTGGCCGGCGACAGCCCCGACGACGATTGGGACGATTTCGCGCGCCAGCCGGAAGACGCGCCGGCGCTGATCCAATACACCTCCGGCAGCACCGGCCAGGCCAAGGGCGTGGTGCACAGCGCCCGCTCCATGCTGGCGGTGTGCTCGCACTTCGCCGCCGGCCAGCTGCGGCTGGGCGCGGACGACGTGTTGTACTCGGTGCCCAAATCCTTCTTTGGCTACGGCATGGGCAACAGCCTGTTCTTCCCGCTGTATCTGGGCGCTTGCGGCGTGCTGGACGGCGCCTGGCCGTCGGCCGAACGCGTGGCCGGCGTGCTGCGCCAGTTCCGCCCCACCGTATTGTTCGCCGTGCCCACCCTGTACCGGCTGCTGCTGGAACACGGCCTGGAGCCGTCCGACGTGGCGATCCGGCTGGCCTTCTCCGCCGGCGCCCCGCTGTCCGCGCCTTTGGCGCGGCGCTGGCGTCAGCGTTTCGGCTTTGATCTGCACGACGGCATCGGCGCCACCGAAATGTGCCATGTGTTCGCCACCAGCTATCCGGACGCGCTGCGCGCCGGCAGCGTCGGCCGCATGTTGCCGGGCTGGGAGGCGCGCATCGTCGACGCCGACGGCCGGGACGCGCCGGCCGGCGAATGCGGGGTGCTGCTGGTCAAGGCGCCCAGCCGCGCGCTGGGCTACTGGCGGCGTCCGCAGGAGGAGCAAGAGCGCTTCCAGGACGGCTGGTATCGCACCGGCGACCTGTTCAGCTGCGACGAGCACGGCTATCTGAGCTTCCACGGCCGCGAAGACGACCGCTTCAAGGTGTTCGGCCGCTGGGTGGTGCCGGTGGAAATCGAAAACCTGCTGGCCGCGCTGCTGCCGGAACTGGGCGACGCCTACGTGGTGGCCGCGCCGGACCGCGACGGCGAAGCCCGCCCGGCGCTGATCCTGCGCGCCGGCGACGACAGCGAGGCGCTGGTGCGCCTGGTGCACGCCACGCTGGAAGCTCATCTGGAAAGCTATAAGCGCCCGGCGCTGGTGCTGGCGCTGGAGGAGATTCCGCTGAACAAGAACGGCAAGCCGGACCGGCGCGCGATGGCGCAGCTGGCCGCCCGGGAACAGGCGGAGCGCAAGGAGGAAAAAGTATGCTGAGCGAAGAGGCCTTTCTGCGTTACGGCGACCACGGCTTCAGCCTGGCGCCGCTGTGGCGGACCCTGCCGCTGCCGGCGGGCGCGGACCCGCTGGCGCTGTACCAGGCGCTGGCCAACCAGGGCCAGGACTATCTGTTTGAAACCGGTCACTGGCGGGACGGCGCGTTTCAGCGCGCCTATTCGGTGATTGGCCTGCCCTGCCGCGAGCGGGTGGAGCTGGACGAGGGCCGGCTGCGCCACTGGCGCGACGGCCAGCTGCTGCGCGAACTGGAGTGCGCGGACCCGCTGGCGGAACTGGCCAAGCTGCAACAAGGCTGGCGCGCGCCGCACTTCAGCGCCTTGCCGCCGTTTTCCGGCGGCCTGTTCGGCTATTTCGGCTTCGAAACCACTCGCCTGATCGAGCCGCGGCTGCGCCGCCAGCCGCGCAAGCCCTCCGGGCTGGCGCTGCCGGACGCCTTGCAATGGCTGAGCCTGGACTTGCTGGTGTTGGACCACCAGCAGGCCAGCGTCTACTGCATCGTCCACGAATCTACCGAGGCGGCCGGCTACGCGCGCGGCCAACAGCGCTTGCTGCGGTTGTGCGAGCAAACCCGCGCGCTGCTGGCGGAGCCGTCCGCGCCGCCGCCGGCTTTCGCCGCGGACGCGACGGCGGACCCCGCCTTGGATTACGCCTTTGCGCGCGAGGACTTCCAGCAGGCGGTGGGCCGGATCAAGGACTACATCGCCGCCGGCGACGTGATGCAGGTGGTGTTGTCCCAACGCATGAGCCAGCCCTTCGCCGCCGACGCGCCCACTTTGTACCGGGCCTTGTCCGGCCTGGGCGAAACCCCCTACCGCTACCTGCTCAATCTGGGCGACGCCCAGATCGTCGGCGCCTCGCCGGAAATGCTGTTCCGCCAGCAAGACGAGCGGATCACCAGCCGGCCCATGGCCGGCACCCGCCGCCGCGGCGCGGACGCGGCGGAAGACCAGGACTTGCGCCGCGAACTGCTGGCCGATCCCAAGGAAATCGCCGAACACATGATGCTGGTGGACCTGGCGCGCAACGATCTGGGCCGGCTGGCCGAGCTGGGCAGCGTGCAAGTGGACGAACTGCTGACCGTGGAGCCCTTCTCCCACGTCATGCACATCGTTTCCACCGTGTCCGGCAAGCTGCCGCAGCAGGCGCAGGCGCTGGACGTGCTCAAGAGCACCTTCCCGGCCGGCACCCTCAGCGGCGCGTCCAAGGTGCGGGCGCTGGAAGTGATCGCCGAGCTGGAGCCGCATTCGCGCGGCGTCTACGGCGGCTCCATCGGCTATATCGGCTGGCGCGGCAACGCCGATCAGGCCATCACCATCCGCACCGGCGTGCTGCAAGACGGCCGGCTGCACGTGCAGGCCGGCGCCGGCGTGGTGCAGGACTCGCTGGCCGAGCGCGAATGGCAGGAAACTCTGGAAAAAAGCCGGTTGATGCTGCTGGCGGCCAAGCTGGCCGCGGCGGCGGCGCGGCAAGAGGAGGCGATATGCATTTGATGATCGATAACTACGATTCCTTCACCTACAACGTGGTGCAGTACCTGGGCATGCTGGGCGCGGACATCATGGTGAGGCGCAACGACGAGATCAGCCTGGAGGAGATGGAAGCGCTGCGGCCGCGCTCGCTGATCGTCTCGCCCGGCCCCTGTTCGCCCGCCGAGGCCGGGGTGTCGCTGGCGGCGATTCGCCGCTTCGCCGGCCGCCTGCCCATCCTCGGCATCTGCCTGGGCCACCAGTGCATCGCCGCCGCCTTCGGCGCGCAAGTGCGCCGCGCCGACGAAGTGCTGCACGGCAAAGTGTCGCGCATCCATCACGACGGCGAGGGCCTGTTCGAAGGCCTGGCCGACGGCCTCAAGGTGGCGCGCTACCACTCGCTGGTGGCGGACGCGCTGCCGGAAGAGCTGGTCGCCACCGCCTGGGCGCTGCGCGCCGACGGCGGCCGGGGCGAGATCATGGCGCTGCGCCACCGCAGCCTGCCCATCCACGGCCTGCAATTCCATCCGGAATCGGTGCTGACCGAACAGGGGCTCAGCATGCTGGGCAATTATCTGCGGCTGGCGGAGCGCGCCGCGCAAGCGGAAACCGAAGCCGTCTGACACACACAAGGGGCGGCCATGGCCGCCCACGCGAAGAAAGCGACAAGATGCAAGACCCCCATTTTTCCAAGGCCTACCCGATCCGCTTCTCCCACTGCGATCCGGCCGGCATCGTTTACTTCCCGCAATACCTGGTGCTGAGCAACTGGCTGGTGGAAGACTGGTTCACCGAAGGGCTGGGCATCAGCTTCGCCGACTTCATCGGCCCGCGCCGGCTGGGCCTGCCCATCGTCAAGCTGGACTGCGAATTCCTGCGCCCGTCCCGCCAGGGCGACCAACTGACGCTGCAGCTGCGCGTGGCGCGGCTGGGCGGCAGCTCGCTGACCCTGGACATCGAAGGCCACGCCAACGGCGAACTGCGGCTGCGCTGCCGCCAGGTGCTGGTGCACATCTCGCTGGACAGCGGCGCCGCCATCGACGCTCCGGCCGACGTGCGCGCCGCCTTGAGCGGCTTGATGGAGGAGGCGGCGGCATGATGCAAATTCTGCAACCGCCGGAATGGGCGCGCCCGCGCGGCTACGCCAACGGCATCGCCGCGCGCGGCACCCTGGTGTTCACCTCCGGCCAACTGGGCTGGGACGCGGAAGAAAAGCTGGTGGGGCCGGGCTACGCCGAGCAGGCGATCCAGATCCTGAAGAACATCGTGGCGGTCCTGGCCGAGGCCGGCGCGCGGCCGGAGCACCTGGTGCGGCTGACCTGGTATGTGTCCGACCGCGACGCCTATTTCGCCGAGGCCCGGGAAGTGGGCCGCGCCTACCGGGAGCTGATCGGCCATTTCCCGGTGATGAGCGCGTTCCAGGTGGCGTCCTTGATGGTGCCGGGGGCCAAGGTGCAGATCGAGGCGACGGCGGTGATTCCGGATTGAGGCTTGCTGGGCCGGGCGGGGCCCTTGGGCGACGCCCGCCAAGCCCCGCCGTTTTCAACGCTGTATCGACGACGCGCGGCAGATCGTAAACAGGTTCTCAGCCGCCCGACGGCAAGGACCGGCCTTCCAGGCATAGGCGCAGATTCCGCGCCTGCTGCGCGGCCTGCTCCGGCGTGGCCACGTTGGCGAAGCCGAACAACAGCCCCTTGCCGCAATCCGCCTCCAGCGCCCGCGCTGACAGCGCGGCGATGCCGAAGCGCTCGCGCTTGGCGCGTTGCGCCAAGGCGATGTCGTCCTCCGAGCGATCCAGCCGCGCCAGCAAATGCAGGCCGCAGGCCGGCACGTCGAAACTCATCCGTTCGCCGAACGCCTGCCGCAGACTGGCGATCACCAGCTCGCGGCGCTGCGCGTAGGCGGAGCGCATCTTGCGCAGATGGCGGATGAAGTGGCCGTCCTGCATGAAATCCACCACCACCCCCTGATTCAACAACGGGCAGCCGTCGTGCCAGGTATGGCAGGCGGCGTTGAAGCGCGTCAGCAGGGGCTTGGGCACCACCAGATAGGCCAGGCGCAGCGCAGGGCTCAGCACTTTGCTGAAGCTGCCGACGTAGAGCACGTTGTCGTTGGCCCCCAGGCTGGCCAGCGCCGGCTGTGGCCGGCCGTCGTAGCGGTATTCGCTGTCGTAATCGTCTTCGATGATGAAGGCGTTGTTGTGCTCGGCCCAGGCCAGCAGCTCCAGACGCCGCACCAGGGACAGCGACACTCCCAGCGGGCTTTGATGCGCCGGGGTCACCAGCGCGAAACGGGCGTGCGGCGCCCTCTCCTTGGCGACGGCCACCTGCATGCCGTCCCGGTCCACCGGCACCGGCACCAGCTCCGCGCCCATTTCCGCCATCAGGTGGCGGCTGGGCGGGAAGCAGGGGTCTTCAATCCACACCTGGTCCAGCGGCCGCAACAAGGTGCGGCCGATCAAATTCAGCGCGCCGCGGTAGCCGGCGGTGATGAAGACCTGTTGCGGCGAGCAGTCCAGCCCGCGCGACAGGTGCAGATAGGCGGCGATGGCCTCGCGCAGCGGCCCGTAGCCGGCCGGCTGAGGGTAGGACAGAAAACGGTTTTGCAGCCGCAGCTGGCGGGTGTTCAGGCTGGCCCACAGCTTGCGCGGGAACAGGTCCAGCGCCGGCAAGCCCAGTTGATAGGGCAGGGGCTGCCAGTCGGAGGCGGAATCGAACAAGGACAGGCTGGCCGGGCGCGGCGCCGGCGCGTCCGCCGGGCGGGGCTGCTGCATGCGCACTTCCGCCAGCCGCGGCGACACCACGGTGCCGGCCTGGCCGCGCGCCTCCAGATAACCTTCGCCTATCAATAATTCGTAAGCCAGCTCCACGGTATTGCGCGACACTTGCAGCTCGCCGGCCAGCGCGCGTATGGACGGCACCCGTTGTCCCGGCGTCAGGCTGCCCTGGCTGATGGCCTGGATGAAGCGTTGATACACTTGGCGGTACAGCGGCAGCGCGTCGTCCTGACTGGATAGCTCCGGGGCGGCAAGGCCGGCGCTCACGTCGGCGCTCCCGCGCGCGGACAGGGGGATAAGAAGGGGGCTTGCGGCAACTGAGGCATGGCGGCTTCCTGAAAGCGGTTTAGTTTGAAAGTCGATAGCCGTTGCAGAATCAATTCTGACATTTGCTGTCATCATTAAAAACAAAACAATATGCCTATGTCAAATTAAGATTCCGCGGCCGCGCCCTCAGACCGGGGAAACATCCGCCCGGCGCGGCGGTCAAGCATTAGACGCGACGAATTCATTGAGGCAAGGAGAGCAGTGTGTTGACCATGGGGTTTCTGAGCTGGTTGTTCGGCGATGAGAATCTGATGTCCCTGCTGGCGCAGAACTGGGCGCTGGGGGTGTGGATCGTAGCAGCCATCGTGTTTTGCGAAACCGGTCTGGTGGTCTTGCCCTTCCTGCCCGGCGACGGGCTCTTGTTCGCCACCGGCGCCTTGCTGGGCGCGCAGGGGGTGTCGCCGTGGTGGCCGATGGGGCTGATCACGCTGGCGGCCATCCTGGGGGATTTGCTGAATTACAGCATCGGCCGTTCCGCCCTGGGGCAGACGCTGATCCGGCGCGGCTGGGTCAAGCCCCAGCATCTGGCCAAGACCCAGGCTTTTTTCGACCGCTACGGCGCGCCCACCATCACCATCGGCCGTTTCGTGCCCATCGTGCGCACGGTGGCGCCGTTTCTGGCCGGCTTGTCCGGCATGTGTCCGCGCCGCTTCGCCTGCTACAACGTGTTGGGCGCGGTGATCTGGTGCGGCGGGCTGGTGTCCATGGGTTACTGGCTGGGAGCGATTCCGTGGGTGCAGGACAATATGCTGTGGCTGGTGCTGGGCATGGTCGCGCTGCTCTTGCTGCCGCCCTTGTGGCAGTGGCGGCGCAGCCGCCGGAACGGCTGATTCCGGCTCAGCGCGGTCCGAGCAGCTGTTGCAGCGCGGCCGCCGCGGGCGCGCCCTGGATTTTTTGCAGCCGGCCCTGGGCGTCGCGGTAGAAGGAGGCCGGGGTGGCGAACACGCCGAAGCGCTCCATCAGCCGCTGGTTGACCGCCAGTTTGGCGCCGACGGCGGCCGGCGGCTTGGCCAGCGGCCGCACCGAATCGCCGGCTTCGTGGCGCGCCAGCGCGGCGGCCGGGTCCGGCGCGGCCAGGAGGGCGGCGGCCTTGGCCGGGCTGTCCTCGGCCAGCAGGCCCACCAGGATGTGGCGGATCTGGACCTTGCCGGCCTGGACCCAGGGCCGGGCGTCCCGCCAGAGCTGCCGGCAATACGGGCAGTTGGGATCGGTGAAGGTGTAGACCACGCGCGGGGCCCCGTCCTTGCCGTCGGCGATCCAGTGGCTGCTTTCCAACTGTCGCCACAGCGCGGCGCCGAACTGTCGGTCCAGCAGCTCGGGCTTCCATTTGTCGCCGCGGGCGTCGGTGACGTTGCCGACGATGGCCTGTCGGCCGTCCGGGGTCAGGTAGACGGCCTGCGGCCGGCCCAGGTAGAGCGCGGCGTAGCCGGTCAGGCCGGAGGGGCCGGGAAAGCTGCTCAGGACTTCATAGCCCTGGGCTTCCAGCGCCTGAATGGGCGCCGGCCAGGCTTGGGGCGGCGCGGCGTGAGCGCTCAGGCTCAGCCAGAGCGCCAGCGGCGCCAGGCCGCGGATCAGCGGTGCGTTCATGTTTATTCCTTGGAAGCGGGCGCGCCGCCCAGCAATTGCAGCTTGCTGGCCAGAGTGGCTTCGGACAGTTCGCCCAGATGTATGGTTTGCAATTGGCCGCGGGCGTCGAAAAACAGCGTGGTGGGCAGCGCCGCCGAGCCGTACTCCCGGCCCAGGGCGCCGGCCGGGTCCAGCAGCACATGCCGGAGCCGAAGCGGCTGCTTGTGGAAGAACTCGCGCACCGCGACTTCGTCCTCGCCCTGGTTGGCGAAGACGAAGCGCACGTCGGTCCTTTGCCGCTGGGCGTCTTGCAGCAGCGGCATTTCCCGCAGGCAGGGCGGGCACCAGCTGGCCCAGAGATTGAGCACCATGGGCTTGCCGCCGGCCAGCGCCGGCAGCGAGGCCGGGGCGCCGTCCAGTTGCGGCAGCACGCGGGCGGACAGCGAGGCCTTGGTTCGCCCTTCTTGCAGCGCCGCGCCGCCGGCCCAGACCAGCGCGCCGCTCAGGATGGCGACGGCCAGCGGACGGCGCAGCTCCGGCCGACGCCAGCCGCGCCACGCGGCCAGGGCGAGCGCGGCGGCGACGCCGGCCCAGGGCAGGAAGCCGCCGTCGCGCAGATCCAGCACCGCCAGCGGCCGCTGCGAGTACAGCGAAAACCAGTACAGGACGAAGCCGACGCGCGCGGCGACGAAGCCCCACAGCAGCATGTCGTTGAGGTGGGCCGCCACGCTGACGCGGCGGCCGCGGCCGGCGAGCAGGCCGGCGCCGTGGGCGGTGAGCCAGGCGGCGGCGATGATGGCCAGGCTGACCGGAATGGCCAGCGGGCCAAGGTTGAAAGCAAGCATGGTTCAGTCCTGTGCCGCGCGGAGCGGGGTGGCGGAGGCTATTTTTTTAAACGTTTGAATAGACTGGGTCCTTTCCAAAAGATTCAGCGGGCCCGCCGCGCCTGGCTCAGGCGTTCGAGAAAGGCGTCCGGGCCCAGCGCGCCGACGATGCGCTGGGCGCGGCGCTCCTGGCCGTCCGGGCCGATCAGCAACAGCGTGGGCGGTCCTATCACCTGGCGCGAGGCCAGCAGCGCGGCGCTATCCGGGCCGGATTCGGTCACGTCGGGCCGCAGCAGCGTCATGCCGGCCAGCGCTTGTCGCACGAGGGGATCGCCAAACACCTTGTGCTCGATTTCCTTGCAGGCCACGCACCAGTCGGCGTAGTAGTCCACCAGCGCCCACCGGCCTTGGCGCGCGGCCTCGTCCAGGCCCTGTTGCAGCGCGCGGACATCGCGCACGGTGACGAAGCCGAGTTGTTCCATGTCGGTGGCGGGCGCGGCCGCGGAGGAGACGAAGGCGAGCGGCCGCAGCGGATCGCTTTGCCCGGCGGCCGCGCCGATCAGCATCGCCGCCGCCCACAGGCCCAGCAGCGCCGCCGCGCCGCGCAGCGTCCATTGGCCGGGGCTGGCGCGCCAGGGCCGGCTCAGCGTCAGCAGGCCGACGGCGACGGCGAACAGCCACGCGCCCCACAAGGCCAGGCTGGCGGCCGGGGGCAGCACGCGGTCGAGGAACCAGATGGCCATGCCCAGCAGCAGGAAGCCGAACACCGCTTTGACCCGGTTCATCCACAGGCCGGGACGCGGCAGCAGTTTGGCCCCCAGCGCGCCCACCAGCAAGAGCGGCACGCCCATGCCCAGGCCCATGGCCAGCAAGGCCAGGCCGCCTTTGAGCACGTCGCCGCTGTCGCTGATGTAGAGCAGGGCGCCGGCCAGCGGCGCGGTCATGCAGGGGCCCACCAGCAAGGCGGACAGCACGCCCATCGCCGCCGCGCCGCCCAGGGTGCCGCCGCGCTGGCGCTGGCTGGCCATGGCCAGCCGGTCGCGCAGCACCGCCGGCAATTGCAGCTCGTAAACGCCGAACATGGCCAGCGCCAGCAGGATGAACAGCGCGGCGAACAGGCCCAGCGCCCACGGCGTTTGCAGCGCGGCCTGAAGATTGGCGCCCATGCTGGCGGCCAGCGCGCCCAGCGCCGCGTAGGTCAGCGCCATCGGCAGCACAAAGGCCAGCGCCAGGACCAGGCCGCGTCGCGGCGTGGCGCCGCTGCCGACGATCAGGCTGCTGAGAATGGGCACCATGGGCAGCACGCAGGGGGTGAAGGTCATCAGCAGGCCCAGGCCGAAGAAGGCCAGCAAGACCCAGCCGACGCCGGATTGCGCCAGCCGCGCCGCCAGCGCCTGGTCTTCGCCCAGGGCCGGCGCGGCGGGGGCCGTGCCGGCAAGCCCCGCCGTGGCGGTTTTAACGGCCTGGCCGCCGCCGGACAGCTCGACGACGCGATGCTGCGGCGGATAGCACAGCCCGGCTTCGGCGCAGCCCTGCCAGCTCAGCGCGAGGCGGCGCGCCTGGCCGGCCCGCACCAGCAGTTCCAGCCGCTGGTAATACACCTCGGATTCGCCAAAGAATTCATCATGGATGGTCTTGCCGGCCGGCATCGCCGGCGGCGGGACGCTGCCGGCGGGTTCGGCCGCGATCTTGATATTTTTGCGATACAAATAATAGCCGTCGCGGATGTCCCAGCGCAGGCGGACCTGGCCGTCGCCCAGCTCGCTGACGCTGAGGCGGAAGGCTTGTTCCGGCGGCAGAAAGCCGGTTTGCGCCTGGACGGTGGGCATCCAGAGGAAAAGCAGCAGCAACAGGCTGCGGAAAATAAGCGGCATTGCGGTCTCCATGGCGATGAATGCCCACAGCCTGGGCGCCGGGGATTAAGCCGCCGTTAACAATGGGATAATCCGTTGCCGGCAAGCTGGCGGCGACAAGGAGGCGGGAATGCGGGTGTTATTGGTGGAAGACAATGAGTTGATCGCGCTGGGCATCGTCGCCGGGCTGCGCGCCCACGGCCTGACGGTGGACGCGGTGGGCAGCGCGGCCCAGGCCGAGGCGGCGCTGGCGACGCTGGACGCCGATTTGATGATTCTGGACCTGGGGCTGCCGGACGAGGACGGCATGCGCTTGCTGGCGCGCTTGCGCGCGCGCGGCGCGGCGTTGCCGGTGCTGGTGTTGACCGCGCGCGACGCGGTGGAAGACCGGGTGGCCGGCCTGCGCGCCGGCGCGGACGATTATCTGCTCAAGCCCTTTGATCTGGACGAACTGGTGGCGCGGCTGCACGCCTTGCGCCGCCGCGCCGCCGGGCGTTGCGTGGACGTGATCGAGGACGGCCCGCTGCGGCTGGACCCGATGCGCGGCGAAGTCTGGCTGCACGGCCGGCCGGTGGCGCTGGCGCGCCGCGAACTGGCGCTGTTGGCGGCCTTGATGCAGGCGCGGGAGCGGATTCTCAGCGCCGAGCAGTTAAAAGACCGGCTCTACGATTACAGCGAGGAAATCGAAAGCAACGCCCTGAACGTGCACATCCACCATTTGCGGCGCAAGCTGGGGCCGGCGGTGGTGGAGACGGTGCGCGGCCTGGGCTACCGCTACGGCAGGGCCGGCGAATGAGCTTGCGTCTGCGACTGCTGTTATGGATAGGGGTGTCGCTGTGCCTGCTGTGGGGCGGCGTGGCGGCCTGGACGCTGCATGATCTGGACCGGCAGATGCGGCTGACGCTGGACCGGCGGCTGGCGATGTCGGCGCAGATGGTGGCCGGCCTGATGGAACAATTGCCGGCGCCGCCGCCGCGCGCCGTGCCGCGTTTCGAGGGCATAGGCGCCGGCATCGCGTGCCAGATTGTTTCCGTGCGCGGCGAGGTGCTGGCGCGCACGCCGGGCGCGCCGGATACCCGCGCGGACCCGGCGCCGGGCTATGCCGAGCAAACCCTGCGCGGCGAGCGCTGGCGCAGCTATACGGTGGTGGCCAACGGCTTGCGGGTGACCACGGCGGACCGGCTGACCGAACGCGAGGCGATGTTGACGGATATCCGCTGGGCCGCCGCCGTGCCCTTCATCGCGGCCCTGGCCGGCAGCCTGGTGGCCTTGTGGCTGGGCGTGAGCCGGGGGCTGCGGCCGCTGGAGCGGCTGCGCCGCGCCTTGGCGCGCCGCGCGCCGGAAGCGCTGGAGCCGGTGGCCACTCAGGGTTTGCCGCGCGACGTGCTGCCGCTGGCGGACAGCCTGAATCAGCTCTTGCGGCGCGTTGGCGAAGCGCTGCAACGCGAGCGGCGTCTGACCAGCGACGCCGCCCATGAGCTGCGCACCCCGCTGACGGCGATCAAGACGCATCTGCAAGTGGCGCGCATCACCCAGGGGCCGGACGCGGCGCAGGCGCTGGCCCACGCCGCCGAGGGGGCGGAACGCTTGCAGAACACCCTGGGGCAGTTGCTGATGCTGGCGCGGCTGGAAGGGGCTTTCGATTGGGAGGAAGGCCCTCCGGCCTGCGCCGACGAGGTGGCGCGGCTGGCGATGCGCGACGCGGAGCCCGCGCCGCCGCGGCGCATTGTCTGCGCTCCGCTGCCGGAGGCCGCGCTGGCCTTGCCCCAGGCGCTGGCGGCCACCGCGCTGCGCAATCTGCTGGACAACGCCTTGCGGTATTCGCCGCCGGACGCTCCGGTGCGTTTGGAGGCTGCGCTGTGCGAGAAGGGCTTGCGCTTTGAAATCCGCGATCAGGGGCCGGGGCTGACGGCGGACCAGCGCGAACAGGCCGCGCAGCGCTTTTGGCGCGGGCGGCATGCCGGCGCCGGCAGCGGCCTGGGCCTGTCCATCGTCACCGCGATCGCCGGGCGCTTTGGCGGCCGCCTGGAACTGCTGGCCGGGGAGGAGGGCGGGCTATGCGCCGCCCTGACGCTGCCGGTGCTCAGAAGCTCTTCATAGCCTGCCGCGCTTCGCCGGACGCGGCGCGGCGAGCGCCCCTTTAAAAATGCGCATGCGCCCCTTGAGCATCCCGCTGTCTTTGCGGTTCCCGCCCTGGCGCGCTAGACCTTGAACAGGCGCTCAGGACGACGAATGCCGGAGCATGAACGGCGGCGCGGCCACCACGTCCGGCACGCTGCTGTTGACCGGGTTCCGCATCACTTTTTGCGCCACCAGCTTCAGCTCGTACATGATGCCGATGGCGGCGTCCAACTCCCGCGGCTGGCCGTTGAAGGTGCGGTCCAGCGCGGCCAGCAGGTTCTGGTAGGCCTGGTAGAACTGGGCGCCGCTGACGGCCGCGCCGCTGCCCGCCGGATAGTCTGACAGCGCGGCGTTGGGCAGCAGATTGAACACCCCGGTTTCGTCCAGCGGCACCGGCTCGCCGGTATAGGACCAGCCGGAGGGGCTGGAGTCGTCGCGCACCAGGCGCTTGCCGTAGTAGATCTCGCCAAACTTGAAATAATGGGCGTAGCCGCCGCCGGCTTCTTCCTTGGGGTTGACCCAGTCGTCCTCCACCTGCACGCCTTCGCCCTGGCGCACAATGGTGTCTATCACCACGCGGGCGCTGGCCATGTCGTAGACCTTGCCGTCCGGACAGCCCGGCACCTCCTGCGGGAACCACTGGCTGACGTCCACCTGCTCGTCCAGCCGCGGCTGGGCGAAGCAGTCGTGACCGTGGTTTTCCAAATATTGCAGCCGTTCCAGGATGGCCTGGTAAAAGCGGCCGATGGAGTCGAAGCCGGGCTGGTTGTCGACCGAGGCCTGGGTCTCCCCGGGCAGGACGGCCTGGGTGTCCGGGCGTTCAATCTCCATGAACACTTCCTGAGCCTGCTGCCGGCTCAGCGCCTTGAGGGTGACGATCAGGCCGGTGTCCACGCACATCGGCAGCGGCCCCGGGTAGCTGAGCGCCCGGCCGTCTTCGATGACGCGCGGGTTGCCGCCGATGGCGATCAGGGTGTTGGCGGCCAGGGTCATGTGCAGCATTTCCTCCACCACCACGGATTGCACCAGCGCGCGCGCTTCCTGATTCTGGCCGGGCTTGATGGAGAACAGCGCGGTCAGATAAGTGGGAATGGTGGACAGCTCCAGCCGCACCGCGCCGGCCAGCATGGTCCGCACATCGTTGATGTGCTCGGCCTGAAGCAGTTCGGCCATCAGTTCTTGACGTATCTTCAGCATGGCTTGGTTTCCTGGCTTGGTTTCCTTGAAAGAGGGGTGGTCTGGGCGCTCAGGCGTCGTTGCCCTTGCGGCTCTTGCTCGTGCTCAGAGAGCCGCGGGTGGCGGCGATGTCGGCCTCGCTGGGAGCCGCGCTCTGGCGCAGCGGGCAGCGCTTGCCGTACATCAGCTGGCGGTCGAAGGTTTTGCCGGTGCGGTCTATCACGTTCTGGAAATAGTTGATCAGCATGCGCCGCTTGCTGGCGGACAGGTCGCGCGTCACCGGCATCTGGTCCGGGTCTTCGATGGGCTTGTCGAACACGAAGCGCATGATGAAGGCGCTGGCGTCGGCCACCGCTTGCTTGGAAAAGTCGAACAGGCCCTGGCTCATCACCGGGTAGAGGTTGGCGTATTGCTGCAGGATGGGCTGAACGTCCTCCCAGCGCGGGTTGTCCAGGTCGATGTCCTGGCCCGGCTGCGGGAAGCTGCTGAAAACCACGACGGCGAAATTGTCGAAGGGCTGTTGCAGCGCCGGATCGGAGCCGGCCAGATTGTAGTTGATGGTGAACAGCTGGCCGTCCATGTATTCGCGCGGGGTGCCGAAGCTTTCCGGCCCGTGCAGGGTGACGGCGACCCGGCCGGCCTGATCGGTGACCGGTTCCGCCGGGCTGAAGCGGACGGCGGCGTTGGGCACGTTGTTGACCGGCAACAGCGCGCGCGGGGTGGTGCCCTGAGTCTTGTCGGTGGGGGTGTCGCCGTAGTCCAGCATGGGCGCGCCGGCCCAGAAGGCCAGCGCCGCGCCGGCCAGCGGCTGGCCGTAGCGCGCCGCGTAGAGATGGGTGTGCAGGTGGTTCTTGTCCGGGTGGTTGGGGTCCAGGCGGATGGCGAAGTCCTCGGCGCGGACCTCGTTGCCCAGCAGCGCTTCGCGCACGCAGACCACGGCGCGTCCCTCCGCGCCCACCGGCTGGACGATGGCCAGCGGCAAGGGCTGATTGGCCAGCCGCAGCTGCGCCTCGTTCAGCGGCACGGACTGGATGCCGGCCTGCTGGTCTTGCAGCGTCTGCGAGGTGTCCACGCCGGCGATGGCGGTGTAGTCGCCCGGCCCTATCTCCGCGTCCTGCGCCGTCCATTCATTGTGCAGGATCGCGTATTGCAGCGACGGCAGCGCCGTCACCTGATAACGGCTGTCCAGCGGCAGCGCGTTGCTCAGGTCCACTTGCAGGCTGGCGGTATCCTGATCCAGCCAGGAGGAGAAACAGCCGATGCCGTTCTGGCTGGCAAGATCGCTGCCCTGTTGCGTGGTGGGCATGAAGCGGCGGCCCAGGATGAAGGAGCGCGGCTGGCCGAGATAGGCCGGGCCGATGGCGCCGAGCACGGTGCCGTAGCCGAAGCCGGGGTCGCTGTAGGTGGTGCTGTAGCCGTAGGTGGTCAGCCGGATGGATAGCCGGTTCTGCTCGCTCAACTCGATCAGGCGGGCCAGCAGCGGGCTGTCGAAGCCGTCCAGATGCCACTGGATATTGGTGAGCACGGACTGAAAGACGGCGGAGGCGGCGCTGTCGCCCTGGCTGGCGGCGCGGGAGAACCACAGATCGCGGAAAGGGTTGCTCTGGTAGTCGGCGGTCATCAGCGGCGTGCCGTCCGGCTTGAGCAAGGACACCGCCAGGCCGTAGATGCTGGAGGCCAGCTGCCAGTCCGGGTCCAGATCCACCATTTTGCCGGACGGCTTGCCGATGGCGTTGCCCACGCTGCAGGACAGCAGCGGGTCTTGCGCCGGATCGGTGATCAGAATGCCGCTGGGGCCGCGCAAGCTGCTCACCTGGCAGTTGGCGAAGCGCATGATGGCGGTGCCGGTGGGGTGCCACCAGCCGTTGTAGGTTTTGGTGCGCCCGTTGTCCCCCGCCTGCTGATATTCCTGAAAGCGCGGTTCGAAAGTGGCGTTGTCGTAATGGCGCGGATCGTTGTTGACGGTGGAGACGTCGGACTGGAACTGGCCGGAAAAGGCCAAGCGGGGGAACTGCAGATAGCTCATATGGGCTCCTTGCCGGCAGGAAAATCCGCTGACGGCTTTTGTAGGCGATTTAATTCCATGGGCATAGCGCGGGTATAGGCGGCGCTGGCCATAAGGGCAATGTTCTTTAGGCCAGGAGGGGGGCCGGAGGGAAAGGACAGGAGGCCGGCGCGTGTCCCGCGCCGGCCGGAGCCGGGCGCTTATTCCTCGCCCAGCGACATCGCGTGATTGAAGACATTGCCCGGGTCGTATTTGCGCTTGATCGCCGTCAGTTCCGGATACAGCGCGCCGTAATACAGCTCGCCCCAGCTATAGCCGGGCGTGCCCGGCTGAGCGCCGTTCAGCATGTCCACGTCCGGGTAGTTGATGTAGCAGCCTTCGTAGGGCGAATCCGGCAAGGCCGCCGAGGCCGGGTAGGGCGTGCCGTTGAAGCCGTCGGCGGCGTAGACGGCGTCGAAGAACTCGCGCATCCAGCGCACATGCTTGGCGTCGTTGGCCGGGTCGGTCCAGTAGCTCTGGTATTGCAGCTTCATCACCGAGGCGCGCTGCGGCACAGCGGTCTGGTTGTCGGCCGGATCGAAGCCGTTGTTGCCGGCGCCGCGGCGGTTGATCGCGCCGCCGTAGGAGTCCACTTGCAGCAGCGATTGGGAGAAGTCCAGATCGTGGGGATGGGTGTTCAGATGCCGGTGGATCGCCTTGCACTCGGCCTGGCTGAAGTTCTGTTTCATATAGGCGGATTTGTACTTGCCGCGCTGATTGTTGCCGGAGCCGTTTAGCGTCTGGGTGGCGTACAGCCAGTCCATCGCCTGCGCGTGTTCCGGCAAGGGCGCGCTGTTTCTGGGCGGCGAGCGGTGCGGGATGTGGGGCAGATGGCCGCCGCCGGGCAGATAGGTGTTCAGCAATTGCGGCGAGGCCACTCGCGCGATGCGTTGGTAAAAATCATTGAACGGCGCGGTGTCGTTCAGCTTGCCGTCCCGGTCCGTGTACTGCACCACCAGCCCCAGTTTTTTGGCGCTGACATGGGTGAGTTTGAGCAGGCTGAACAGGCCGTAGCCTTCGGGTTCGCTGTCCGCCTCCCGCCAGTATTGGCCGTAGGTTTGCAACAAGTCGGTGAAGCGGCCCAGGTCTTTGAAATCGTTCCAGTCGAATTGCAGGAATTGCACGCCCACCTGCTGCGGCGCCGGCGGCAGATCGTCGAAGTAATAGCTGGTGATCAGGCCGACGTTGCCGCCGCCGGCGCCTTTGCACAGCTTGAGCAGGTCGGCGAATTCATTGTCGGCGCGAGCGTGGACCTTGCGCGCCTTGCCGCCGTCCGCCAGCAGAATGTCCACCGCGCTCAGCCAATCCACGGTCAGGCCTTGCAGCCGCGACAGCAGGCCGTAGCCGCCGCCGCTGATATGGCCGCCGGCGCCCACCGAGTAGCAAGAGCCGCCGGGCACGGTCTTGCCGGTGAGCTTGTACAGGCCGACATAGCCGTCCCAGTTCTGATTGCCGGCCAAGAGCTGAAAGCCGTAACGGCGGCCATCCGCCGTCACGTCGCGGCGCAGGCCGGAGAGCTGGCCGATGTCTATGATCAGGCCGCCGGGGTTGTTGCTGACGAAGCCCTCGTAGCAATGGCCGCCGCTGCGGATGGTGGGTTTGAGACGGTGGTCCAGCGCGTATTGCAAGGCGGCGGCGGCTTCGTTCTCGTCGCTGCAGACGACGATGCCGCCGGCGGCCTGGCCGGCCTCCGGCCAGCGCAGATTGAAGCCTTTTTTCAGCGTTTCGTAACGGGGGTCGTCCGGGGTGATGGCATTCAGGCCCATGGCGCTCTTCTCCTTGTGCGGCCGCGACGGCGGCTATGCGTTTTGAATGACATTGTTTTATAGACGAGCGGTGAGAGGGCGAGGCTGGCAAATGCTGAGCTTGGCCTTGGGGCGGGGGAGTCGCCTGGCTTCGACGGCCGTCGCGGCTGTCTTGGCCGCGTCGCGCGTCGACAATGACGGGCTGGCGCTAGCCGATGTCGGCTTGGGGCGCGGGCAAGCCCTCGGCGGCTTCTTCAAACAGCCAGTCGCGCAAGGCCCGCGCCGCCGGCTGGTTGGCGTCGCGTTGCGCGACGCTCAGGTAATAGGCCTGGCGGAATGGCGCTTCGCCGCGCAGCGGCCGCGCCAGACGTCCGGCCAGCAAATCGTATTCCACGCACAGCGCCTGTCCCAGGGCGACGCCCTGTCCGTCTATCGCCGCCTGCAACAACATGGATTCATCCGAAAAGCTCAAGCTCGGCTGCGCCTTGAGATCCAGATCGATCTGGACGTGATCCAGCCATTGCCGCCAGCCGGCGAACTGCCGCTCGTGCAGCAGCGTGCATTGCGCCAAATCCCGCGGCCGCCGCAGGCGCCGGGCCAAGTCGGGGCTGCAGACCGGAAAGAAGGCGGAGGAGGCGAAGGGCTCGGTGTTGAAGCGGGCCGGCCACGGCGGTCCCGTGCTGATGACGATATCGGCGGCGGAATATTCGGCCGCCGGCTCGGTATGGATTTCCACCGGCAGGCCGGGGTGCCGTTTCAAAAACCGGTACAGCCGGGGAATCAGCCATTTGCTGCCAAACAGGCGCGGCACATGGATATTCAAAGCCGGCGCCGTCTGCAGCATCAATCCGTCCGTGGCTTGTTGCAGCGTGCGGAATGATTCTCTGATTCTGGGTAAATAATGCTCGCCCGCCGTGGTTAATTTTAAACGATTGTTTTGGCGTTCGAATAAGGGCTGATTCAGAAATTGCTCCAGCTGTTTTATTTGATGGCTGACGGCCGCCTTGGTGACGAATAGCTCTTCCGCAGCTCGGGTAAAACTCATATGTCGCGCGGCGGATTCAAAAACTCTCAAGGCATGCAGCGGTGGCAGGCGTTGGTACATGATTTCCCCTCGTGCAAATAAAATCCGCCAGATCCATTCGTTTAATAAAACTAAACCGATGTCAAATATAACTGTCTTGCGATAAAAAATTAGCTCATTAACAATATCACACAAGTCCATTATTTAAAGCGTGGAAATGATATTGACCATTGATGCCGGCACCACGAATACCCGCGCCACCTTATGGCGCGATTCAGTGCCGATTGCGCGCGCGGCGCAGCGGGTGGGGAGCCGGGATACGGCGATGACGGGCAGCCGGAACGCATTGCGGCGGGCGGTGAGGGAAACGCTGGCGCAGGCGTTGAGCCAGGCCGATGTCGGCATCGACGAGCCAAGCCTGCTGCTGGCGACGGGAATGATCAGTTCGAATATGGGCCTGTTGGAGATTCCCCACCTGCTGGCGCCCGCCGGCCGCGAGGCTCTGGCCGCCGGGATGAGGGCCTGCGTGGTGCCTGAGGTGTGCGCGCGGCCGATCTGGTTTGTGCCCGGGGTGAAGAATCTGTCCGAGGACATCGGCCTGCACAACTGCGAGCGCATGGACATGATGCGCGGCGAAGAGGTCGAGGCGATGGCCTTGATCGACAGGCTGTCCATCCGCCAGCCGGCCATTCTGGCCATTCCCGGCTCGCATTCCAAATTCATCCATCTGGACGCGCGGCAGCGGATCGCCGGCTGCGTGACCACGCTGGCCGGCGAGCTCTTGCACGTGATTACCCACAACACCTTGCTGGCGGATGCGCTGGGCGGCTCGTTCGCCGCGGAGCTGGATGTGGAGATGTTGTTGGCCGGGGCCGAGCAGGCCAGCCGCATCGGCCTGGGCCGGGCCTGTTTCATGGTGCGCACGCTGGACCAGTTCACGGTGTACGACCACAACGCCAGAGCCAATTTCCTGTTGGGCGCGGTGCTGGGCGCGGACTTGCTGACCTTGAAAAACAGCCGCGCGCTGAATATGAGTCCGGGCACGCAATTCATCGCCACCGGCCGGCCGCTGCTGCGCGCGGCGCTGGGCTGCCTGGTGGCCGGCGATGAGTTCTTCTCCGGCAATGTGGCGATGGTGGACGAGGCGACGCAGGCGGATCTGGCCGGTCATGGAGCGATTTTGCTGGCGCGGACTCGGGGCTTGCTCTGAGAGCTTGTTCAAAGTCTCGCGGGCGGGGTGGTGGATTCAACAGGGAGCAAGAAATGGACAGCAAGCTGCCGCTGGTGGCGATTTTACGGGGCATCCGGCCGGAGGAGCTGGAGCTGCACGTGCCGGCCTTGATCGAGGCGGGCTTCGAGGCGGTGGAGATACCGCTGAATTCGGAGCGCTGGGAGGCCGGCATTCAGCTGGCGGCGCAGCGCTATGGCGATCAGGCGCTGATCGGCGCCGGCACCGTGCTGCGGCCGGAACAGGTGCGGCGCTTGGCCGAGCTGGGCTGCCGCTTGATCGTTACGCCCAACGTCGATGCCGAGGTGATCCGGCAGGGCCTGGCCGCGGGCATGCAATTGCTGCCGGGCTGCGCCACGGCCACCGAGGCTTTCGACGCCATCGCGGCCGGCGCGCGCCGGATCAAGCTGTTCCCCGCCGGCGCGCTGGGGCCGGCTTATGTGGCCGCCTTGCGGACGGTGCTGCCGGAAGCGGTGGACATCTACGCGGTGGGCGGAGTGAGACCGGAGACGCTGGCGGATTATCTACGCGCCGGCTGCCGGGGGGCGGGGCTGGGCGGCGAGTTGTATCGCGCCGGCCAGCCGCCGGAGAGGACGCGGGCGCAGGCGCGGGCTTTCGCCCGCGCTTACCGGGAGGCAATGGCGGGATAGGAGAGCAATATGCGATACGACTACTTGTTCAAGGGTGCCTTGGTGGCGGACGGCAGCGGCGCGCCGGAGCGGCGGGCGGATGTCGGGGTGATAGGCGAACGCATCGCGGCGGTGGCCGCCGAGCTCGACGGCGACGCCGGACAGCGCATCGACTGCGCCGGCCTGGTATTGGTGCCCGGCTTCATCGACGTTCACACCCATGACGACCTGGCGGTGATCCGGCGCCCGGACTACCTGGAAAAAACCTCGCAAGGCGTGACCAGCATCATCGTCGGGAACTGCGGACTCAGCGCGGTGGGCGCGGTGCTGGGCGACGAGGTGCCGGCGCCGATCAATCTGCTGGGCGAATTGGAGGATTTCCGCTATCCGGACCTGGCCAGCTACCGCGCCGCCATCGAAGCGGCGCGGCCCTCGGTCAACGTCGCCACCTTGATCGGCCACACCACCTTGCGGCACCGCTGCCTGGCGTCGCAGCAGGGGCCGGCGGACGAGGCCGGCATCGCCGCGATGCGCGAGCATTTGATCCTGGCGCTGGAGCAGGGCGCGCTGGGCTTGAGCACCGGCCTGTCCTATGACAGCGCGGCGCAGGCGTCCACCGAGGAAGTCTGCCGGCTGGCCGCGCCGCTGGCCGAATACCAGGGCGTCTACGCCACCCATATGCGCACCGAGTACGACGGAGTGCTGGAGGCGATGGAGGAAGCCTTCCTCATCGGCCGCAGCGCCAAGGTGCCGGTGCAGATCTCGCACCACAAATGCGCCGGGCTGAAAAACTGGGGACGCTCGGCGGAGACGCTGGCGCTGATCGACATCCGTCGCCTGGGGCAGGACATCAGCCTCGATTGCTACCCCTACCGCGCCGGCTCCTCCAATCTCGACCCCGGCCAGGTCACCGCCGACTACGACATCCTGATCACCTGGTCCGCGCCGCATCCGGAGATGGCGGGGAAAACCCTGCAACAGATCGCCGGCCTCTGGGCGTGCGACATCCACCAGGCGGCCGGCCGCCTGCTGCCCGCCGGCGCCATTTACTTCCAGATGCATGAGGACGATGTGCGGCGCATCCTGAGCCACCCGGCGGCGATGGTGGGCTCGGACGGCCTGCCCTGCGATCCCAATCCGCATCCGCGGCTGTGGGGGACTTTCCCCCGGGTGCTGGGCCATTACAGCCGGGACTTGCAACTGTTCCCGCTGTCCACCGCCGTCCACAAAATGACCGGCCTGCCGGCGCGGCGCTTCGCGCTGCGCGACCGGGGCTTGATCCGTGCCGGCTATTTCGCCGATCTGGTGCTGTTTGACTACCAGCGGATCGACGACGTCGCCAGCTTCCAGCAGCCGCGGCAGGCGGCGGCGGGCATTGAGCGGGTCTTCGTCAACGGGGTGCAAACCTATGCTCAGCAGCGGCTGAGCGGAGTCCGCGCCGGGCGGTTCTTGAGCAGAAGCCGTCAGGCTGCTTAGAGCGTGTTTACGCTCTAGCGAGCAAGAGCGAGACAAGGCGAAAGCGGCTGAGAAAGCGGAATGTACATACGGTACATGAGCATTTCGAAGTTGTACTCGCCGTGCCACGCCTCACGACGCGCAGCAGATCGTAAACAGGCTCTTAGGGGGAGGCAGCATGATTAAACGTTATGGAGTAAGCGGCAGCGCCGGCACCGGCGGGCAAGCGCTGCCTTTCGCCGCGGCGGCGGCGGCGGACGGCTGGTTGTACGTGTCCGGACAAACCCCGATGCGGGACGGCGAAATCATCGCCGGCGGCATCGTGGAACAGTCGCGGCTGGCGATACAGAACTGCCTGGACATTGTGGCCGAGGCCGGCTTCGCGCCGGCGGACATCGTGCATATGCAGGTCTTTCTCAGCGACGCCCGTTATTTCCCCTCCTTCAACCGGGTGTTCCGCTCGTTCTTCGCCGAGCATCCGCCGGCGCGGGTGTGCTGCGTGGCGGAGCTGGTGGTGGATTGCATGGTTGAGGTGGACATGAGGTGTTTTAACGCCAAGTTCAAATATTAAGTATTTTGCGCCAGGCGCGGCAGCGCGGCCGATGAAAAGGAGAGGGCGATGGCGAATAGCGATTTTCTGACGTGGTTTCTGATCTACGCCGCCGGCATGATGACGTTGGGCTGGTATGTGACCCGGCATCAGAAGACCGGCGAGGACTTCATCCTGGGCGGCCGCAAGATGCCGATGCTGCTGACGCTGGGCTCGACGGTGGGCACCATGGTGGGCACCGGCTCCAGCATCGGCGCGGTCAGCTTCGGTTACGCCAACGGCTGGGCCGGCATGTTGTACGGCATTGGCGGCGCCACCGGCATCCTGTTGACGGCCTGGTGGTTCGCGCCGGTCCGAAACCTCCGCTTCATGACCATGAGCGAGGAGGTCTGCTACTACACCGGCGGCAGCAAGCTGGTCAAAAACCTGGTGGCCGTCATCATTTTCTGCGCCTCCCTGGGCTGGTTGGGCGCGCACATCCTGGGTGGCGGCCTGTACCTGGCCTGGGCCTCCGGTATTGATATCCGGGCGGCCAAGACCATTGTCGCCGTCGGCTTCGTGTTCTACGTCGGCATCGGCGGCTATAAGGCGGTGTCCTGGATCGACACCTTGCAGTCCATCGTGCTCTTCCTCGGCTTCATCGTGCTGGCGGTCCTATCGGTGCGCCATGTCGGCGGCTGGGAGGCGGTGGTGAGCCGGACCGATCCGGCCGCGTTCACGCCCTTCGGCATCGGCAAGCTGGGCCTGCTGCCGGCCTTGTCGCTGGCCGCGGTGATCGGCGTGGGCGTGCTGGCCACGCCCTCCTACCGCCAGCGCATCTACGCCGCCGAATCCGCCAGCGTGATCCGCCAGTCCTTCATCATCACCGGCCTGCTGTATATGGGCTTTTCCTTCCTGCCGGCCATCATCGGCATGGCCACGCATGCGATGGAGCCCAATCTGGCCAATAGCAGCTTCGCCTTCCTGCACGCCACCACCGCCTTGCCGCAGGCGCTGGCCGTGGTGGTGCTGATCGCCGGCATGTCGGCCAATATGTCCTCTGGCAGTTCCGACGCGATTGCCGGGGTCTCCATCATCCTGCGCGATCTCTACGTCTGGATGCGTGGCCGGATGCCGCCGCCGGAGCGGGCGATTGCGCTGTCCCGGCTGTTCCTGCTGCTGGTGATCCTGCTGGCCTATCTCTTCGCGCTGACTTCCAACGACATCATCGGCTACATCACCAAGATGATCTCCATGGTGATGTCCGGCATGTTCGTCACCGTGCTGCTGGGCCGTTTCTGGCCGCGCTTCAATTGGCAGGGCTGCATCGCCGCGCTGCTAGGCGGCAGCCTCGCCTCGCTGGCCGTCATCCTGTCGCCGTCGTGGCTGGCGCGGCTGGGCAATCCGGTGATTCCCGCGGTGCTGCTCAGCCTGCTGCTGGCCGTTGTCGTCACCTGGCTGACGCCGGCGAGCGCGCGTTCCCGGGAGGAGGTGCTGGAGATGATTACGACTGAGCGTGAAAGCCATGGCTGAGAACCTGTTCAATGTCTGCTGCGCGTCGGCGATACGGCGTTGAAAACAACTTCGAAATGCTCATGTACCACTTGTACATTCCGCTTTCTCAGCTGTTTTCGCCTTGTCTCGCTCTAGCTCGCGAGACTTTGAACAGGCTCTACGACTGGCGGATAGGGATACCAGGGAGAACAGGATGATGCTGAGCGAATTTGGAGCGGAGCCCGCGCGGCACAAGGCGGCGCTGATGTTCCGCGGAGAGGGCGGGGCCAATATCCTGCATGAGGACGCCTGCCTGCCGGCGCTGGTGATCAAGGAGGCCGCGCTGGACGGCAATATCCGCTGGATGCAAGGTTTCGCGGACGCGATGGGGGTCTCGCTGGCGCCGCATGGCAAGACCACGATGACGCCGGCCATTTTCCGGCGGCAATTGGCTGCCGGCGCCTGGGGGCTGGGCGTGGCCAGCGCGTTTCAGGCCCAGGCGGCGGTGGCGGCCGGGGCCGAGAACGTGATCATCGCCAATCAATTGCTGGGCCGGGCGAATATGGAGCTGCTTGCCGCGCTGCTGCGGCAAGGGCGCGCCGCCCTCCATTGCTGCGTAGACAGCGTGGACAATGCGCGGCGGCTGTCGGACTTTTTCGCCGCCCGGCAACTGCGGATGTCGGTCTTGCTGGAAATGGGCGCGCCCGGCGGGCGTTGCGGCTGCCGCACCGAGCGGCAGGCTTATGAACTGGCGGAGCACATCGCCAAGCTGCCGGGCCTGGCGCTGGCCGGCGTGGCCTTCTACGAGGGCGTGATCCATGGCGACGACGAGCAGGCGGACATCGCGGCGATACAGGCGCTGATTCAGCGCGCGGTCGCGGTGTGCGGCACGCTGCTGCGCAACGGCGACTTCGCCGGCGCGCCGGAAGTGTTGCTGACCGGGGCCGGCTCGGTCTGGTTCGACATCGTCAGCCGGCAGCTGCGGGACGCCGGCCTGTCCGGGGTGCGTCATGTGATCCGCCCCGGCTGCTATGTGACGCAGGACCACGGCATCTATCGGCAGGCTTACGCCGCGCTGCAAGCGCGCGAGCCGCTGGCGGCGCGGCTGGACGGCGGGCTGTCCCCTGCATTGGAATTGTGCGCGCTGGTGCAGTCGCTGCCGGAGCCGGGCCTGGCCGTCGCGGGCTTGGGTAAGCGCGACGTGGCCTTCGACGCCGGCCTGCCGCAGCCGTTCGCGCAGTACCGCCAAGGGCGGCGCGTGGATTTCACGCCCGGCGGCCTGCGCACCCGCGCCTTGATGGATCAGCACGCCTTGCTGGACTGCGGCCCCGGCCTGGACCTGCGGATAGGCGATTTGCTGGTGTTCGGCAGCTCCCACCCTTGCCTGAGCTTCGACAAATGGAAGCGCGTGTTCCTGGTGGACGAGGAGTACCGGGTGAGGGAGGAATGGGAGACGGTGTTCTGAAGCGGCTTATGCGCTGCTGAGCGGAAAACGCCTTGTCCCGCCCTGGCTCGCGAGACTTTGAACCGCGGCTAAGCGACGGGTAGGAAAATTTCAGCGCCTGACCCTAAGGCTTGGATAGGCTGGAAATCCTTTTCATTCTAAATGACATTTGAATTTTGTTTTGCTACGCTCCCTGGCAAAATCAGGAGCGAGCGGACATGATCAAGCAATGGATGGGCCTGGCCCTGCTGTTGGGCGGCTTGGGCGGCGCGGCGCAGGCCGGCGAGGCGTTTGGCGCGCCGGGACTGACGGCGGTGCGCGGCCCGGCGGCCAAGTCTTTCGTGGGCGTGGCGACGGAAGGGCCGTCGCGGGTGTATTTCACTGGCTATCGCGGCGTGGTGTCCGAGGTGTTCTACCCGGCGGTGGACACCCAGGCGGCGGTGGATCTGCAATTCCTGGTGGGCGACGCCGGCGGCGGCTTCGTCGACGAGGAAAAGCGGCAGGACTACCGCGTGCAGCGGCTGCATCCGCGCAGCATGAGCTGGCAGGCGCAGACTGGCAACCCGGCCCATCACTGGCGCATCAGCAAGCGCATCTTCACTGATCCGGCGCGCGACGCGCTGATCCAGCGCGTCACCTTCAGCGCGCTGGACGGCCGCCGCGTCGGCGATTTCCGACTTTATCTGCTGTTCAAACCCTATCTGGACAACGCCGGCGCCGGCAATAGCGCCGCCACCCTGGCGCGCGCCGGCGGCGGCGCGGCCTTGGCGGCCAGCCGCAATCAGCGCGCCTCGGCGCTGCTGAGCAGCCTGCCGTGGAAGACGCAGAACGGTCGCCGCATGCTGTCCAACGGCTTTGTCGGTCTCAGCGACGGCTGGACCGATCTGCTGGGCGGCGGTGCCGACAAGCGCATGGACTGGACTTTCGATTCCGCCGGCAACGGCAATGTGGCGCAGATGGGCTGGCTGGACTTGGGCGACCCGCGCGCGGCCAGCGTGTCCTTCGACGTGGTGCTGGGCTTCGGCGCCAGCCAGGGGCAGGCGCTGGACACGGCCGAGGCGGCGCTGGGCGGTGACCTGGGCGCGGCGCAGCGGCGCTACGACGCCGGCTGGCAGGCTTACGCCGCCGGCCTGTCCGATCAGGGCGGCAGCGCCGACGACGGCTACTACCTGGCGGCGATGACGCTGAAAACCATGCAGGACAAGGCCAGCGGCGCGATGGTGGCCGGTCTGGGCACGCCGTGGGGCGCCAGCCAGGGCGACGCCAACGCCGGCGGCTATCACCTGGTGTGGCCGCGCGACCTGTTCAAGTTCGCCAACGCCCTGCTCACCGCCGGCGACCGCGCCACCGCCGCGCGGGTGACGGATTATCTGTTCAACACCTTGCAGCAGCGCCGCGACTGCGGCGCGGCGGAATACGACGCCGCCGGCTGCCCGGACGGCTTCAGCCGCAACGGCCGCTTTCCGCAAAACGCCTGGGTCAGCGGCGCGCAGTATTGGCAGGGCACCCAGATGGACGAGCAGGCCATGCCCATCCTGCTGGCCTGGCGCCAGGGGCCGGCGGTGTATTCGCCGCTGTGGCCGCGTATCAAGCTGGCCGCCGACTACATCCTGAGCGCCGGGCCGTGGACCTACCAGGAGCGCTGGGAGGAAAACAGCGGCTATTCGCCGTCCACGCTGGCGGCGCAGATCGCCGGCCTGGCCGCCGCCGCCGACATCGCCCGCGCCAACGGCGACGACGCCAGCGCCGCGCGCTATCTGTCCGCCGCCGATTACTGGCAGCAGAACGTGGACGCCTGGACCTTCACCCGCAGCGGCGGCTTTGGCGACGGCCGTTATTATCTGCGCCTCAATCCGTCCGCGCGCGCCGGCGGGGCCGGCCGCGCCGGCCAGGCGCCGGCGCTGAGCCCGGACACGCCGCAGGCGCTGGAAGTGAAGAACGGCGGCGGCGGCCGCGACGCGCGCCGGGTGGTGGACGGCGGCTTCCTGGAACTGGTGCGCATGGGCGTGAAGCGTGCCGACGATCCGGCGGTGCTCGCCACGCTGGGCATTTACGACGCGGTGTTGGGCCAGCGCTTGGACCTGCCCGGCGCGCCGGCGCTGCCGGTCAACGCCTGGTTCCGCTACAACTTCGACGGCTACGGCGAACGCAACGACGGCGGCGATTTCGCCGGCAGCGGCGTGGGCCGGTTGTGGCCCATCTTCACCGCCGAGCGCGGCGTCTACGAGATTGCGCGCCAGGGCGGCGGCGCGGCCGGCCAGCCCTATCTGGCCGCCTTGAAGCAACTGGCCACGCCGGAGGGCATGCTGCCGGAACAGGTGTGGCCGCACAGCGCGGTGCTGCCGGACGGCTGGGCGGTGGAGACGCCGGCCGGCAACCGCGCCGGCACGCCCACCCGCTCGATCGCGCCGCTGAGTTGGGCGATGGGCGAGTACATCAGCCTGCTGGCCTCCATCCGCGCCGGACGCGTCGTCGATCTGCCGGAAGCCGCCTGCGCGCGTTACTACGCCTGCCGGGTGGAACCCAAGGCCGGGGAGGCGACGGTGGAGATCCAGGCCGCCGCCACGACCAGCTGGGGGCAGCAGCTGTACGTGACCGGCGCGGCGCGCGCGCTGGGCAATTGGAACACCGATCTGGGCCTGCCGGCGGACGCGGCGGCCTACCCGCTGTGGAAGACCCGGGTCAATCTGCCGGCCGGCCAGCGCATCGAGTACAAGTACTACCGCAAGAACCCTGACGGCAGCGTGAGCTGGGAGCAGCACGCCGGCAACCGGGTGTTGCAGGCGCCGGCCGGCGGGCTGACGCTGAGTGATCAGGTGAACTGGTAAGAACCTGTTTACGATCTGCTGCGCGTCGGCGATACGGCGTTGAAAACGAACTCAAAATGCTCATGTACCACGTGTACATTCCGCTTTTTCGCTCGTTTTCGCCTTGTCTCGCCCTAGCTCGCGAGATCGTAAACAGGTTCTAAGAGCCTGTTCAAAGCCTGCTGCGCGTCGTGAAGCGTTGCACGGTGAGTACGAGCTCAAAATGCTCATGTACCACTTGTACATTCCGCTTTTTCGCTCGTTTTCGCCTTGTCTCGCTCTTGCTCGCGAGACTTTGAACAGGCTCCAATACGCTATTGATTTATTTGGAATATTGAAAGCAAATTTAATTACTTTTTGATATTAAACATGGCTTTTATAGTGTGCTGAGTCCCCCTTGTTCAGGAACTCGCCATGTCCATGTTCATCTCCCGCCGTTCCCTGCTGGCGCTCAGCCTCGCCAGCCTGTCCTTCCTCGCCTTGGCGGCACACGCCGCCGAGGCGCCCATCGTCATCGGCTACCAGACCGGGGTTGATCCCTCCAAAGTGGCCCAGGCCGACGGCTTGTATGAAAAAGCCATCGGCCGGCCGCTGCAATGGCGCAAGTTCGAGAGCGGCGCGGAAGTGCTGGCCGCGCTGGCCTCCGGCGATGTGCATATCGCCGATCTGGGCTCCAGCCCGCTCAGCGCCGCCGCCACCCGCCAACTGCCGATCCAGACCTTTCTGATCGTCGCCGAGATCGGCAACTCCGAGGCCTTGGTGGCGCGCAAGGGTAGCGGCATCAAGACCCCGCGGGACCTGATCGGCAAAAAGGTGGCGGTGCCCTATGTCTCCACCACCCATTACAGCCTGCTGGCCGCGCTCAAACACTGGAAGCTGGACCCGGCCAAGCTGTCCATCGTCAATCTGCGCCCGTCCGAGATCAGCGCCGCCTGGCAGCGCGGCGACATCGACGCCGCCTATGTCTGGGACCCGGCCTTGAGCCAGGCGCTGAAAAGCGGCTCGGTGCTGGTCAATTCCGAACAAGTGGGGCAGTGGGGCGCGCCCACTTTCGAAGCCTGGGTGGCGCGCAAGGATTTCGCCGCCGCCCAGCCGCAGGCGCTGGCCGCCTTCGCCAAGGTGACCTTGCAGGCCTTCGCCGATTACCGCGCCAAGCCGGCGGCCTGGAGCGCCGGCTCGCCGCAGGTGGCCAAGATCGCGCGGCTGACCGGGGCCGATCCGGCGCAGATTCCCGGCCTGCTGGCCGGCAGCCGCTTCCCGCTGGCGCAGGAGCAGCTGTCGCCGCGCTTGCTGGGCGGCGGCACCGCCAAGGCGCTGCGCGACACCGCCTTGTTCCTGAAGGAACAGAAGAAGGTGGAAGCGGTGCTGCCGGATTATCAAGCCTATGTCGAGCCGCGCTTCGTGCGGCTGGCGCAGCCGCGCTGAGCGCGAGGAGGCCGCGATGGCGAGCTTGATCGTGGAAAACGCCGGCGTCAGCTACGCCGGCCCGTCCGGCCCGGTGCAGGCGCTGGACCGGGTGTCGCTGGAGCTGCGTTCCGGTGAGATCGTGGTGGCCCTGGGGCCGTCCGGCTGCGGCAAGTCCACCTTGCTGGGGCTGATGGCCGGCTTCCAGACGCCCAGTCAGGGCCGGGTACTGGCCAATGGCCGGCCGGTGCGCGGGCCGGGCGCGGATCGCGGCGTGGTGTTCCAGGACGACGCGCTGATGCCCTGGCTCAACGCCGAGGACAATGTCGCCTTCGGCCTGCGCCTGCGCGGGGTGCCGCGCGAACAGCGGCGACTCGAGGCGCGCCGCATGCTGGGCTGGGTGGGGCTGGAAGCCTTCGCCGGCCACGCGCTAAGCCAGATGTCCGGCGGCATGCGTCAGCGCCTGGGCCTGGCGCGCGCGCTGGCGGCCGATCCCGACTTCCTGCTGCTGGACGAGCCCTTGGGCGCGCTGGACGCGCTGACCCGGGAAAAGATGCAGTCGCTGATCCTCAGCCTGTGGCAGCGCAGCGGCAAGGGCATCTTCCTGATCACCCACAGCATCGAGGAAGCGCTGTTCCTCGGCACCGAGCTCTTGGTGCTGACGCCGCGCCCCGGCCGCATCGCGCTGCGGCAGAAACTGGGCTTCGCCCACCGCTACGCCGCCGGCGAATCGGCGCGCTCGATTAAGGCCGATCCCGCCTTCATCGCCATGCGCGAGCATTTGCTGGACTGGATTTTCCGCGCCGAGGAGGCCGACCATGCCGCCGCTTGAACTGACTGAATTGGGCCCGGCCGCGCAGGCCGAACTGAGCGCGCCGCCGCCGGCCCATGCCCCCGCACCGTTCTCCGGCCGCTTCGCCGCCTGGCGTCGGCGCTGGCCCAGCGCGTTGTCGGTGGGCGGCCTGCTGCTGCTGTGGTGGGCGGCCAGCGCCGGTGGCTTGGTGTCGCCGCTATTTCTGCCCGGCCCGGCCCAGGTGGCGACGCGGCTGGTGGATCTGGCCGTTAACGGCTTCATGGACGCCAGCCTGTGGCGTCACGCCGTCGCCAGCCTGGGCCGGGTGGGCCTGGCGCTATTGCTGGCCGCGGCCACCGCGGTGCCGCTGGGCATGCTGATGGGCCTGAGCCGGCGCGCGCATGCGGCGCTGGACCCGCTGATCGAGTTCTACCGGCCGGTGCCGCCCCTGGCCTACCTGCCCTTGATCGTGATCTGGTTCGGCATTGGCGAGGCCAGCAAGGTGCTGCTGATCTATCTCGCCATCTTCGCGCCGCTGGCCATCGCCACCGCCGCCGGCGTGCGCCGCGCGGACCCGGCGCGGCTGCAGGCGGCGCGCTCGCTGGGCGCCAGCCGCGGCCAGCTGCTGCGGCTGGTGGTGCTGCCCAGCGCGCTGCCGGAGATTCTGACCGGGCTGCGCATCGGCCTGGGCGTGGGCTGGTCCACCCTGGTGGCGGCGGAGCTGGTGGCCGCCACCCGCGGCTTGGGTTTCATGGTGCAGTCCGCCGCCCAGTTCCTGGTCACCGACGCGGTGATCGCCGGCATCCTGATCATCGCCTGGATCGCGCTGGCGCTGGAATTGGGGCTGCGTTGGGTGGAGCGGCGCTTCGCCGGCTGGGCCGCGCCGGAACGTTTTTGAGCGAGTTTTCAACTTTTTGGATTGGGTTTCCGCCGCGCGGATAAGGAGCACATTCATGAGCCTGCAACTGCAAGCCATCAGCCCGGCCCTGGGGGCCATTGTTTCCGGCGTCGATCTGAGCGCGCCGCTGTCCGGCGCCGAGCGCGACGCGATCGAGGCGGCGCTGCTGCGCCACCAGGTATTGTTCTTCGAGAACCAGCCGTTGACGCCGCGCCAGCAGCGCGACTTCGCTGCCCGCTTCGGCGATCTGCACCTGCATCCGGTCTACCCGACGGTGGCGGAGCAGCCGGAAATCATCGTGTTGGACACCCATGTCGACAATCTGCCGGACAACGACAACTGGCATACCGACGTCACCTTCATCGCCACCCCGCCGCTGGGCGCGGTGCTGGCGGCGCGGCAGCTGCCGGACGTGGGCGGCGACACGCTGTGGAGCAGCAACAGTGCCGCTTACGACGCACTGTCGCCGGCCTTGCGCGGGCTGCTGGACGGCCTTAGCGCCGAGCACAGCTTCGTCCATTCCTTCCCGGAAAGCCGCTTCAAGGACACGCCGCAATACGCGCGCTGGCAACAGGCCAGCCGCGACCATCCGCCGGTGGTGCACCCGGTGGTGCGCACCCATCCAGTCACCGGCCGCAAGGGCCTGTTCGTCAACGAAGGCTTCACCACTCGCATCCTGGAACTGGCGCCGCGCGAGAGCGATGCCTTGCTGGCCCTGCTGTTCGCCCACGCCGCGCGGCCGGAATTCACCGTGCGCTGGCGCTGGAAGGAAAACGATCTGGCGTTCTGGGACAACCGCGTGACCCAGCATTACGCGGTGGCGGATTACCTGCCGCAGCGGCGGGTGATGCACCGCGCCACCATCCTGGGCGACCGGCCGCGTTGAGCGCGGCGGAATGAGCAGGAAAAGGAAACCCGGCATTGCCGGGTTTTTGCATTCCATTTGCCTGAAAATGATGAGCGTTCTCCAATCATCATAATGTCTATGCAGCGTCAGTAAAGGGCTTGGTGCGTATATTTGATAACACTGTTTTGGCATAAATGGCGTCGACCGGCATAGCTGCGCAGCAGTATGATGCTGGACTTTCCGAGTTGGATGTTTAGAGAGAATAAAAATGAAGATCGCAAAAAAATGCGTCGTGCTCGCTATGGCGGCGACAGCGGGGCTGAGCGGCTGCGCGACGGAAAACTCGCGCGCGTTGACGGTGGCGCAAGTGGAAACCGCCGGCAAGCCCTACGCCGGCCCGCGCTCCCCCATCGCGGTAGGCAAGTTCGACAACCGCTCCAGTTATATGCGCGGCATTTTCTCGGACGGTGTGGACCGTCTGGGCGGCCAGGCCAAGACCATCCTGATTACCCATCTGCAGCAGACCAGCCGCTTTAATGTGCTGGACCGCGACAACCTGGAAGAAATGAAGCAGGAAGCGGCGTTCAGCAAGCAGGCGCAGGCGGTCAAAGGCGCCACCTACGTGGTGACCGGCGACGTGACCGAATTCGGCCGCAAGGAAGTGGGCGACCACCAGCTATTCGGCATCCTCGGCCGCAGCAAGCAGCAAATCGCTTACGCCAAGGTCAACCTCAACATCGTCAAGGTGGCGACCTCGGAAGTGGTGTACTCCACTCAGGGCGCCGGCGAATACAGCTTGTCCAACCGCGAAATCATCGGCTTTGGCGGCACTGCCAGCTATGACTCCACGCTGAACGGCAAGGTGCTGGACCTGGCGATGCGCGAGGCGGTGAACAAGCTGACCGCGGCCATAGATTCCGGCGCCTGGCAGCCCGCCAAATAAGACCCGCTAACAAAACCCCTGATCCTGCGTTGCGCCCCTTGTCGTACCCCTGGTACTGCCTGCGTCGGCGCGCCTTGGCTCAGGTTCTCTGCGAGGTTTTGTTAACGGCTCTGAGCGTTAAGCAAGCCTCGAATGATTACAAGGCGGGCCTTGCGGCCCGTCCGTGCTAGCTATTGCAAGATTGAACATCATGAAACACAAGATGGCGAAAACGCCGCTATTGGCGCTAGCCCTGCTGGGCGGCGCATTGTTGACCGGCTGCGCCAGTCAAAACTCGCTGTACCAGTGGGAAAGCTACCAGCCCCAGGTCTACCAGCACTTCAAGGGCGCGGCGGCGGAAGAACAGGTGACCGCGCTGGAGCGCGATCTGCAGAAGATCCGCGCAAGCGGCAAGACCCCGCCGCCGGGCTATCACGCCCACCTGGGCATGCTGTACGCCAGCCTGGGTAAGGGGGATCAGATGGCGCAGGAATTCCAGACCGAGAAGCAGCTGTTTCCTGAATCCGCCGCCTATATGGACTTCCTGCTGAAGAAAGCCAAGAAGTGAAAGACCGCACCATGATCAAACGCATTGCCCAATGGCTGGCCTGCCTGGCCATCGCGGCGCTGGCCACCGGCTGCGCCAGCCACAAGCCTTATGACTACACCGCCTACAAGCAGAGCCGGCCGCGCTCCCTGCTGGTGCTGCCTCCGTTGAACGAATCGCCGGAAGTGGCCGCCAGCTACGGCATGTTGTCGCAAGTCACCATGCCGCTGGCTGAAGCCGGTTACTACGTGTTGCCGGTGACGCTGGTGGACGAAACCTTCAAGCAGAACGGCATGAGCACGGCCTCGGACATTCACGGCGTGGCTCCGGCCAAGTTGAAAGACATCTTCGGGGCCGACGCCGCGTTGTACGTGACGGTGAGCAAGTACGGTACTCGCTACAGCGTGATCAGCAGCGACACCGTGGTATCCGCCAGCGCCAAGATGGTGGACCTGAAGTCCGGCGCGGTGTTGTGGAGCGGTTTCGCCACCGCCTCCAACAATGAGGGCAACAACAACTCCGGCGGCGGCCTGGTGGGTCTGCTGGTAACCGCGGCGCTGAAGCAGATCATCAACAGCGCCACCGACGCTAGCCACGATATGGCGGGCGTCACCAGCCAGCGTCTGTTCAGCGCGGGCCATAACGGCGGCCTGTTGTACGGTCCGTACTCTCCCAGATACGGGACGGACTGAGTTCGCAAGCAATCCCAAACACCCAGCCCGGCACTGCCGGGCTTTTTTACGGGGTTGTGCAGCGTATATCTTCAAATGAAATGATATTGGCATTTTAATTTAACGGTTTTCGGGTAATATCCGTTCGCCATAAAAACGGCGGGCGGCGCGCCCGTCTCGGCATATCACAATCACAAGAGAAACCGTCATGAAGAAATTTACGCTCGCCCTGCTGTTGTCCGCCGCTTTCGCGCTGCCCAGCGCCCAAGCGCTGGCCTGGGGCCAGGAAGGCCACCGCGTCACCGGCTACGTCGCTCAGCAATTGTTGAGCCCCCAGGCCAAGGCCGCGGTCAATCAATTGATCCCCAACGCGGACTTCGCCCAGCTGGCCTTGTACATGGACCAGCACAAGCAGGAATTGAAACAGCAGCTGCCGGGCTCGGATCAATGGCATTACAACGACGAACCGGTGTGCGACGGCGTGGAAGAGGACGATTGTCCCAGCGGCAACTGCGCGTCCAATCAGATCGGGCGCTACAGCAAGGTGCTGGCCGACAAAACCGCGAGCAAGTCCGCCCGCGCCCAGGCGCTGACCTTCCTGCTCCACATGATCGGCGACATCCACCAGCCGCTGCACGCGGCCGACAACCACGACCGCGGCGGCAACGACGTCAAGACGCGGCTGGCCGGCAGCAACAAGACCGGCAATCTGCATTCGGTGTGGGACACCGCCCTGGTGCAGCAGGCCTTGAGCGGCGCCAACGAGCAGAGCTGGGCGACGCAGAACCTCAAGTACTACGCGCGCAACATCGCCGGCTGGCAGAGCGGGCAGGTCAATGACTGGATCAAGGAATCCAATCAGTACGCGCGCAGCGAGGTCTACGGCCCGCTGTCCAACTTCAGCTGCGGCCAAGCGCCCAGCGACGTGGCCTACCTGGACCGCACCTACCAGACCGCCGGCGCTCAGCTGGTCAAACAGCAGCTGGTCAAGGCCGGCGCGCGCATCGCCATGGTGATCAACCAGGCGCTGCAGTAAAACGGCGCGTCCGCGCTAGAATGGCGGCTCCGTCGTCACCGGAGCCGCCATGTCCATTCACGAGCTCAGCCTCAAGGGTTTCCGTTCCATCCGTCAGCTGCGGCTGGAGCTGGAGCCGCTCAACGTCGTCGTCGGGCCCAACGGCTGCGGCAAATCCAATCTCTACAAAGCGGTGCGCCTGCTGCACGAGGCCGCCTGCGGCCGCCTGTCCGCGGCGCTGGCGGAAGAGGGCGGCATTCAGAAGGCGATGTGGGCTGGCGGCCTGCGCCGCGGCGACCGCAAGGGCGAGCCCAAGCGCATGGCGCTGGCGGCGCGGCTGGCCGATTACGACTACGAATTGCAACTGGGCTACCCCGAGCCCAGCCGCAGCCTGTTCTCGCTGGACCCATTGGTGAAGGAGGAGACGTTGTGGCTGGCCGGCCAGGGGCGCCGCCCCTCGGCCCAGGTGCTGGAGCGGCGCAATCAGAGCGCCTTTCTCACCAGCGTGGACGGGGTCAGGACCACCTATCCCTTGGGCCTGCAGGCCGAGGAGTCGGTGTTCGGCCAATTGGCTGAGCCGCATCTTTATCCCGAGGTGTCGCAAGTGCGGGAGACGCTGCGGCGCTGGCGTTTCTACCATGAGTTCGCGGTGTGGCCCGGCTCGCCGCCGCGCGCGCCGCAAGTGGGCATCCGCTCGCCGGTGCTGGCGCACGACGGCGGCAACCTGGCGGCCGCTTTCCAGACCATTGTGGAGATCGGCGACGTCGAACTGCTGCACAGCGTGCTGGCCGACGCGTTTCCGGACAGCCGCTTCCAGACGGAGGCGCTGCATGGCCGTTTCCAGATGCTGATGCAGCGCGACGGCATTCTGCGGCCGCTGGAGGCGGCCGAATTGTCCGACGGCACCTTGCGTTTCCTGTGCCTGGCGGTGGCCTTGCTCAGCCCGCGTCCGCCGGCCTTCATGGCCTTGAACGAGCCGGAAAACAGCCTGCACCCGGACTTGTTGCCGGCCTTGGCGCGGCTGATCGCCGAGGCCGGCCGCCACAGCCAGCTGTGGGTGACCAGCCATTCGCCGCGCTTGGCGGAGCTGATCGCGCGGCACCGGCCGCTGCGCCGTTTCATGCTGGCGCAGCGCGACGGCGAGACGGTGTTGGCGGACGAGGATTGAGCCGGGGCCGCGAGGCCGGTTCGGCATTTTCGGAAAGTGAAAATGGATGGATGCGAGGCGGAATATTTGCATGTAGAATCCCCGCCGCCATACCATTTAAATATAAGAAAGAACTTTCCGTGAAAAAACTATTTGCCGCTGCTTCTCTGTTGGCCCTGCTGTCCGGCTGCGCCTCCACCACGCTGGCCACGCCCGAGGCGGACGCTCAAGCCAAGCAGTTCAACGCCCAGCCGGCCAAGGCTCGCGTCTACATCTATCGCAACGAGGCGATGGGCGCCGCCGTGAAAATGAATGTTCTGGCCGACAACAAGGCCTTGGGCGACACCGTGGCCAAAACCTACATCATGGCCGATCTGGAGCCGGGTTCGCACACGCTGGTGGGCAAGGCCGAGAACGATTCCAGCCTGACCCTGGACATGGTGGCGGGCAAGATTTACTACGTTTGGCAGGAAGTGAAGATGGGCGTGCTGTACGCTCGCAACAAGCTGCAGAGCGTTGACGAGGCCGAAGGTCAAAAAGGGGTGAAAGAGTCCCAACTGGTGCAGTCGCCGCAATAAGACACGGCGGCGGCGCGGCTGAGTTCGCCGCGTTCCGTAAAAAAGCCCAAGCGGATGCTTGGGCTTTTTTCATGGCTCAGACCACGTGCTCAGACCGGTTGCAGAAACAGCGCCTGCTCCGCCGCGCGGCGGCGGGTGAGGCCGGGCAGGACTTTGCCGCCGGCCTTGTTCCAGCGCGGAAACTGGGCGGCGGCGCCGGCGTAGTCGCGCTGATTAAGCAGGCGCAGCAGGGTGGAGTTCTGCAGCGAACCCAGGCCCAGGTTGTAGCTGAAGCTGAGCAGCGCGTCGAACTGGTTCTGGTTCAGCGGCACCTGGACCAGCCGGGAGACGCCGGTTTCGAAGCGGTTCAAATCGCGCGTCAGCAGCGCGTCGGCCTGGGCCTGGCTGATGACCAGACCCGGCGTCACGTCCGGACCGGTGTGGCCGTAGCCTATGGTCCAGACGCCCACCGCGTCCTGGTAGGCCTTGAGGCGCAGGCCTTCGAATTGCTGGATCAGTTTGACGCCGTTGGCGCTGATATTCATGTCGGGCTCCTGGGAAGGGCCCCCGGCGGACGCGGAGAAATGCTCGGAAGAATCTGAGGCGGGAGGAGAAGCGGGCGGGGGCGGGACCGGCCGCGCGGGGCGGTCCGGGTGCGTCGTTCCCATTATGCTCAGGGCCCGGAAACGGGCCGAGGCGACGGGTGTCAGTGGCGTAGTTGGACCTGTTTACGATATTTTGAGTTTTGAATCCGCTACGCGGATGATGATTTAGGGCCGGTTCCGCCCGGCAAACGGAAAGGGGAATTTGCGCGGCCAAATTCCCCTTTACCCCAAAGGCCGCCCTGCAAGCCTGGCCTGCGGCTTCCCGCCTGGTCCCGTCAGGCCCGAGGCGCGGCTGAACTCGCGATTTGCTAGCGTCAAATCGCTCGAACAGGCAGCCGCTTAAGACCTCGGGCCTGCCACCCGTCGGCAGGCTTGAAGGGAGTGAGGGCGCGTCGAATACGCGGTTTCCATTGTATTAACGATGCGGCAACCCGCGAATCATTAAAGCCTTTGAACTGGCTACTAGTAAACAAAGCGCTCGCGCAGGTCTTCCAGGTTCAGCTCTTTCAGAATCGCCTCCTGGCGTTCGCGCGCGCTGTTTTTGCGCTGGCCGGTGTACTTGGCGATGATCAGCTCGTTCTTCATCGAGTGTTCCCAGCCCACCAGCTCGGTGACGGTGAGCTGATAGCCGCGCGCTTCCAGCTGCAGGCAGCGCAGCACATTGGTCAGATGGCTGCCGAACTCGCGGGTGTGGATGGGGTGCCGCCACATCTCGGACAGCGGAGTCAGGCCGAAGCTCTGGTTTTTCTTCTGACGCAGCACGCCGGCTACTTCCGCCTGGCAGCAGGGCACCAGCACGATGTAGCGCGCGTTCTTGGCCAGCGCGAAGCGGATGGCGTCGTCGGTGGCGGTGTTGCAGGCGTGCAGCGCGGTGATGATGTCCACCTGCTCCGGCAATTGCTCCGAGGTGATCGACTGTTCCACGCTCAGGTTCAAAAAGCCCATGCGTTCGAAGCCTAGGCGGGCGGCCAGCTCTTGCGAGCGGCTGACCAGTTCCGGCCGGGTTTCGATGCCGTAGACGCTGCCGGCGGCCTTGTCCTTCAGGAACAGGTCGTAAAGGATGAAGCCCAGATAGGATTTGCCGGCGCCGTGGTCGGCCAGGCTCATCTCGCCTTTTTCCGCCAGCACGTCGGCCATCAGCGGCTCGATGAACTGGTACAGGTGGTAAACCTGTTTCAGCTTGCGGCGGGTGTCCTGGTTGATCTTGCCGTCGCGGGTCAGGATGTGCAGCTCTTTGAGCAGTTCCAGCGATTGCTGGGGTTTGATCTCGGGAATCAGGCTCATGGCGGCCTCCTGCGAAAAACGAATCGCCGGATTTTAGTCCAATTCGCGCCGGCGCGCTTGGGCGCTGTTTCTGATCCTTCAGGTTCGGAACCATTGCCCAATGCCTTGAATCCGCTTCGCGGATGATGATTTAGGGCCGGTTCCGCCCGGCGAACGGAAAGGGAGATTTGCGCGGCCAAATCTCCCTTTACCCTAAAGGCCGCCCTGCAAGCCTGGCCTTCGGCTTCCCGCCGGGGCCCGTCAGGCCCGAGGCGCGGCTGAACTCGCACCGCGCTAGCGTCGCGGTGCTCGAACAAGCAGCCGCTTAAGACCTCGGGCCTGCCACCCATCGGCAGGCTTGAAGGGAGTAGGGGCGCGTCGGATACGCAGGTTTCCTGCGTAGCTAACAAGGTTTCAAAGTACTGAAAAAGAATCGTGAACAGGTTCCCAGGCTCAGCCTGCAATGACCGGCTGCGCGCTGATCCGCTCCAGCCAGCGCAGCATGTCCTGCTCCACTTCCACGCGGTTGGTTTCGTTCAGCATTTCGTGGCGGCCGCCGGGGTAGACCGTGGTCTGCACATCGAGCAGGCCGGCCTCGCGGTAGCGGATTTCCAGTTGGCCCAGGCCCAGCTTGCCCAGGCTGACCGGGTCGCGGCTGCCGGCCAGCAGCCAGACCGGACAGCGGCGCGGCAGGCTGTCGCCGCTCGCCTCGCCACGCTCCATGGCGATGATGCCGCCGAACAAATCTATCCACAGGCCGGGGCAGGGGTCGAAGCCGCATAGCGGGTCCGCCAGGTATTTGTCCACTTCCGCCGGGTCGCGGCTCAGCCAGTCCATGCCGGTGCGGGCGGGCAGAAAGCCCAGGTTGAAGCTGCCGAAGACCAGCCGCGCCAGCAGCCGGCTGGGGCGTTCCGGGCTGCCGAAGCGGGCCACCAGCCGCGCCAGGCCGCGCAGCAGCCAGGCCAGCGGCCGCTGGCGGTAGCCGGTGGCGGACAGGATCAGGCCGGACAGCGCCGCGCCGTGGCGCAGGAAATAGGCGCGGGCGATGAAGGAACCCATGCTGTGGCCGAACAGCGCCACCGGCAGGCCGGGATGGCGTTCCGCGGCGTGGCGGCGCAGGGTGTCCACGTCGGCCACCACCTTGTCCCAGCCGCCGTCGGCAGAGAAATGGCCGCGCAGCCGCGGCGCGGCGCCGTGGCCGCGGTGGTCGTGGGCGTAGACCGCGTAGCCGGCGGCGGTCAGGGTTTGGGCGAAGCGGTGGTAGCGCACCGCGTATTCGCTCATGCCGTGGGAGATCAGCACCACGGCGCGCGGCGCGCCGTCCGGCAGCCAGCAGGCGGCGTGCAGGATTTCCCCGTCGTCGGCGTTCAGATGGAAGGTTTGCATGGTGTTGAGCCCTTTTATGGCCTGTTTTGACTGCGCCGCGGCATCAGGGTTGCGGCGAAGCGGCGGCTTCACAGCAGAACATGGCGCAAGGATGCTGGCAAGCGCTATCCAAATGTCCTGGCCTGTTCGCCGCCATGGGGTGGGGGCCGTTTTGCTAGGCCTTCCCGGACGCGCCGCGCTTGACCAGACCAAGCTGGGTGGGCACCATGAGCCGCGTGCCGTTTCATACAGCGCGGCATCAGGAATGGAAGCCTGAATAGAATCGGGGGATATCATCCCAATGCCACGCTATAGCTGCGCCCATCAGGGCAGGTTATGGCAGGGAGGCCTTTGGCCTGCTGGCTCCGATTCGCCTGCCTTCCAACCCTGTCATATGCCTGCCCATCGTGATTGGAAGCGGGATGGCAGGCTCATTTTGGATCGGAGCCCGTCATGCCTCTATTGTCAGTTCTATCCCTGCTTTCCAAACCGCCTCCGCCCAAGGAGGCCGCTCAATCTCCAGCCGCTCTCCCAGCGGCCAGCCGTCTGATCAAGACCGTCAAACATCTGCAAGGTCTGCGTTCGGAAAATACCGCGCTTGCCGCCATCGATCCCGTTCTGATTCATTTAGCCCGTTGCTGCGAGCATTACGACGATATCGCCGAAGAGTTGCGTCAATGCAATGAGGCCTTGGGCGCGGTGCTGTTGATGTTGCGTCACACCGAAAACGCGCAAGTGCGCGGCAAGGCGCTGTGGGCCTTGCTGGAGCCTTTGCAGCAGCGTTTGCAGGGGGCGATGGAGAGGCTGGAGACGGTGACGTCTTAGAACCTGTTTACGATCCGTTGCGTGTCGCGAGCAAGGCCTTGTTTCGCTTTGGTTGGCGTGATCCTCAACCGCGGGTGCCGGTGGGTATCGCCTGCGGCTCCACCCACCCTACGTGCGGTCGTTGGCCAGCGGTAGGGTGGGTGGAGCCGCAGGCGATACCCACGCGGCGGTCTTGAAGAGGTTTGGGGCGCTTCGGATAGGCGGTGTCCTGTGCGCCAAGCCAGGGCCAAAACACTGAACAGGTCGTGCACAGGCTTTTAGCGTGGCTACTCGTCCTACTGATGCGCAGCGGATGGTGGACAGGCGCTCAGGCCAGCATGTGTTCCGGGTCGAAGTCCGGATTCAGCCGCGAGCTCAGCACGTGGTCGCGCCAGGCGCCGTTCAGATAGAGATAGTTTTTGGCGTGGCCTTCGATCTCGAAGCCCAGCCGCTTGAGCAGGCCGGCGCTGCGCAGATTGTGGGGCTGGTAGTTGGCCTGGACCCGGTGCAGCTTGAGGGTGTCGAAGGCGCAGCGTATCACCGCTTCCAGCGCTTCGCGCATCAGGCCCTGGCCCTGGCAGTGCTGGTCCAGCCCATAGCCCAGGTGACAGGATTGGAAGGCGCCGCGGCTGATATTGCTGAGGCCGACGCTGCCGATCACCCGTTCCGGCTCGGCGTGCAGGGCCAGCAGGAAGCGGCCGCCGCGGCCTTCTTCCCAGTCGCGCGCGCGTTGGCGCAGCTGCATGGTCCAGTACAGCTCGGTGAAGAACATGTCGCCGGGCTTGGGGTCCCAGGGTTCGAAGTGCTGGCGGTTGCGGACGTGGAAATCCAGCATCGCGCGCGCCTGCGCCGGCTGAGCCGGCAACAGCAGCAGGCGCGGCGTGTTGAGGGTGGGCTGGGCGATGGGCATGCGGAGCGGTCAGGCGCTGGCGGGGAAGGCGATCTCGGCCGCCGCACGGAGCAGGATGGGCACGCCGAAGCTGCCCAGCTTGGGCAGGGTGGCGTTTTCATGGGCGCGGATCTGGGCGGCGCTGGCGTGGTCCTTGTCGTGGGTGGTGTGCGCGTCGCTGGCCAGGATGATGGCGTAGCCGTGGGCCGCCGCGCTGCGGGTGGTGGTGTCGATGCAGAATTCGCTGGCGTAGCCGGCGATGACCAGTTGGCCGACGCCCCATTGTTGCAGTTGCTGATGCAGGCCGGTGCGCAGGAAGGAGTCCGGCGTGGTCTTGCGCAGGTAGTGGTCGTCCGGCTGGGCGTCCAGGCCGCGGGCCAGCTGCCATTCCGCCGAGCCGTGGATCAGCGGCGCGCTGGCGCGTTCGTGTTGAACCCAGACCACCGGCGTTCCGGCCGCGCGCGCGGCGGCGGCCAGTTGATTGAGGCGGGCGATGACGGCGTCGGCGTGGTCGGCGCGGGGTTCGTGGTCGAACATGCCGCTTTGCACGTCGATGATCAGCAGGGCGGTTTTCATCGGGGTTTCCTGTCGCGGGATTGAGTCGCCAATGTCATATGAAACGGCTTAAAAAGCAAGCCCCGCCGGGGCGGGGCTTGGGTGGAAACTTGGAATCTGTTTACGATCTCGCGAGCTAAGGTGAGACAAGGCGAAAACGGCTGAGAAAGCGGAATGTACGCGTGGTACATGAGCATTTCGAAGCCTTTTTCAACGCCGTATCGCCGACGCGCAGCAGATCGTAAGCAGGTTCTCAGGCGGTCAGCCTGTCCAGCGCTTCCTTATACTTGGCCGCGGTCTTCTCGCGCACTTCCAGCGGCACCGTCGGCGCCGGCGCCTGTTTGTTCCAGCCGGAGGCTTCCAGCCAGTCGCGGACGAACTGCTTGTCGAAGGACGGCGGGTTGCCGCCCGGCGCGTAGCTGTCCGCCGGCCAGAAGCGGCTGGAGTCCGGGGTCAGCGCCTCGTCCATCAGCGTCAGCACGCCGTTCTCGTCCAGGCCGAACTCGAACTTGGTGTCGCAGATGATGATGCCGCGGCTGGCGGCGAATTCGGCGGCGGCGCGGTAGAGCTTGATCGCGGTGTCGCGCACCTGGGCGGCCAGTTCGGCGCCGACGATTTCCTCGCAGCGCTGGTAGCTGATGTTTTCGTCGTGGTCGCCCACCGCCGCCTTGGTGGACGGGGTGAAGATGGGTTCGGGCAGCTTGTCGGCCTCGCGCAGGCCGGCCGGCAGCGCCAGGCCGCAGACGGTGCCGCTCTGGCGGTATTCCTTCCAGCCGGAGCCGGCCAGGTAGCCGCGCACCACGGCTTCGATCGGCACCGGTTTCAGGCGCTTGGCCACCACGGCGCGGCCGGTCACTTGCGGCAGGTCGGCGGCGGAGACCACGTCTTCCGGCGCGTCGCCGGTCAGGTGGCAGGGCACCAGCTCTTTGAGCTTGTCGAACCAGAAGTTGGAGATGGCGGTGAGGATCTGGCCCTTGCCGGGAATGGGATCGTCCAGGATCACGTCGAAGGCGGACAGCCGGTCGGTGGCGATCATCAGCATGCGCTGGTCGTCGATCTCGTACAGGTCGCGGACCTTGCCGGAGTAGATTTTCTTCAAGCTGGTCAGTTGGGTGGTGTTGAGTCCGGTCATCGGAAATCCTCGGTGGAGCGGGCAATGTGTTTCAAGGCTTCGCGCCGGCTGAGCCCGGATAGCGGCGTGGCCGCGACAAAGGCGCGCACGGCGCGGGCGTCGGTGTAAGCGTATTCGCGCAAGGCCCAGCCTATGGCCTTGCGGATGAAGAATTCGGCGTCGCCGGCATTGGCGGCGCAGTAGCGGAACAGGCGTTCGGCGTCGGTGTCGGTTTTCCAGCGCAGCTGGTGCAGGATGGCGACGCGGCGCAGCCAGAAGTCGGCGTCGCCGCTGAGCGCGTCCATATCGTGTTGCAGATCGCGGTGTTGGCGCGCGAGCGTGCCGACCACCCAGGCGGCCAAGCCGTCCACGCAGTCCCACCAGGGCTTGGCGGCGGCCAGGGTCAGCAGCCGCGGCAGGCTGGCGGCCGGCAGTGCCTCGGCGCGCGCGGTCAGCAGGTCCACCGCCGCGTATTGGAATTCGCGTTCCGGCTGCCGCCACAGTTGTTCGGCCAGTTCCAGGCAGTATTCCGCGGTTTGGGTCTTCAGCGCGCGGATCCAGGGCGTGGAGACCTTGCGGCGCGCCGGCGTGGGCACGCCGAGAAAGTCGAACTGCTCGCGCATATAGGCGCGCATCGGCGCGGCCTGTTCCGGGACGGCGGCGGCGCTCAGTCCGGCGCGCAGCGCGGCGATGTCGGCGTTCATGCCGGCGCCTCGTCGAAGAAGCGCATGCCGGCGTAAGGCCGGGCGCGGCAGGCGGCCAGCCGCGAGGCGAGGTTGCCGACGTGCAGCTCGAGCTGATGGCCGTCCGGGTCCAGGAAGTAGAGCGAGTCGCCCTCGCTGCGGTTGTCCCGCCATTGGCGGACGCCGGCGGCGGCCAGGCGCTCGCGCCAGGCCGGGAAGTCGGCGGCGTCCACGCCGAAGGCGTAATGGGTGTAGCCGGGGGCTGGCGCGGCGGCCGGGTCCAAGGACAGGCACAGCCACAGGCCGTCCAGGCTCAGGTAGCCGCCGCCGTCCCAGCGCGCATGGGGCTGGCAACCCAGGGTGAGGGCGTAGAAGTCCCAGGCGCGCTCCAGATCGCGCACCGCCAGGGTCAGGTGATTGAGTCCGTTCAGCTTCATGGCGAAAAAATGGCGAAGCCGGAAAGCTTCGCCATGCGCTTACAAGGTATCCTTCAAGGCCCGGGCCTGATCCAAGGCTTCGTCGGCCGTAGCCGCCATCACATTGAAGTGGCCCATCTTGCGGCCGGGGCGCGCGCTTTTCTTGCCGTACAGATGCAGTTGGGCGTTGGGCGCTTCCGCCAGCACGTCCCAATTGGGCTGGGCGCCGTTGTCCTTCCACACATCGCCCAGCAGATTGACCATCACCACCGGGCTGAGCAGCTCGGTGCGGCCCGGCAGCAGGCCGCACATTGCGCGCACCTGTTGCTGGAACTGGTCGGTCAGGCAGGCGGTGAGCGTGTAATGGCCGGAGTTGTGCGGCCGCGGCGCGATTTCGTTGACCACCAGGCTGTCGTCGGCCAGCACGAAGAATTCCACCGCCAGCACGCCAACGTAGTCCAGCGCCTCGGCCAGCCGCATCGCCATGGCTTGCGCTTCGGCCGCCAGCGCCGGCTTGATGCGCGCCGGCACGATGGATTCGTCCAGGATGCCGTCGGCGTGGATGTTCTCGGCCACCGGGAACACCGCGCTCTGGGTGGCGCTGACCCGGGTGACGATGGCGGACACTTCCAGCTGCAGGTCCAGCATTTTTTCCAGCACGCAGGCCTGTCCGCCCAGGTTGGCGTAGGCGGCGCGCGCCTCGGCCGCGGTGCTCACCCGCACCTGGCCTTTGCCGTCGTAGCCCAGACGCGCGGTTTTCAGGATGCCGGGCAGATAGGGCGAGAGTTCGACCTGGATGTCTTCCACGCTCTGGATGGCCAGATAGGGCGCGGTGGGCAGGCCGGCCTTGGCGATCCAGGCTTTTTCCGCGATGCGGTCCTGGGCGATGGCGACGCAGTCGCCGGACGGGGACACGCGGGTGGTCTTGGCCAGCAGGCGCATCGCGTCGGCGTTGACGTTCTCGAATTCGGTGGTGACGGCGGCGCAGCTTTTGGCCAAGTCTTCCAGCGCGGCGGGATCGTTGAACGGCGCGCACAGGTGGCGGTCGGCGAAGTCCGCCGCCGGCGCGGCTTCATCCGGGTCTAGCACGGTGACGCGGTAGCCCATGGTCTTGGCGGCGACGGCGAACATGCGGCCCAACTGGCCGCCGCCCAGGATGCCCAGCATCGCCGGGGGCAGGATGGCGGCCATTATTCGATCTCCGGCAGGGTCATCGCCAGCACGGTTTCTTCTTGCTTGCGGCGGAAGGCGATCAGTTGTTCCGCCAGTTCCGGGCGGGTGGCGGCCAGCATGGCCACGGCGAACAGCGCGGCGTTGGCGGCGCCGGCCTCGCCGATGGCGAAGGTGGCCACCGGGATGCCCTTGGGCATTTGCACGATGGAGAGCAGGGAATCCTCGCCGCGCAGGTATTTGGACGGCACCGGCACGCCCAGCACCGGCACATGGGTCTTGGCGGCCAGCATGCCCGGCAGGTGGGCGGCGCCGCCGGCGCCGGCGATGATGGCCTTCAGGCCGCGCTCGGCAGCGGTTTCTGCGTATTGGAACAGCAGGTCGGGAGTACGGTGGGCGGAGACGACGCGGGTTTCACAGGCGATGCCGAAGTCTTTGAGCACGCGGGCGGCGTTCTGCATGACTTCCCAATCGCTGTTGCTACCCATCACGATGCCGACTTCAATCATGGCGGAGAAGCTCGCTGGTTGAGGCTAAAGCCGGGATTTTACCCGATTGGGGCCTGCTGCCGTTATGGTTTTTTATTTTGACATCAAGGTACTTAGGGCATATCACATCAGCCGCGGATAAGTGAACAGAATCAGGTGCACAGCGTTGAAGGCGACATGGGCCAGCACCGCCCACAAGACCTGGCGGGTGGCGGCGTAGACCAGGCCGTAACCCAGGCCGGCCAGGGTGGCGAGCCCCACCCAGACCCAGCCGCCGGCGACGTGGACCAGGCCGAAGGCCACCGCGGCGGCCATCAGGGCGGGAAAGGGTTCGGTGCGCAATTCCAGCCAGCGTTGCAGGCCGGCGCGGAAGAAGGCTTCCTCCGCCAGCGAAACCAGGAAGAAGTTGGCGAACAGCCAGGGCAGCAGCCAATGCGGCCATTTCGGCGCCCAGGCGATGACGCCGGCCACGCTGGCCAGGCCCAGCACGACCAGCAGCAGCAGCGCGCCGACGCCGGCCGCCGCCGGGCCCCAGCGCCGTTCCACTTGCGGGCTGGCGGCCAGCACCATCAAGAGCAGCCAGCCGGCGGCGCCCTTGTCGTAACTCCAGTACAGCCGGTAGGGCGCGCTGTTCGGCGTGCTCAGGCCCTGCCACAGCAAGGGGTTGTCGAAGCCGGGCAAGGCGTGCAGCGCCAGCGCCAGCAGCAGCGCGATCCAGACCAGCCACAGCTCCGGCCGCCGGTAGTGGCGCGCGGCCAGGCTGACGGCGAGGGCGGCGAGGAGGGCCGCGGCGCCCAAGGGCTGCACCAGGCCGCAGGCGATGGCGACGCCGGCGCTGCTGAGCGCGGCCAGGCGGGAGGGCCAGCGCAGGCGCAGGCTTTCGGCCAGCAAGGCCAGGGCCAATAGGAGGAAGGCGGCAAGGGATAGGGAATCCGGCAGGGGCGGGGTGGGCAGAGGCATGGCGGGCTCGCGGCGGGATGGGTTTGGATACTGAATGATACCTAAGAACCTGTTTACGATCTGCTGCGCGTCGTGAGACGTGGCACGGTGAGTATGGCATTCAAAATGCTCATGTACCGTGTGTGCATTCCGCTTTCCCCACCGCAACGCCATGTCATGTCTTGGTTCGCGAGATCGTAAGCGCGCCCTGAAAGCGTTGAGAAAAAAGCCGCCGCCGTCTGGTTTTGGGCCAGAGCCGCGGCGGCAGGCTCCCGGTGTGCAGGGAAAGGAAGCCGCAAGCGAACCGGCGGCCGGCGCCGGGGCGCCGACCGCCGGCCGGCTTAGTTGGCTTTGGCCGCGCGCACCGCGGCGGCGGCGTCGGTGATGCCGGCGGAGCAACCTTCGCAATCCGCCGCCGGTTGGCGGGCGGTCTTGATCAGGATGTTGCGCACCGCTTTCCAGTTGAGGCTGGGGTTGGAGGACAGCATCAGCGCCACCAGGCCGGCCACGTGGGGCGTGGCCATGGAGGTGCCCTGGAAGGCGGCGTAGCTGTCCGCGCCCGGCACGGTAGTACCACTGTTCAGCGTGGAATAGATGCCGGGGTCGCCGCTGTTGAGGTCGCCGCCCGGCGCGGTGACGGTGGTGATCGCGCCGTAGTTGGAGTAGGAGGCGATGCCGCCGGACTTGCCGTTGGAAGCGACGGTGATCACGCCGGGGCAGCTGGCCGGGTTGGTGTTGCGCACGTTCTTCATCGCGTTGCCGGCGGCCACCACCACCACGCCGTTGCGGGCGTTGACCTGCTGGATGGCGTCGCGGTAGGTGCGGCTGCACGGCTGGGCGCCGCCCAGCGACATGCTCAGCACCCGCGCCACATTGGCGTTGACCGGCGCGCCGGGCACGGTGGCGCCCACCGCCCACAGCATGGCGTCGGCGATGTCCGAGCTGGCGCCGCCGCATTGGCCCAGCACGCGCAGCGGCAGCAGCTTGGATTTGGGCGCCACGCCGGTCAGGCCGTTGGCGTCGCCGGCGGCCGCGGCGATGGTGCCGGCCACGTGAGTGCCGTGCCAGCTGCTGTTGCCGGCGCGGCACAGGCTGCCGTCGCTGTAATCGCCCTGATCCAGGCCGTTGTTGGTGCGCGCGTTTTGCACCGGTTGGCCGTTGCTGTCCAGCAGCGGGCTGCCGTCGGCATTGGTCTGCGCCACCGCCGGCAGGCGCGCGCGCTTGGGATCGGAGATGAAGTTGTAGCCCGGTTCCAGCAGATTGGGCTTGAGGTCGGCGTGCGGACGGTAGCCGGTGTCCAGCACCGCCACGGTGACGCCGGCGCCCAGCGACAGGTCCCAGGCCGCCGGCAGGTTCATCGCGCCCGGTTCGCCGGCGCTAGCCTGCATATCCCATTGCTTGGCCGCGTAGAGCGGGCTGCTGGGCAGGTAGTTGGGGCTCATGACGAAGTCCGGCTCGGCGTATTCCACCGCCGGGTCTTGCTGGATCTTGCGCGCCAGGGTCTGGGCTTCGGCCACGCTCATCGCCTTGCCGCTTTGATAGACGTAGGCGCCGGTGCCCATCTGGTGATGGAATTGCAGCGGGCTGCCGCTCAGTTGCTGCACGCGTTGGGTGCGGGCGGCGAAATCCGCCGGGCGGCTGGACGGGGCGCGGCCGCCGTTGGCGATGCGAGCCTGGGTCAGTTGCAGCTGGGAGACGCTGTGGTATTTGACGATGATGCCGGTGATGCCGGCGGCGGAGGGCGCCGCGGCGGCGATGTCGGCGCCGGCGCCGGCCAGCAGCGCGGCGGTCAGCAGGGACAGCGAGGTTTTGCGGTTCATGTGTTATTGCTCCAATGCGGCGACGGCTTAGTTCTTGACGTAGGGGATGGCGGCGAGGCCGGCCGGGGCATTGCCGCCGGCGGACGGGCTGCCCCAGGCGACGAACTTGCCGTCCTTGGCCACGGCGAGGAAGCCGCCGAGCGGAGTGCTGTAAATGGCGCGGATATTGACCAGGCGCGAGCGGACGGCGGAGCTGTCGCCGCCGTGGGTGGGCGCGCCCCAGGTGACCACGCTGCCGTCGGCCTTCAAGGCGGCGAAGGCGTAGTCGTTGGCGAACACGGCCACCACATCGCGCAGGCGGTGCCGCACCGCGCTGCTGTCGCCGCCGCGCAGTTCATCGCCCCAGGTCACGACGCTGCCGTCCTGACGCAGCGCGGCGAAGGCCAGTTCGGTGGAGGCGATGGCGCGCACGCGGTTGAGCTGGTGTTGCACGCCGCTGGCGTCGTTGCGGGCGCTGTCGCCCCAGGTGACCACGCTGCCGTCCTTGCGCAAGGCGGCGAAGGCGGTCTTGCTGGCGTAGAGCTTGGCCACGCCGGCCAGGTTGCCGGCCACCGGGCCGGTGTCGGCGCCGCGGTCGAAATAGGCGCTGCCTATGGTGGCCACCGAGCCGTCCTGCTTCAGCGCGGCGAAGACGTTGAGGTTGGTCTGCACGGCGCTGACGCCGGCGGGCATGGGCTCGCTGCCGTCGTAGTAGTCGCTGGTCTGGCCGTCCCAGTTCAGGCCCCACACCACCACGCTGCCGTCTTTTTTCAGCGCGGCGAAGTTGTAATCGGTGGCGGCGATGCTGGCCACATTGTTGAGTTTGGCGGCCAGCGGCGAGGCGTCGCCGCCGGAGTTGGGGTCGCCGAAGGCGAGCACGCTGCCGTCCTTCTTCAGCACCGCCACCGCGCCCAGATTGTGGCTGACGCTGGCGACGTCCGTCAGCGCGGCCAGTCGGGCGGCGTCGAAGTAGGAGGAGATGGATTTGGAGCCGCCGCTGCCGTCGAAGGTGGTTTCGATATTGCCCCAGCTGGTGGCGCTGCCGTCGCCGTTGAGCGCGACGAAGCCGCGTTTGGTGGGCCACAGCTTGGCGATCTTGCCCAGCGGCGCCACCGGGGAGGTGGCGTCGGCGCTGCCTACGCCCACCGGGCCGGCGAAACTGGCGCCGGAGCCGGCGCGGCCCCAGCCGACGACGGTGCCGTCGGCCTGCAGCGCGGCCATCGCGCGTTCATTGCCGGCCACCGCCACCACGTCCTTGGGTTGGGCGGGCAGGGCGGAGGTGTCGCCGCCCAGGCGGCGGCTGCCCCAGACCGCCAGCGTGCGGTCCGCCTTGAGCACGGCGAACACCGACGGCGCGCTGAACACGTTTTGCGGCACCAGGGTCTGGCTGGCGCTGGTCAGCGCGCAGCTGACGGTGGCGGTCAGCGGCTGGTCCGGCGCGCTGTCTTCGGCGCTGAAGCCGCGGGCGCCGTTGCTCCATTGCACGCGGGGCTGGCCCAGGCACAGGCCGCTGGGCACCGCGGTCAGCACGCCGCCGCGGTTGCCGAAGATGTCCACCGCCAGGCGGCCGCTGCCGCCATGATGGCTGGAGCCGTCGCCGGGCTGGCTGCCGCTGCCGTCGTCTTCGCAGCCGGACAGGCCGCCGATCAGCGCTACGCCCACGGCGATAGCGCCAAGCCGGAACCATTGGGTTCCGCTTGCTTGTGTGGTTCTCATCACGGGTAACTCCTTTGTAGATCTTGTCGTTTGTATTTTTATCCTGGGTTTAAACCCAGAACGAATATATTGTCATGCGATAAGCATGTTTGGTAGAGAAAACGCATGGATAAGGCAAGCGGGAGCGGAGGCGGCGGAGGGAGGGGGAGGCGGAGCGCTGCGCCATTTTGGTGCGGCGAGCGGATAACCATTGGTTATAATTATTTGTGTTTTAATTTTTTATTGAAAAATCAGCTATTTGCCGGCGACGGAAACGACGCGGAAGACAAAGCCAGCCGCGGCGGGCTGGCTTCAAAATGGGGCATGAGGGCCGGAGGGGAGCCGGCCGGGGTGTTACATTTTTGCCAGTTGTTGGCGCGCTTTTTGGGCGGAATCCGTCTTGGGATACAGTTTGATCAGGCGTTTGTAAGTGGCTTTGGCCTGGTCCATCTGGCCTAGGTCGCGCTGGCAATTGCCGATATTGCGCAGGGCTTCCGGCGCGAAGTGGTTGTCCGGAAACTGCTCGACGAAGCGGCGATGGATGTCGATGGCGGCGTCGTATTGGCGCAGCGCGGTGTGGGACACGCCCAGCCAGTAAGTGGCTTCCGCCACTTGCGGCGCTTGCGGGTTTTGTTCGATGAAGCCGCGCAGCGCGTCGGCGGCTTTGGCGAAGTCGCGAGCGCGCAGCAGGTTCAGCGCCTTGTCGTAATCCGGGCTGGTGGCGGCGCCGCCGTCCGCGGAGCCGGAGGCCGCGTCGCCGTGCGTGGCGGGCATGGGCTTGGCGCCGCTGTTCTCCAGGTGGCCCAATCGGCCGTCCAGATCGTTGTACAGGTCGTTCTGGCGCTTCTGCGTGGTTTGCAGATTGTAGTTCAGCACTTCCACGTCGCCGCGCAGCTTGGCCACTTCGGCCTTCATCGCTTCCAGCTGGCTGACCATTTCCAACAGCTTTTCATTGGAAAGCTTGCTTTCCACTTCATTGAGCCGGGTGGACGCCTGGCGGTTGACTTGGTCCAGCTGGCGGCGGGTTTCTTCCAGATCGCCGGTGGTGGCGCAGCCGGTGAGAACCAGCAAGAGCGCGCTGCAGAGGGTGAGCCGTTTCATGGTTGTCCCGGGATGTCCCGCCGTCCGGCCCGGAGGGGACGACGCTTGTAAGGTGGGTGGCAATGAATACAGCCGGATATCTTAACGGCAAGCGCGTGAAAACGCATCCGCCCGATGTCCGGCTGTAAAAGCCGGCCCTGAATCGGGCCGGCGGTTTGGGCTTAGTGGCCTTGGTACACGATGTCGGCGCGACGGTTCTCGGCGAAGTCCGCGTCGGTGTTGCCGGTGGCGCGCGGTTTTTCCTTGCCGAAGCTGACCGCTTCCAGCTGGCTTTCCTTGGCGCCCAGCACTTCCATCGCCTTTTTCACGCTTTCGGCGCGACGCTGACCCAGGGCCAGGTTGTATTCGCGGCTGCCGCGGGCGTCGGTGTTGCCCTGGATGATGACTTTTTTGTCAGCGTTCTGCTTCAGGTAGGCGGAGTGGGTTTCCACTACCGGCTTGCCGCTGGCGTCAACGGAGGAGGAGTCGAAGCCGAAGTAGACGCTGCGCTTGGCCAGCGGGCTGTTGGGATCGTTCAAGGGATCCACGGACACCTGGTTCTGGTTGCCGCTGCCGGTGTCCACCGGCGCGGTGGTCTGCGGCGTGGTGGGCTGCTGGGTGCCGGCGGTGGTGTCAGCCGGTTTGGTGCTGGCGCAGGCGGCCAGCAGGGTAACGGTGGCGGTGCCGAGGACGAGTTGTTTCCAGTTCATATCAATAGCTCCAATTAAGGACGATTAAATGGGCCCCAAGCCGGGTCCTGTACATCGCCGTTGATCACGGCCAATTTCACTTTGCTGCTGCCATCCGTGGTGGCGGCGTACAACACGCTCTTGCCGCCGGCGTCGCTGGCGTACAGCACCATGCGGCCGTTGGGGGCGAAGCTTGGGCGTTCGTTGTAGCCGCTGTCCGACAGCGCGCGGCTGTCGTTGGTGGCCAGGTCTTGCGCCATCACGCGGAAGTTGCCTCCCTCGCGACGGATGTAACTCAGGGTCTTGCCGTCCGGCGACACCTTGGGCGACACGTTGTAGCGTCCTTCCCAGGTGACGCGCTGGGCGTTGCCGCCATCGGCGGACACGCGGTAGATCTGCGGACCGCCGGCGCGGTCGGAGACAAAGTACAAGCTGCCGCCGTCCGGGCTCCATGTGGGCTCGGTGTCGATGCCGCCGTTGTACATCAGCCTGCGCGCGCCGCCGCCGTTGGCGTTGATCACGTAAATCTGCGAATTGCCGCTGGTGGTCAGCACCACCGCCAGCTTGCCGCCGTCCGGGCTCCAGGCCGGCGCGGAATTGCTGCCCTTGAAGTTGGCGGCGGCGAAACGCTGGCCGGTGGCCAGGCTCTGCACCCAGACCACCGGCTTCTTGCTTTCAAACGACACATAGGCGATGCGTCCGCCGTCCGGGCTCCAGCTGGGGGAGATGATGGGCTCCCTGGAGCGCAGAATGGTCTGGGCGCGTCCGCCGTCCACGTCCGCCACTTGCAAGAGATAGCTGCCGCCGGTCTTCAGCACGTAAACGATGCGGGTGTTGAAGAAGCCTTTCTGGCCGGTGATCGCCTCGTAGATCATGTCGGCGATCGCGTGCGCCACCTGGCGTGTGCGGTCCGGGGTGACGGTGAATTCGCCGCCGGTCAGCTGCTTCTTCTGCGCGACGTCCATCAGCCGGAAACTGATTTTCAACTGTCCGCCGCCCGCGGCCTCCACTTTGCCGATGGCGACGGACTGCGCGCCGGCGGCCTGCCACAGCGGGTAGCGGATGTCGGCGGGCTCAAACGGCGTATTGGCCACGCCGGCGGCGTCCACCATGCGGAAGACGCCGGAAATCGTCAGATCGTTCTTGATCACCGGGCTCAGGCCGCCCTGGGCGTTGGCTTCGTCCTTGAACGGCGCGATGGCGATGGCGTGGCGATTGGCCCCGCCGCCGACGATCTCGATGGTCATTTCCGCTTGCGCGCCGCCTGCGGCCATCAGGCCCAGCGTGACGAGCAGCATATTTAACAGAGTTTTGAAGCTGGACATTAGTTCCCTCGAATCAGTCTATCGGCATGAGGCGACGCCGCAGCCGGTCCATCATGGCTTGTGTTTGGTCCGCCTTATGACTTGGGCCGGAACTCCATCTTGAACTGCCGGTAGCCATCGTTGAAATTGGCGCCGGGCGGCAGCGCCGGGAAGGTTTTCGTTTCCCAGATCGCCCTTTGCACCGCGTCGTCGTAAGCCTTGCTGCCGCTGCTTTGCAGCAGCTGCACCCGGTTCACTTCCAGCGAGGGCAGCAGGCTGACCTGCAACACCACTTTGGGGTTGCCGCTCAGTTCCGGCGGCACTTGCACCAGCGGGGTGACTTTGGCCTTGACCCGGCTGATCCAGCCGGCCTTGGCCGTCGACGAGCCGTTGGCCGCGCCGCCGGCCACGCCGTTGGGCGAACCGGCCTGATCGCTGCGCGCATTGGCCTTGCCGCTGGTGCGCGGGTTGTCCAGGCTGGCCAACAGGTCGTCGGCTTCCGGGTTGTAGGTTTTGGACGGCTTGGGCTTGGCCTGCGGTTTGGCGGCCGGCGCCGGCGGCGCTTTGGCCTCCGGTTTTTTCTCGGCGGGCTTGTCCGCTTTTTTCGCTTCGGGCTTCTTCGCCGGTTCCGGCTTGGGCTCCGGTTTAGGCTCGGGCTTGGGTTCCGGTTTGAGCTTGGGCGGCTCCGGCGGTTTCTTGTCGCGGCCCAGGTTGACGTCGGCCGGCGGCTCGGCCACGACGGGGCGCGGCGGTTCCGTCACCGGCGCGGGCTTGGGTTCGGCCACCGCGGTCGGCGCGGGCGGCGGCGGCGCGGTGGTCCACAGCTCCAGCGCCACCGGCGCCTGTTCCTGCAGGGTTTGGGAATGGAAGCCGCCCCACAGCAGCAGGCCGACCACGGCGACGTGCAGCAGTACCGAAACGATCAGCGACCAAGGACGCGGCGAGGTGGACACTGCGGCCATCATCCCTGCTTCTGCTGCTTGACCGTCAGCGCCACGCGCTTGACGCCGGCCTGGTGGAGTTTGTCGGCGATCTGCACCACTTCGGCGTACTTGAGGTTGGCGTCGGCGGAGATGGCCACCGGGCGTTCGGCCGCGCCCAAGGCCTGGATTTGCACCGCAAGGTCGGCGACGGAGGCGACGTCGGTCTTGCGGTCGTTGTCTATCAGTTGAATCTTGCCCTGGGCGTCCACGGTCACTTCCAGCGGACGGGTGTCGATGCTAGCGGCCTGGGACACGCTGGGCACTTCGATCACGCCGGGCGTGAACATCGGCGCGGTCACCATGAAGATGACCAGCAGCACCAGCATCACGTCGATGTAAGGCACGACGTTCATCTGGTTCATCTGGCGGCGGGGACGGCGATTGAGCATGGAGCGTCTGTTAGCGTTGGCAAGCGGTCATGATACACCGGGCTCCGGTCTAGGTGTCCGGGGGAAGCGGATCAGACCGCGGCGGATCATGAAAAGTTCATGGCCACGGTCGCCTGTGGGGCTCAGGCCAGCCGCGTGCACAGGGTCAGCCCGTCCCCCACCGGCAGCACGCACATGCGGATGCGCGGGTCGTGCTTCAGGCCGGCGTTGAAGTCGTGCATCAGATGCACGCCGGGCGGGTCTTCCGGCTTGGGCTCCACCACGCGGCCGGACAGGAAAATATTGTCGATGGCGATCACGCCGCCGGGGCGCACCAGCTGCAGGCAGGCTTCGTAATAGTCGCGGTAGGCAGGCTTGTCCGCGTCGATGAAGGCCAGGTCGTACTGGCCGGCCTGGCCGGCGTCCAGCTGTTGGCGCAGGGTGGCGAGCGCCGGTTGCAACACCAGTTCGATGCGCTCGGCGACGCCGGCGCGGGCCCAGTAGTCGCGAGCGACGGCGGTGAAGGTTTCGCTGACGTCGCAGGCCAGCGTGCGGCCGTCTTCCGGCATCGCCAGCGTCACCGCCAGCGCGCTGTAACCGGTGAATACGCCGATCTCCAGATAGCGGCGCGCGCCTATCAGCTGCGCCAGCCAGGCCATGAACTGGCCCTGTTCCGGCGCGATCTGCATTTTGGCCATGCGGTGGGTGGCGGTGAATTCGCGCAGATCGCGCATCACCGGGTGTTCGCTGAGGCTGATGTTCAGCAGGTAATCGTGCAAGGCGCCGTCTAGCGCCACGGTGCGGCTGGTCATGGGGTGTGCAGTGCAATCGGAAACGCCCGCGGCGCGGGCGTCGGGTCAGGCGGGGAGCCGGGCTTATTCCGGCTGGTAGACATAGGGCTGCTGCGGCACGCGGGATTCTTTCCAGCGTTCCTGGTCGTCGGCGTTCACTTGACGATCCCACAGGGTCAGGCGCAGTTCGCGGCGCTGGCTGTCCACTTCCGGATGTTCTTCCAGGAAGCCGTTGATGAATTGGGTGAAATCGGACTGATACATCGCATCGTTCCTTCTGGGGTGATGTCGTGATTTTAATCGATAAATCGCCGCGCAGTCAGCTTGAGCGCCCGCTTTACATTCTTTTTGACAACAGATTTCAAACTGTAACGCAAATCTGGTTGCGTCGGAGAAGCTTTGCTGCGATATTGCGCAAAAGATTTAAAGACATTTAAGCAAAATTTTAAACTGAAAAGGCGTTTTTGTTTAAGCAAATTAAACTTAACGGTTTATGTGATGCGAATTCGCAATGTGGACAGCTTGGTGCAGTTCTACCCCGAGACCTTGACCTATCTGCGGCTGCTGGCTCGGCTGACGCATTTGGCGATGGTATTGGCGCCCGGCTGCGTTTTGCTGCTGCTTGAGCCGGTTTCGGCGGAGGCCCGCGTGCAGGCCGTGCAGGTCTTGCTGCTTGCCGGCGTCCTGGCCTTGCTGTCTTTTCAGGCTTTTGGCGTCTACGGCGGCGGCATGTTTCTGCGTCAGCTGCGTTTGCGGCCCTTGGCCGCGGCGTGCGCGCTGCTGTTTGCGGTCTTGTGGCTGGCGCGCGGGTTGTCGCCAGCGCTGGCGGCCTTGCCGGACCGGCTGTGGCCGGTCTGGTTCGCGGCGACGCTGACGCTCTTGCTGTCGCAGCGCTTGCTGGTGCACGTCTGGTGCCGCCGGCTGGTGCGCCGCGGCGTGGGCCTGCAACGCACGGTGATTCTGGGCTGTACCGCCAGCGGCCACCTGCTGGCCGGCTTCCTGCGGGAGAACGCGGACATCCGCGCTTGCGTGATTGGTTTCGTCGACGACCGCTCCGACCGTTTGCAGCACGCGATGGCCGGCCTGCCCTATTTGGGCGGCATGCAGCGGCTGGAGGCGATGGTGCGCGAGGGCGAGGTGCAGCAAATCCTGGTGGCGCTGCCCTGGGCGGCGGTCAAGCGGATGGGGGATTTGGTCAGCCTGCTGCGGCGCTTGCCGGTGACGGTGCTGCTGGCGCCGGACATGGCGGGCTTGCGGCACGCCCATCATCGGGTGAGCGCGGTGGCCGGGCTGCCCATGTTCAATATTTCCGAGCGGCCGCTCAAGGGCTGGTCGCCCTTGCTCAAGCGCTGCGAGGACGTGTTGCTGGCCGCTTGCGCGCTGACGCTGGCCGCGCCGCTGATGTTGTTGATCTCCGCGGCGATCAAGCTGGACTCGCCGGGGCCGGTGTTGTTCCGGCAGCGGCGCTACGGCTACAACAACCGCCTGATCGAGGTCTACAAATTCCGCTCCATGTACGTGGAGCAGGCCGACGCGGACGCCGAGGCGCAAACCACCCGCCGCGACCCGCGCGTGACCCGCGTCGGCCGCTTCATCCGCAAGACCAGCCTGGACGAGTTGCCGCAATTGCTCAATGTGCTGGGCGGCAGCATGTCCATGGTGGGGCCGCGTCCGCACGCCACTGCCACCAAGGCCGCCGGCGTCTTGTTCGAGGACGCGGTGGCGGAATATTCCGCCCGCCACCGGGTCAAGCCGGGCATTACCGGCTGGGCCCAGGTCAACGGCTACCGCGGCGAGACCGACACGCTGACCAAGATAGAGCGTCGGGTGGCGCACGATCTCGAATACATCGAGAACTGGTCGCTGTGGTTCGACGCCTACATCCTGATCCGCACCCTGCCGGCCGTGCTCTCGGCCGACGAAGCCTATTGAGGCCGCCATGCAAAGCCCAAGACCAGAACTGATTCCCTGCATCGTGTCCGGCGGCGCCGGCACCCGTTTGTGGCCGGTGTCCCGGCAAGCGTTTCCCAAGCCCTTCATCCGGCTGGCCGACGATCAGAGCCTGTTGCAGAAAGCCTTTCTGCGCGCCGCGCGCCTGCCGGGGGTGAAACGGGTGATGATCATCACCAATCAGCAGGCGCAGCTGCGCACCCTGGACGAATGCCGGGCGGTCAACGCCGGCGGACTGGCGCTGGAGCTGCTGCTGGAGCCGGAAGGGCGCAACACCGCGCCGGCGCTGGCGGCGGCGGCCGCGGACCTGCTGGAGCGCGAGCCGGAGGCCAATCCGCTGCTGCTGGCGTTGCCGGCGGATCATCTGATCGCCGACGAAGCCGCTTTCGCCGCCGCGGTGGAGAAGGCCGCGCGGCTGGCCGCCGCCGGCCGCATCGTCGTTTTCGGCCTGACGCCCAACCGCGCGGAAACCGGCTTCGGCTATATCGAGGCCGGCGCGGCGATCGGCGTCGACGGCCAGGAGGTAGCGCGTTTCGTGGAAAAGCCGGACCGCGCCGCCGCCGAGAGCTATTTGGCCGGCGGCCGTCATCTGTGGAACAGCGGCATGTTCTGTTTTTCCGCCGCCGCGCTGTGCGCAGAACTGGCCGAACACGCGCCCCAGGTGCTGGCGGCGGTGCGGGACTGCCTGGCGCACAGCCCGGCGTCCCCGCACGCGGACCACAGGCTGCGCGCGCTGGAGCATGAGCGCTTCGGCCGCTGCCCGGACATTTCCATCGACTACGCGGTGATGGAGCATACCCGCGCCGCGGCGGTGGTGCGCTGCGAGCTGGGCTGGAGCGATATCGGCAACTGGGACAGCCTGGCCGAGCAGTTCCCGGCCGACGCGGACGGCAACCGCGTCAGCGGCGACGCCTTGCTGCGGGACAGCCGGGATTGCTTCATCCAGAGCCGCGGCCGGCTGATCGCGATGCTGGGCGTGGACAATCTGGCGGTGGTGGACACTCCGGACGCCTTGTTGGTGGCCAAGCGCGAGCGCAGTCAGGACGTGAGGGAGCTGGCGCGGCGGCTGCAGGAGCAGAACCACCCGGCCTGGCGGCTGCACCTGAGCTCGCAGCGGCCCTGGGGCCATTACACCGTGCTGGCGGACAGCGAGCGCTACAAGATCAAGCGCATCGTGGTGAAGCCCGGCGCGGCGCTGTCCTTGCAGATGCATCATCACCGCAGCGAGCACTGGATCGTGGTCAGCGGCACGGCGATGGTGACCCACGGCCAAGAAGAGCGCTTGCTGCACACCAATGAATCCACCTTCATTCCCGCCGGCGAAACCCATAGATTGAGCAATCCCGGCCTGATCGACCTGGTGTTGATCGAGGTGCAGAGCGGCGAATACCTGGGCGAGGACGACATCGTGCGCTTCGCCGACGACTACGGCCGTTCGGAGACCGCGCCGTGAGCCGAACCGCGCTGATCCTGCCGGTGCGCAACGCCGGCCGCCATCTGGACCGGCTGCTGCCGGCGCTGGCGGCGCAAAGCCTGCGCCCGGACGAATGGCTGGTGCTGGACAGCGAGTCCAGCGACGGCAGCCGGGCGCGCCTGCTGGCCGCCGGCGCCAGCGTGGTGCCGGTGCGCGCCGCGGACTTCAATCACGGCGGCACCCGCCGGCTGGCCAGCGAGCTGACCGACGCCAAGGTGCTGATCTATCTGACCCAGGACGCCATTCCCGCCGGCCCCGACGCCCTGCGCCGCTTGCGCGACGCGCTGCTGGCGGAGGACGACATCGGCGTCGCCTACGGCCGTCAACTGCCGCAGCCGGACGCCGGCTTGCTGGGCGCGCACGCGCGCCGCTTCAATTATCCGCCGTTCAGCCGCACCAAGCGGCTGGCCGACGCCGCCGAGCTGGGCATCAAGACCTGTTTCAGCTCGGACTCCTTCGCCGCTTATCGCCGCGAGGCGCTGCGCGGGGTGGGCGGTTTCCCCGTGGACGTGATCGGCTCCGAAGACGCCCACGTCGCCGGCCGCATGCTGCTGGCCGGCTGGTCGGTGCGCTACGAAGCCGCCGCCTGCGTCCACCATTCCCACGATTACGGGCTGTGGGAGGAAATGCGCCGTTATTTCGACATCGGCGTGTTCTACGGCCGCGAGCGCTGGATCGCCGAACGCTTCGGCCGCGCCGGCGCGGAAGGGCGGCGCTTTGTGCGTTCGGAACTGGAGACGGTGCGCCGCGCCGGCCAGCCCTGGCGGCAGTCCGAAGTGCTGCTGCGCTGCGCGCTCAAGCTGGCCGGCTACCGGCTGGGCCATGTCGAACGCTGGCTGCCGCGCGCGCTCAAGCGCCGCCTCAGCATGTTCCCCGCTTACTGGAAATGAACGCGATGACCACCGCCAAGCTCGCCGCCGTCTTGTTGTCCGCCCTTGTGGGCGGACTGACGGCCTGTTCCACCCCCAGCACCATCGCGCTACCGGACGCCAAGACCGTGGAAGCGCGGCGGCTGGCGCTGCGCGACATCAGCCAATTGCCGCCGCCGACGACGCGGGTGATGAACGGCGACACCCTGCGCATCGTCCGCGACGCGCAATCCCCGGCGGAAAAAGACGAGATGGCGCTGTTCTTCGTGCGCCCGGACGGCAGCTTTTCTTATCCCAACGCCGGCCTGGTCCGCGGCGGCGGCCGCACGCCGGAGGAGATAGGGGCGGAGATCACCGAGCGGCTGTCCGCGCTGTACCGCCAGCCGCAAGTCACCGTCAACATCGCCATCGCGCCGGGCAACCGCGTCTTCGTCGGCGGCGCGGTGCGCAATCCGTCCGCCTTCGAGCTGAGCGCCGCCGCCAGCATCGAACAGGCGGTGATAGGCGCCGGCGGCGTGCTGCCGTCCGCCGACAGCGAGCACGTGGCGCTGCTGCGCATGGACGAGACCGGCCTGTATCAGATTTATTTCACCGATCTGGCGCGGATGCTGGACCCGGCCGCCGGACGGCGCGGGGTGATGCTGCAGCGCGGCGACATCGTGTTCGTGCCCAAGTCCGCCATCGGCAAGGCGGTGGAAGGCGTGGACATGTACGTCAACCAGCTGCTGCCCTTCTCCAAGGCGATAGGCATAGGACTGAATTACGACCTGGGCGGCAAGGGCAGCAACAACGTCAACATCCAGAACAACCCCACCATCAAGGCCGGCGGCTAGCCCCTGGTCCGCACCGGCGATAGCGATATGATAGAAATCCGCTCCTTCCGCGATCTGGCCCGCCTGTTCTTCATCTTCCGGCGCGAGTTCAAATGGGCCTTCGTCGCCACCGTGCTGGTGGCGGCGCTGGGCGCCTTCCTGCTGCCGGCCCGCTACGAATCCGAAGCGCGGCTGCTGGTCAAGCCCGGCCGCGACACCAGTACGTTGCCGATCGAATACGCCGACCGTCAGACGCTGGTGGCGCCCAGCACTCAGCGCGACCCCATCGTCGACGAGGAAAAGCTGCTGACCGGCCGCCCCATCATCCACCAAGTGGCCGACTACTACCTGAACGAGATGCGCTCGCCGCCGCCGCAAGGCTGGTGGAAAACCGTCAAGCATCGGCTAAAGCAGGCGGCCGGCGCTGTGCTGGACGGCGCGCGCGACGCGCTGGCCCTGATCGGGGTGGTGGAAACGCAGACGCCGCAGGAACGGCTGGCCGCCAAGCTGGAAAAGCAATTCAGCGTCAGCCACCAAAGCGGCTCGGCGGTGATGGAAATCGCTTTCAGCTGGGACGATCCGGCGGTGGCGCGGCAAGTGCTGAACAAATGGCTGGCGCTGTACATCGACGAGCGCAGCCGCGCGCTGGGGCGCAAAAGCCTGTACGCGTTTTACGAAACCGAAAGCGGCAAGCTGGCCGAGCAGATCGCCGGCTACAAGGAGCGGATCGGCCAGCAATTGCGCCAGATCGACGGCATCAGCTCCAAGGAGCGTCTGGACAGCCTCACCGACCAGCTCAACAAGCTGGAGGCGGCGCGCCGCGCCGATCAGGCGGAGTGGACGGCGATGCAGGGCGGCATCGCCAACGCCCAGGCCAGCGGCGGCAAGCTGCCGCGCGAAATCGTCAAGGAGCGCGAACTGAGCCTGAACCCGGCGCGGCAAGACCTCAAGCTCAAGCTCAACGGCCTGGAGCTGGAACGGCTGGACAAGCTCAAGACCTATCTGCCGGACGCGCCGCCCATCCGCGAACTGGATGAAAACATCGCCGCGCTTAAGAACTTGATCGCCCGGGAAAAAGACACGGTGCAGCGCTCGGAAAACCGCGCGCCCAGCGATCTCGTCAATCTGCTGGAGCGCGGCAAGTTGGAGCGCGGCATGCGCGCCGGCGAGCTGAAGGCCAAGGTGGCGGCTTACGACAAGGCCATCGCCGAGCTGAAGGACGAGCGCGCGCGCATTCTCGGCGTGGAGCCGGAGCTGTCGCGGCTGGAACGCAATCTGGCGGTGGCGGAAAAGAACTACCTGCTCTACCGCGACAGCCTGGAAAAAGCGCGCATAGACCGCGAGCTGGACAACAGCCGCATCAGCAATATCGCGGTGATAGAGCAGGCCACTTTCAGCCCGGCGCGCGTGTTTCCCAAGAGCCTGGCCATCCTGCTGGCCGCGGCGCCGGCCGGCCTGGCGGTGGGCCTGTTCGCGCTTTACCTGTGCTATCTGCTGGACCAACGCATCCACGACGGCGGCGGCGTAGAGCGCCGTTTCGGCGTGCCGCTGTGGAGCACGCTGATGGAGCTGGAGCCGGGGCGGACCCCGCCGCCGGCCTTCGAGGCCAGCGTCTATCGCCTTTACAGCCAGTTGCCGGCCGACAAGCTGGCGCGGGACGGCCTGGTCATCGGCCTGGCGTCGTCGCGGCGCGGCGAGGGCGTCAGCTTCGTCGCCGGTCATTTTTTGCGGGTGCTGGCCGAGCGCGGCGTGCCGGCGCGGCTGGCCGCCGGGGACGCGCGCGTCGCCGCCGGCGAGGTGGCGCTGATCGAAGCGCCGGCGCTGCTCGACAATCAGCAGGCCTTCGTGCAGCTGAAGCGCGCCGATCTGATCTTGCTGGTGGTGGGGGGGGGGGGCGCGCCCCCCCCCACCACGGTGCCGGTGGTGGAAAACGCGCTGGCCATCCTGGGCGCCGCGTTCGGACAGGTAGACGGCATTGTGCTCAACCGCCGCCGTTTTGAAATCCCCGCCGCCGTGTTGAGAGGCGCGGCGCGTTGGAAAGGAGAAGGCCGATGAAGATCGCCCTGCTGGCTCCGCTGCCGTCGGAGCAAAACGGCATCGCCGACTACGCCGACGCCTGGCGTCGGGCTTTGGAAGACGAAGGCGTCAGCGTCGTCTCCCCGCTGGACGGGCAGCCGCTGGCGCTCAATGCGCTGGAACTGTCCTGGCAGATGCAGAACGTGGACTGGCGGCGTTTCGATCTGGTGCACGCGGAACTGGGCGGCGGCCGCTGCGGTGAATTCATGGCGCTGGAGTGGTTGGCGCGCCATCAGCCGGGCTTGAGGCTGACGGCCACCGTCCATGATCCGGAACGCCTGGTCTGGCGGCCGCCCGGCTTGCCGCGGCGGCTGCCGCGCCCGCTGGCCCAGGCCGC
>NZ_JBMDJX010000021.1:0-83452 GCF_057809415.1 Chromobacterium sp. FG22 | reverse complement strand
GCGCGCCGCAGCCGCGGCGCCAGCACGGTGGCGCCGCGCACCGCCAATTGTTCCTCGGCGGCTTCATCGCCGAGCAAGGCCGCCAGCGCGTCGAAGGACGCCGGCGAACCGTCGATATCTATCGTGCCGCGCCAGCTCCGGCCCTGCTCCCGCCGCGCGACGCGCACCGCCGCGCTCAAGGCGGCGAGGACGGGATCGACCTCCTCCGCCGGCCCGGTGGCCGCCCCGCCGCGCGTGACAACCGTGATCGCCGCCGCCGACGGCGTCGCGGCGCGCTCTCGCGCCAGCGCGCTCAGCAAGGCGCCGCGGCGCGCGACGGCCGCCAGCGCGTCTTCGTCTCCGGCCGCGCGGTCGAAGGCGAGCACCAGGCCGGCGTCGCCCGCGCGGCGGATGGCGTCGATCTCGGCGGGCGCAATCGCGCAGCGCTCGCCGGCGGCTTCCAGCGCGCGCGCCACTTCCGCGCACAAGGCCGGATCGCCGGCGACGATGCGCTCGCCCGAGCGGCGCGCGCCGGCCGGGGCCGGCAGCGGCTGCCAGGCGATGCGGTACAGCGGCGACTCCGCCTGCGCCCGCCCTTCGTCCACCCAGTAAGGCTGGCGGTCAAATGCGTAGCTCGGCAGCCGCGCGACGCGGCGCCCGGCGCCGGCCGGCGCCGGCCAGTCGACCGGCAGGCCGGCCACATAGCGCCGCGCCAAAGCGTCCAGCCGCTCGGCCGGTTCGCGTCCCGCGTCCGCCGTCTCCGGCGACGCGTCGCGGCTGGGCGGCATCCCGCCGCACACGCCGCTGTGAACGGCGGCGTCCTCGCCGCGCGCGAAGCGGCTCAGCTCGCGCGCCATCCCTTCCGCGGGGACGGCCGGCACCCCCCCCCCCCCCGAGCCGATGCGGGAAATGCGAGCGCGCCGCCCGCGAAGCGTGGCAGGCGGCCGCCCACGCCGCGGCGTCGAGCCCGGCCAGATGGGCGGCCAGCCGCGCCGCGTTGCCGCGCAGCGAGGCGTCGGATTTCGCGGAAACGACCAGCAATTGCGCGCCTTCGTCCGCGCCGGCCGCCGTTTCGCCGGCGGCCGCGCGCGGCGGCGCGAGCAGCACCGCGTGCGCATTGGTGCCGCTGAAGCCGAAGGAGCTGACCCCGGCGACGCAGGGCGCGCCGCCGGCGTCTATGCGTTCCGCGCCGAGCGCGAGGCGCAGCGGCAGCGTGTCCCAGTCGATGCCGCGGTTGGGCGTGCGCACATGCAGGGTGGCGGGCACCACGCCATGGCGCACCGTCAGCGCCGCCTTGATCAGCCCGGCAATCCCCGCCGCGCCTTCCAGATGGCCGAAATTGCTCTTGATCGAGCCCAGCAGCACGCGCTCCTCGCGGCCGCGGCCGGCGAACACGGAGGCCAGCGCCGCCGCCTCTATCGGATCGCCCAGCGCGGTGCCGGTGCCGTGCGCCTCGATATAATTCACCTGCGACGCGTCGATGCGCGCGGCGCGCAAGGCCGCCCACACCAGCTCGCGCTGCGCGTGCTCGTTAGGCACCGTCAGGCCCGCGCTGCGGCCGTCGTGATTGACGGCCGAGCCGGCGATCAGCGCGTCTATGGTCCGCCCGGCGGCCTCGGCGTCGGCGAGCCGCTGCAGCACCACCACGCCGCAGCCCTCGCCGCGCACGAAGCCGTCCGCGCCGTCGTCGAAGGAGCGGCAGCGGCCGCTGGGCGACAGCATGTGCGCCCGGCATTCGGCGGCGGTGGACAACGGCGACAGCACCACATTGACGCCGCCGACGATGGCGATGTCGCACTCGCCGGCGCGCAGCGCGTTGCACGCCAGGTGCACGGCGACCAGCGACGACGAGCACGCGGTGTCTATCGTCAGCGTCGGCCCGTGCAGACCGAGCGCGTGCGACACGCGGCCCGCCAGCACGCTGGGCGCGTTGCCCGAGGCGGTGTAGAGGTCGACCTCCTCCGCCCGGCGGAAACGGTGCGCGTAGTCCTGATGCATGACGCCGGCGAACACCCCGGTGGCCGAGCCCTTCAGTTCCGCCGCCGTCATGCCGGCGCGCTCCACCGCCTCCCAAGCCACCTCGAGCAGCATGCGCTGCTGCGGATCCAGCATCGCCGCCTCGCGCGCCGAAATGCCGAAGAAGCCGGCGTCGAAGGAGGCGATGTCGTCCAAAAAGCTGCCGGTGCGGCAGTAGATGCGGCCGCTCGCGTCCGGGTCGGCGTCGAAGTAGCGCTCGACGTCCCAACGCTCGGCCGGCACCTCGCTCACGCCGTCCGCGCCGTCGAGCAGCCGCTGCCACAGCGCCTCCGGCGAGTCGACGCCGGCGAAACGGCAGCCCATGCCGACCACGGCGATGGGCGCGTGCCGGCGCTGTTCGGCGCCGTCCAGTTCGCGCTGCAGGCGTTCGATCTCGCGCAGCGCGTTCCGCATCAGCGCGGTCGTGTCGATCTGGCTCATCGCGCGTCCTTTCTATTCAATTCCTTCAGTTTCGCGGACAGCATTTCCACGATCTCCTCCTGCGACATCGCGGCGTCCGCCGGCGCGTCGGGCGCGGCGGCGGGCGCGGCGGGCGTCGCCTCCGCCTCGGCCATGCCGAACACCGTCCGCGCCAGATGGTCCGCCAAGGCGGCTATGGTCGGATTCGAGAAAATCACCGTGGTCGGTATCGCGCGGCCGAAACGCTTTTCCAGCAGCACGCGCAGATCGGTGATCAGCAAGGAGTCCAGGTCGTAGTCGAACAGCGAGCGCTCGGGGTCCAGCGAGGCCAGCGGCGTGCCGGTCACCAGCGCGGCGTCCTCGGCCAGCAGTTGGAACAGACGATGCCGTCTTTCCTCCGCCGGCAGCGCCAGCAGCTCGCTGACCGAGGAGGTGGAACCCGCGCCCGGCTGGGCGGTGGCGATGCCGGCGAAGCGGCTGGCCGGCACATGCGGCGGCCATTGCTCGATCAAGCGCCCCCAATCGATGGGCAGCAGCACGAGGTGGGCCGGCAGGTCCGCCCCCAGCGCGATCTCGAAAGTGGCGCGGCCGCATTCGGCCTCGATCTGGCCGATGCCCAGCTGCGCGAGCCGCCGCTTGGCGTTGGCGCTGGAGCGGGCCAGCATGCCCACGTCCTGCCACGGCCCCCAGGCGATGGACAGCGCGGGCAGCCCTTGCGCGCGGCGGCGCGCGGCCAGCGCGTCTAGGTAGGCGTTGGCCATCGCGTAGGTCGATTGCCCCGGCGCGCCGAAGGCGGCGGCGGCGGAGGAAAACAGCACGAAGTGTTCCAGCGGGTAAGCCAGGGTGCGCTCATGCAGCAGCCAGGCGCCGCGGGCCTTGCCGGCCAGGGTGGCGGCCAGCGAGGCCGGCGTGACGTCGCCGACCAGGCAGTCCTCCACCACGCCCGCCAGATGGCAGACGCCGCGCAGCGGCGGCATGGTCGCGTCGATCTCGGCCAGCAGCGCGTCGACGTCCGCTTCCGCCGCCACGTCGGCCTGCCACACCTTCACCTCCACGCCGTCGCGACGCAGCGCGGCCAGCGCCGCCTCGGCCGCGGCGTCGGCCGGCCGGCGGCCGGTCAGCACCAAGGCGCGCGCGCCCAGCGCGGCGAGCCAGCCCGCGACGCGCAGGCCGAGTTCGCCCAGCCCGCCCGTGATCAGCCACGTGGCGTCCGCCGAGAGCGCGAGGTCCGCTCTGAGCGGCAGCGCGCGCTCGTCGAAGCGCGGCGCGGCGACCGCCTCGCCCTTGACCGCGACTTCGGTCTCGCGCTCGAAGTAATCCAGGCCGCGGCGGATCGCCCGCGCGTCGCCCGCGTGCAGCGCCAGCGTCTGCAGATGCGGCGTTTCCATCGCCACCGCGCGCGACAACGCCTGCAGCGGCGCCGAGGCCGGCGCGTCCGGCGCCAGCGCCAAGGCGATGCGGCAAGGCCGCTCGCGTCGCGCGGCCGTGGCGAACAGTTCCAGCGCCCCGGCGTAAACCGCCGGCGCCGGCGCGTCGCCGCGCGCCTCCAGCCCGCGGCAATCGACGATCAGGCCCGCCTTGTCGAAGGGAATATCGTTCACCGCCGCCACCACGACGGCCTCCTTGCCTTCGTCGCGCAGCATCGCCGCCAGCCCTGCCGCCGTATCCCCCGCTCCGCTCAGGATGGCGATGGACGGCGGCAACTCGGCGGCGTCCCCGCCCGCCGCGTCGCGCCATTCCACCGCATAGCCCTCGCGCAGCGGTTCGACGCGCAGCAATTCATTGCGGGTCACCTCGCGCGACTCCAGGCCGGTCATTTCGAGCAGCACCTTGCCGGCGTCGAACAGGCTGGCCTGCCCCCGCTCGGCCGACGCGTGACAGCGCATCCCGGCGCCGGTCCGCCCGTGCAGCGCCAGCCGCGCGATGCGCGTCGGCACGAAAGCCTTGCTGCCCTCGGGCCGCGCGGCGGCGGCCACCAGTTGCAGCACCGAATCCAGCACCCCGGGGTGCAGCAACCAGCCGGCGTCGTCGGCGTCGCCCCGCATATCGCAAGACGCGTCGCCGTCCCCGACCACGATGTCCGACAGACGCCGGAAGGTCGGTCCCATCACCACGCTGCGCGCGCGCAGCCAGCTATCCAGCAGCTCGGTGGAGATCGCTTCTCCGCGCACCGGCTCCGACGGCGCGGCGCCCGGCGCCTCGCCGGCGTCCACCCTGGCCGTCGCGTGGACGTCGGCGGACTCCAGCGTCAACACCGTGGCTTCGAAACCGTCGCCGTCGCGCACCAATTGCAGCTGGACCTTGCGCGCCGCGCCCGACGGAATCACCAGCGCGGCCGGGAAACGCAGATCGCTCAGCACGCAGCCGTCCGAGCCGGTGAGCGCGCGCGCGCCGTCGGCCATCATCACCGCGAGCGCCGCGCCGGACACCACCACCTTGTCGTAAATCACGTGATCCTGCAGGAAGGGCAAGGCGGCCACGCTCCATTCGGCGTCGAAGAAGGTCGCGCCCAAGGCCGGCGCGTCGGTGCGCCGTCCAAGGAAGGGCGTCGCGCCCGCCGCCAGGAAGCGCGGCGCGCGGTCTATCCAGTGACGCTGGCGCTGGAAGGGATAGGTCGGCAGCGCCACCCGGTTGCCGTCGCGGTAATGCTGGGACAGCTCCAGCGTCAGGCCCGCGGTCCACAGCCGCGCCAGCGCGTCCGGCGAGGCCGGATCGAGCGACGCCATGCCGGCAGCGCCCGCGCCCAGCGCCGTGTCGCCGAAGTCCAGCACCCATTCCGCGCCGGCCGCTTCCAGCGCTTCGGCGGCGTCCGCCGCGCCTGGCGCCGTGCCCGCGCCGGCCAGTTCTTCGCGCACCGCTTCCGCGCTGTCCAGCGGCAGGCCCGAGGCCGCGCTGATCCACAACAAGGACGGCGCGACGGCGCGCTCCGCGCGGCGCTGCCGCGCATCCTCAAGACTCAGCGCGCCCGCCGCGAAGGCCGCTGCGAACACCCCGCTCCCCGTCGCGCACACGCTGGCCGGCACGACGCCGCTCGCCTGCCACAGCTGCACGCGGGTCAATACCGCGTCCAGATCCTCGGCGCCGCCGAAGGCGAAGCTCAGCTCCGGCGCGCGCGCCGGCACTTCCGCCGCGATCGTCTCCGCGCTCGGCTTTCCGGCGGCGAAGGCGCGCAGCGCGGCGATCAAGGCCTCGCGGGATTCGGCGCGGAACGCCGCGCGCTGCTCCCAATGCCGCCGCCCCAGCGCCGCCGTCAGGCAAACGTCTTCTATCCTCAGCTCGGGATGGCCGTCGAGAAAGTCCGCGTAGTCCGCGCACAGCGCGGGCAAGGCCTCGCCGCGCGCCGACAGCAGCAAGAGCGGCGTGACGTCCGGCGTGCGCGGCACGCGCGGCGGCGCCGCTTCAAGGATCACGTGGGCGTTGGTGCCGCCGATGCCGAAGGAGCTGACCCCGGCGCGCCGCTGCGGCGCGTCCCAAGGCGCGGTTTCGGTCGGCAGGTAGAAGCCGGCGTCGCCGCGCAGCGCGTCTATCGCGCGTTCCGCGCCGACGGCGGCCGGAATCCGCCCATGCGCCACCGCCAGCGCGGCCTTGATCAGCCCGCAAGCGCCCGCCGCCGCGTTCAGATGGCCGACGTTCGCCTTCAAGGTGCCCAGCGCGCAGCGCGCGTCGGCGCCGGAACGCTGGCCCAGGGCCGCGCCCAGCGCCGCCAGCTCCACCTCGTCGCCGATCGCCGTGCCGGTGCCGTGCGTCTCCACATAGCCTATCGACGCGCCGTCCACCTCGCTGAGCGCCAGCGCCTGGCGGATCACGTCCTGCTGCCCGCGCCCGCCGGGCGCGGTGAAGCCCACCTTGGCCGCGCCGTCGTTGTTGACCGCGCCGCCGCGAATCACCGCCATGATGGGGTCGCCGTCGGCCAGCGCGTCCTCCAGGCGGCGCAGCACCACCACGCCCGCGCCGTTGCCGAAGACGGTGCCGCTGCTGTCCGTGGTGAACGGACGGCAGGCGCCGTCCGCGGACAGAATGCTGCCCTCCTCGTACACATGGCCCTGCCGCTGCGGCAAGGCGACGCTGACGCCGCCCGCCACCGCGAAGTCGCACTGGAAGCTCAGCAGTCCCTGCATCGCCTGAACCACGGCGACGAGGGAAGTCGAGCACGCGGTCTGCAAGCTGATGGCCGGGCCGCCGAAATCGAGCCGGTAGGCGACCTGGGTGGCCAGATAGTCCTTGTCCACGCCCACCCATTGCTGCAGATAGCGGTTGGGCGACGCGCGGTCCAGCCGGTCGCGCACGTGGTCGACGAGATAATCGACGCTGGCCGAGCCGGCCCAGACGCCGACGCGCGCGCCGCGCGCCGCGCCGTGACCGGCGCGCTCCAGCGCCTCGTGCACGCATTCGAGGAAAATCCGCTGCTGCGGGTCCATCGCCGCCGCCTGCGACGGCGGAATGCCGAAATAGGCCGCGTCGAATTGATCGACGCCGTCCAGCGGACCGCCGGCGCCGACGAAGCCGGGCTGGGCCAGCACCGTTTCCGGCACGCCCTCGCGGCGCGCCGCGTCCGCGCCGAAGCGTTCGATCGCGACCCGGCCGTCGGCTATCATCGACCAGAACTGTTCCAGGGTGCTGACGCCGGGCAGGCGGCAGCTCGCGCCGATGATCGCTACGGCGTCTACGGGTGTTGCATCAGTCATTACAAAGCCTCCTTGCGTGCGCGTACGCGCTGTCGATAGGCGCGCGCGCCGTCGACGTCCATCATTGGGGAAAGGTCCGCCTCGCCCGTATCGGCGCGCTCGGCGAGCGCCCGTATCGTGGCCAGCGAAAAGAAATCGACCAGCGGGGGCACCGCGACGCCGCGCGACGCCAGCAGCGCGCGCAGCCTCACGATGTGCATCGAGGTGGCGCCCGCGTCGAAGAAGCCCTGCCGCGGGTCTATCTCGACGCCGACCACTTCGGCGAAGGCGGCCAGCATCGTGGCCTCCAGCGAAGCGTCGCGCCGCGCCGCCGCGGCCGGGGCCGCCGGCGCGGGAGCCGGGGCCGCCAGCTCGGCGAGACGCGCGCGGTCCACCTTGCCGTTCGCCGTCAGCGGCAAGGCGTCCAGCACCATCACGTGATGCGGCTGCATATAGGCGGGCAGATGCAGCACCAGTTGAGTGCGCACGGCCGCGACCACGTCGCCTTGATGATCCGGCAGCGCCACCACGTGCAGCTGGATCACCGTCGCGTCCTTGCGCCGGGCCACCGAGGCCACGGCGCGCGCCAGGCAGCCGGCGCGCATCGCGGCCGCCTCGATCTCGCCCAGCTCGATCCGATAGCCCTGCACCTTGACCTGCCCGTCCATCCGTCCCAGCAGTTCAAGTTCGCCGTCCGGCTGCCAGCGCGCGAGATCGCCGGTGCGGTAGAGCCGCCGGCCCTCGGCGTCGATGAAGAAGCGGCGCTCGGTTTCCGCCTCGTTGCCCAGATAGGCGAGCGCGAGTCCGCGGCCGCCCAGCAGCAATTCGCCCACCACGCCGTCCGGCCGCTCCCGGCCGTCGGGCGCGCGCACGAAGCATTGCTGGTTGGACAGCGGCCGGCCGTAGGGAATCGACGCCAGCACGGCGTCCTCGGGCGCGATCGGATGCACCACCGACCAGATCGACACCTCGGTCGCCCCGCCCAGGCTGATCGGCCGCAGCGCCGGAAACGCGTCGCGCAGCCGCCCGGCCAGGCCGGGCGCGATCCAGTCGCCGCTCATCAGCGCCAGGCGCAGATGCGGCGAACGCGGCGCGGACACTTCCAGCATCAGTTCCAGCACCGCCGGCACGGAATTCCAGATGGTGACCCCGCCGTCGCAGAGCGCCTGGGCCATCGCGTCCGGATCGCGCGAGCGGGCCGGGAACACCACCTCGCCGCCGACCGCGAGCAGGCCGAAGATGTCGTAGACCGACAAATCAAAGGCCAGCGAGGACACGCACAACGCGCGATCGGCCGGGCCGACCGCGAAGCGTTGGTTGATGTCGTCTATGGTGTTCGCCGCCGCCTCGTGCGCGATCAGCACGCCCTTCGGCCGCCCGGTGGAACCTGAGGTGAAGATCACATAGGCCGCGTCGCCGGCCTCGAGGTCCGTGGCCGGACCCGCGTCGCCGCGCGGCAGCGGCTGGTCCAGACGCAGCGCGGGCACCGGCAGCGCCGGGCCTGCCGCGCTCAGCAGCGCGAGACGGGCGCCGGCCTCGCCGAGCAGTTCTTCCATGCGCGCGGCCGGCCAAGACGGCTCTATCGGCAGATAGACCGCGCCCGCCATCACAATGCCCAGCAGCGCCGCCACCGCGCGCGGCCCCGGCGCGACGATGGCCGCCACCACCTCGCCGCGCGCCACGCCGCTTTGCCGCAGCGCGCCGGCGATGTCTTCCGCCTCGCGCAGCAGCGCGCCGTAGCTCAGCGTCGTCTCGCCCTGCCTGACCGCCACCGCCTCCGGCGCGATCCGCGCCTGTTGGACGATGGGGGTTTCCAGCCGTCGCGGCGCGCGCTCCGCCGCGGTGGCGTTGACCGCCGCGCGCCGCGCCGCCTGCTGCGGCGCGAGCCGGGCCAGCGTCGGCCGCTCCACGGCCGCGGCGTCCGTCGCCATCGTTTCCAGCGCGCCGAGGAAGACCTCGAACATCGCGTCCACCATGCCGTCGGGGAACAGCTGCGCGACGGACTCCCACATCAGCACCAGCCTGTCGCCGCGCCGGCCCAGGACGGCGTGCAGCGACACCTGGGGCGTGGGGTTGGCCATGTCGACCACGCGGCCGACGCCGTCCAGCAGGGCCAGATCGTCCGCCGGGTCGCCGGACAGCAGGCTGGTCAGCACCACCGGCATCAGCACGGGCGCGCCGTTGCGCCGGCTCAGCTCGCGCAGAATCGACACGCCGGAGCACCAGGGCGCGTCCAGATCGGCCCACACTTGCCGCTGCACCGCTTGGGCGAAGGCGGCGAACGAGGGGTGACGCTCGCTCAGCGACAGCAAGGTGTTGCTGGTGTAATCGCCTATCGCCAGCCCCGCCTGCTCCGCCCGCGTGTTGCAAGTCACGTTGAGCGTGAAGGCGTGCGCCGCCGTCCACAGCCGCAGCGTGTCGGCGAAGGCGGCGATGCACAGCGAAGTCAGCGTGACCCCGAGCGCCTGCGCCCGCGCCGTCAGCGCCGCGGACAAGGCGGCGGGCAGCTCCCGGCGGCGGTTGGCGAAGCGCGGCTCGGCCACCTCGGCCAGCGCCATCTTCATCGGCAACTCCGGCGCCGGCGCGATGGCTTCGACCCGACGCAGCCAGGCCTCGCGCTGCGTCTCGGTCGCCGCCGGCGGCGTCATCGGCGTGATGCATTGCGCGGGGGCCTCGTCGGCCGCGTCGCGCGCCAGCTCGGCCATCAGTTGCAGGAAGCTGCGCAGATCGCCGGCCAGCAGGCTGAGCCGCAGGTGCAGGATAGCCGTGCTCTCGGTCAGACGGGAGACGACGGCGAGCACGGGCGGGCCGTCGCGCTCGGCCAGGCTCTCGCGCGTCGCCTCCAGCCGTTCCGCCGCCTCCGCCGCGTCCAGCCCGCGCAAATCCTGCGGCGGCAGCAAGGGGTCGTAGGCCAGCGCGTCGAACGCGCCGCGCCCGTCCGCGCCCACCGTCATCCGCAAGGACGGGTGGCGGGCGACCAGCCGCGCGAGACGCCGGCCCAGTTCCGGCGCGCGCGCGGCGTCTATCTCGAAATCCACGCGGATATGCGGGGACACGCTGCCCAGCGGCACCCCGCCCTGCTGGCCTATCCAGTAAGCCTGCTGCATCTCGGACAGTTCGAACGCCTCCCCCGCCGCATAGCGGCGAGCCGCGGCCGGCGCCGCGGCGTCCAGGCGCGGGGCGTCGACGATTTCGCGCCGCAGTTGCCGGGCGGAGAGCGCGAACAACGCCGCGAACGACAACTCCACGCCATGACGCGCGCGCGCGGCGGCGGCAAGCCGCGCGGCCGACAGCGAATCCAGCCCCAGATCGATCAGCCTGGCGTCGGGCGACGCGGCCGCGCCGGGCACGAAGCGCGCGATCTCGGCCAGAATCGCGTCGTCGGCCGCCTCGGCCGCGTCGTCGGCGACGATGCGCAGTTCGCCGCGCAGCAGCGCGTCGCGGGTGGCGCCGCGCCGGGTCTTGCCGCTGGAGGTGCGCAGGATGCTGCCGCGCCACAGCAGCGCGATGCGCGCCGGCGCCACGCCGTGCTCCCGCGCCAGCGCCGCGCGAATCACCGGCAGGATGTCACGGGCCTCCGCCTCCCCGCAGCCGCCGCGCACCTCGGCGCCGATCAGAATCCCTTCGCCGTCCTCGCCGTCGACGGCGGCGGCGAAGGCGCGCCCCTTCCGAATCGACGGATGGCAGGCCGACACGGTGTCTTCCAGATCGTGGCTGTAGACATTCCGGCCGCCGACGATGATCAAATCCTTCAAGCGGCTGGTGACGAACAGATCGCCCTCGTGCAGAAAGCCCAGATCGCCGGTTCTCAGCCATGCGCTGTCGCCGTCGGCCAGCCGCGCGCCGAAGATCTCGCGCGACTCCTCCGGGCGGCGCCAATAACTGTCGGCGACCGTGCTCCCGGTCACCCATATTTCGCCGACGGCGTCCGGCGCGCACGGCGCGCGTGTGTCCGGGTCCACGATGCGGACGCGCGTATCGATCAGGCTGACGCCGCAGGCCGCCAATTCGACGCCGTCCGTCTGCGGCGAGACGCGGCCGCGCGCCAGCGCCTCCCGCGCAAAGCGCACGCCGCGCGTGCCCTCGCCGCAACGGCCGGCGGTCACCTTCAAGGTCGCCTCGGCCAGGCCGTAGCCCGGCACCACCACCGAAGAACGCAGCCCAAACGGCGCGAAGGCCGCCTCGAAGCGGCGCACCGTGTCACAGCGCACCGGCTCCGCGCCGTTCAGCGCATAACGCAAGGACGACAAATCGGTGCCCGGCGCGAGATCGCCCGCGCGGTCCGCGCACAAGGCGTAGGCGAAATTCGGCGCGGCGGTGTGGGTACCGCGCCGCGCGGCTATCGCGCGCAGCCAGGACATGGGCTGGGCGACGAATTTCTCCGGCGCCATCAGATAGGCGGGGAAGCCGCATTGCAAGGGGGTGAGAATGCCGTACACCAGGCCCATGTCGTGGAAGTACGGCAGCCAGCTGATCATCGCGCTGTCCGCGTCGTGCATCGCGCCGCGGTCAAGATCGTCTATCGTCGCCCACAGCCCGGTTTGCGTGACCACCACGCCCTGCGGCGTGCGCGTCGAACCCGAGGTGTACTGCAGCAGCGCCGGACTGGCGTCCTTCGCCGCCCGCAAAAAGGGCGCGGCGCGCTCGGCCTCGTCGGTGCGCATCCAGCGCAGGCCCGGCAAGGCGTCCCGCGCCTCCGCGCTCAGCGCGATGGCGGCGCCGCAGTCCTGGGCGATCGCCGCCATCGTGTCGCGGCCGTGACGCGGCGCCACCGGCACCGGGATCACGCCGGCCAGGCAGCAGCCGAAGAAGGCCGGAAGGAAATCGAGCGGCTCCTGATAGACCAGCATCACGCGCTCGCCGGCCTCGGTCGCTTGCGCCAGGCGCGCGGCGATGCCGGACGCGCGTTCGCACAGCGCCGCATAGCTTAGCGCGAGCGCTTTCTCCGGATCGGCCGACGCGTAGGCGAGACGCTCGGGACTCGCCTCCGCCCGCCACAGCAACTGCCGGGCGATGCTAGGCGCTTCGCGATGCGAAAAAGCTTGATGAGGGCCGAACTTGTCGGCGGCGGGCGTCCGCCGAGATGCGACATCGGATGAGGAATACATTGCATGACCTCCATGTATCGACAACTGCTCCGGGTATGCCGGGCGCGCGCCCATCGAATCCACCCATATGGCATGGCTCGAGTCGTCGCGTCGCCCTAATCGGGCCGGCTTGCGCCGTCGCCCTGTCACGCGCTCAGCCGCGACGGAATGCCGCGACGATCGCGAGAACCTTAAATACAGGCCGGGCCGTAGCCCGCCCCATTCAAGAAGCAGCCATGCTGTTTTTGATATATTCCGCCCTATCGAAACCGTTTCTTCGACAGGTTGGCGAGGATCATCCCTTCGTTTTCACGTAAGGATGCGTGACGCGTGCGCGGCGGTTTGCCTAAGCAGCGTTTGAATCAAGAGAATAGAATTGCCAATGTGTCTCATGCGCCGTAATCGGACTTTCTTTTGAGATGATTCGATATCATTTCAGCGATCAAACCATTGCGAATCAGCATTGCTTTACGCTTTGCATTCCTATTTCCCCGTGTCGTCCAAAACCAGGAAAACGCAATGAATATTGACGCTCAAATTGTTTTCGTATAGATTTATTTGATCGCGTTAATTCTAAAAATCCCGCACGGGAAGAATTAAGCGTCAGCACTATACTGAAAGACCTCTAGGAAAAGCATCCCCCGAACTGCCAGTTACAACTTCAGCCGATTTACGGCTTATATTTTTTGAAACACGAATTTTCGCGGCAATATCAAAGATTTAAGCGCCGCGAACTGGCCTATAAAAAGAGCGCCGAGGCCGATCAATTAAATTTCAATCGACCTGACAATTACGGCATAAACAACAGGCAATTGTTCAATTAATTGATCCAATACCGGAAAATCTTTTATTAAAGAAAATAAATATAAGGATGACGTTCGGTAACGAAACATCCGGCGCAGGTAGCATTGTCATAATGTTCGGACATCAACCAATGCTTATGACATATTAAATTTTCTTAATAATGCGATCTGGGCGGACAGACGGAAGGATAGAGGGGGAAAGCGAACCGGGGCCGGATGGCGGGAAGAGAGTGTGAAGCGCCGCCTCAAGGACGAGGCGGCGCGGTTCCGCTTAAGGCGCGGACTGCGCGGAGACCTGGAGCGGCGGCTTACTCCGCGGCGGCGGTATCCCGCAGCAAGGCCGCCAGTCTGGCGATGCCGATCTCAATCCGCTCCGGCGAGGCATGGCTGAAATTCAGGCGCAGATAGCCCAGGTTCTGTTCCGGCTCGGGGAAGAAGGCCTCGCCCGGCATGAAGGCGACGTTCTGCTTCAAGGCCAGCGGCAGCAAGGCGCGGGTATCTCTCGCCCGCTTCAGCTTGAGCCAGAAAAACAGCCCGCCCCGCGGCAACTGCCAATCGGCCAGATCGCCGAAATGCCGCTGCAGCGAATCCTGCATCGCGTCGCGGCCGGCGCGATACACCTCGCGCAAGTCCAACATCCGTTGCTCATGGCCGGGGTCGCTCAGCTGGCGGGCGATGAACCACTGCGCCGGGCGGTTGGTGTGCAGATCGGTCGCCTGCTTCAGCCGCATCAGATAGGGATACAGCTCCGGCGAGGCGATCAGGAAGCCGACGCGCAGCCCAGGCGCCAGGGTTTTGGAAAAGGAGCCGGAGTAAATCCACGGCGCGCGCTTCAAATGGCTGACCAGCGGCGCCGGCGCTTCGCCGTCGTAGCTGAGCGCGCGATAAGGATCGTCCTCGATCAAGGGCACGCCGGCGGCGTCGATGACGGCCGCCAGCGCCTGCCGGTCTTCGGCGCTGTAACAGCTGCCCGCCGGATTTTGAAAGCTGGGAATCAGATAAGAGCAGCGCGCCTGAGACTCGCTCAAGGCGGCGGCCAGCGCCTGCGGCTCCAGCCTGCCGTCCCGTTGCGCCACCGCGTGAACGCGGGCGCCGAACAACTTGAAAGCCTGCAAGGCCGCTAGATAAGTCGGCCCTTCGGTCACCACCGGCGTGCCGGGATCGATGAACAGCTTGGCGCATAAATCGATGCTCTGCTGCGAGCCGGACAGCACCAACACCTGCTCCGCCTCGCAAGCGATGCCCATGCGCCGCGCCTGCTCCGCGATCAAGCCGCGCAATTCCGGCTCGCCTTCGCTGGCGCCGTATTGCGCCAGGCCCGCCGGCATATCGGTGAAATCGAGCTGCGGCAAGCATTGGCCGGCCGGCAGGCCGCCGGCGAAGGAAATCATCTGCGGCTGTTGCGCCGCCGCCAGGATTTCCCGGATCAGCGACCCGCTGAGCCGTTCGATGCGCTCAGAAAACATGGTACTCTGCATAAGCTTGTCCGCAACTTTCTTACTAATGTCAATAATATTGACTCAATCTACCGACCACAGCAGGTTCCGTCAACATGGCTGACCTATCTCCGTCCGACGACATGCGCGCCGCCATGGAAGCCTTCTTCCATGCCTACAAGGCTTTCACCGATAAACCGGATGAAATGCTGGCCAAACGCGGCCTGGCGCGCGTGCACCACCGCATCCTGTTCTTCGTCGCCCGCTACCCCGGCCTGTCGGTCAAGGACCTGCTGGCCGCGCTGGGCGTGACCAAGCAGGCCATCAATATGCCGCTGCGCCAACTGCTGGAAATGGCGCTGGTGCAAAGCGTGGCCGCGCAGCACGACAAACGGGTCAAACAGCTGACGCTGACTTCGGAGGGACGCAAGCTGGAGGAAGCCCTGCACCGCGAGCAGCTGAAACTGCTGCAGACGGCGTTTGAGCAGACGGGGAAGCCGGCCACCGCCGGCTGGATGCAGATCAACCGCAGCCTGGCCTCGCACTCGCGCCCCGACGACGCGCCCTCGCGCGGCAAAGCTTGACCCTGTAGCCGCTTCATGGTTTGCAATGCGCTGGCGAGGTCCGTCCATCGCATTTTCCCGACCTACCGCGCCAGTCCGGCGCGCCGAGGAGCACGCCATGAATTGTCCCAGTTGCCAAGTCACCCTGCTGATGGGCGAACGTTTGTCCGTCGCCATCGATTACTGTCCGCAATGCCGCGGCGTCTGGCTGGCGCCCGGCCAGCTGGAGCGCCTGCTGCAAACCCAGGCTCCGGCGGCCCCCGCCGCCGCTTACGCGCCGTCCGCGCACGGTCGCGGCCATGACGACGAACACCGTCGGGACAGCCGCCACGGAGGCCATCACGGCGGCAAGCATGGCTGGCTGCGCAAGCTGCTGGACTGATCCGTCCCCGGATACAAAAACGGCCCGGACTCATGTCCGGGCCGTCTTCCCCTGCTCTTGCTCGAAGATTCAGTCTATGCGTTCGTAACGCACTTCCAGCACCTCGATGTCTTCGTCGCCGTCCGGCCCGCGAAACAGCACTGAATCGCCCTCGCGCGCCTTCAACAGCGTCCGCGCGATAGGCGAGATCCAGCTGATGCGGCCGCGCGCCAGATCAATCTCGTCCACGCCGACGATGCGCAGCAATTGCTCGCTGCCGTCGCCGCGCTCTATCAACACGGTGGCGGAGAAGAACACCTGATCGGTCGCTTCCCGGGTTTCCGGGTCCACCACCTCGGCGATTTCCAAGCGCTTGGTCAGAAAACGGATGCGGCGGTCGATCTCGCGCAAGCGGCGCTTGCCGTACAGATAGTCGCCGTTCTCGGAACGGTCGCCGTTGCTGGCCGCCCAGTTCACGACCTGCACCATTTCCGGCCGCTCGCGGTTGACCAGATGATAAAGCTCGTCCTTCAGCCGCTGCCAGCCGCCGGGCGTAATGTAGTTCTTGGTGGAAGCGGGCAGACGCCGCTCAACCGGAAGATCCTCTTCCGCCTCGTCGTTTTCCCTGGTAAACGCTTTGCTCATCTTCGTCCATCCATCCATGAAAAACGCCAGCCTCAACGGCCGGCGGCGGGTTCCAACAAGGCCAGGCAATGCGGCAGCAGCCCCTTGGGCTTCAGCTTGATCCGCTGCAACTGCTCGCGATCCAGCCATTCCAGCGCGTAATGATTGTCCGGCCCCATCTTGGCCAGCTCCGGCCCGCCCAGCCTGAGCTCACCGGCGTGGCTGGCCGCCAGGAACACGTGTTCGACCCTGTCCTTGGCGTCCAGCACGCACAGGCTGCCGCCCAGACGGACGTTGAGCCCGGTTTCCTCGCGCGTCTCGCGCACGCAGGCGATGGCCGCCGTCTCGCGCCGCTTGATGCCGCCGCCCGGCAACACATAATAGTCCTTGCCGGGTTTGAGGCGATGCATCAGCAGGATGCGCCCGCCGTCGACGATGGCGATGGAAGCGCGCTCGCGTTTGCCGCTCGCAAGCGGAGCCGGCGCGGAGACCGGCGCCTCGCCGCGCAAGCGCGTCCAGGCGCGGGCGGCCAGGCCCCACAATAGGGCACGCACGCTCAGCGGTGCGCCTTGGCCGAAGCCTTCTTGACCGGAGGCGCTTTCTTGCCGCCGGTAACGGTCAGATTGGACCACTTCATCACCGCGGCCACTTCAGCGGAGTTCAGTTCGTAGAACTGACCGCGCTTCAAGCGCGGAGGCAGGCCGATATTGCCGAAGCGCACGCGGATCAGCCGGCTGACGGTCAGGCCGAAGTGCTCGAACATGCGGCGCACTTCGCGGTTGCGGCCTTCCTTGATCACCACGTTGAACCATTGATTGGCAGCCTCTTCCGGGCCGCCTTTCTGGAAGATGCGGTCAAAGCGCGCGTCGCCGTCTTCCAGCTCCACGCCGGCCACCATTTCCTTCATGATTTCCGGCGTCAGCTCGCCCAGCACCCGCACCGAGTACTCGCGCTCCACTTCGAAGCTGGGGTGCATCATGCGGTTGGCCAGTTCGCCGCTGGTGGTGATCAGCAGCAGGCCCGAGGTATTGACGTCCAGGCGGCCTATCGCCACCCAGCGGCTGGATTTGGCCTGCGGCAGGCGGTCGAACACGGTGACGCGGCCTTCCGGATCGTCGCGGCTGACGATTTCGCCTTCTTCCTTGTGATACATGATCACGCGCGGCAGGCGGTCCGGCCATTTCAGTTTGATCTGGTCGCCTTTGACCATCACGCGGTCGCGCGGGCCGACGCGGTCGCCCAGGCTGGCTTTCTTGCCGTTGACCGTGACCTGGCCGGCCTCGATCCACTCTTCCATTTCACGGCGCGAGCCGACGCCGGACGCCGCCAGCGCTTTTTGCAGCCGCACCGGCTCGATGTCGTCCAGGTCCACGCGGACTTCGCGCAGGCGCTTGGCCTTGTCCTTGATGTCCTGATTGGGGCTGCGCAAGCGCAGCTTCTTGGCCTTCTGCACCAATTGTGGCCTGCCGCCCTCCGGCTTGCCCTGACGCGGCTGAGCGCCGCCCTTGCCCGCGGCCGGCTGACCCGCCGGCGCGGCGGCGTTCTTGTTGCCGAAGCGGCGCTCGTGATCCAGGGCCACGTTGCCGTTGACGTCGCCGTTGCTGTCGCGCTGGTAGGTCGGCTTGTTGCGGCCTTGCGCCTGCTGCATCTGCTGCTGTTCCTGCTCGCGGCGGCTCAGCTTGAACAGCGGCGTGCCTTCGTGCATCAGCGGGTTGCCGTAGGCGTCGCGCGCGGCGCGGCCGTTCTGCGGCGCGCGGCCCTTGCCGCCGTTGGCGCGGGCTTGGCCTTGCCGGGCGTTGGCCTCGGCCGGCTGGCCGTTGCGATTTTTGATCATGCCGCCCTGGGTCTTGCCGCGCGGCTGAACGCCGCCGGTGCCCGGCTGGCGCGCTTGGGATGTTTCGCGACCTTTGACACGCGCCACCGGCTGGCGGGCGTGATTGCGTTGTCCTTTAGACATATGTGCTTTGCTCTTTCCGTGCGAGCAACCGGCAGAATGTCGATGTTATTCTGCGATGGGCTCGAAATTATCCGCCTCATCGTCGAGGGGGATGTCGTCTGTGGCCGCTGCCGGGCCTTGATCCCTAGGCATCGCCTCGGGCACTACCAGGCTTCCCAGCTCCGCCAACGGCGGCAGATCCTTGAGCGAGACAAAGCCCAGATCGTCCAGGAATTTTCGGGTAGTGGCATACAAGCCCGGCCTGCCGGGTACGTCCTTGTGGCCGATGACTTCGATCCAGCCGCGTTCCAGCAGAGTCTGCATCACGCCGGTGGACACCGATACGCCGCGTATCGCTTCGATATCGCCACGGGTCACAGGTTGTTTGTAGGCGATGATCGCCAAGGTTTCCATTACCGCGCGCGAGTATCGCGGCGGCTTTTCCGGGTTCAAGCGGTTCAAGTATGGCGTGAACTCCGCTCGGGCGCGAAAGCGCCATCCCGACGCCAATTTGACCAGTTCAACGCCCTTGCCCCTCCAGTCGCTCTGGATATCGTCAAGGATGTCGTTGATCAGCGCGGCTTTCACCTCTTCGGTGAACAGCTTTTTGAGCATGGCAACCGACAGAGGTTCCTGCGCGGTCAGTAACGCCGTCTCCAGCACGATCTTCAGATATTTTAGGTCGGTGATGGTGGACATTGAGCCGTGAAGCCGAAACACGTTTGCGCAGGAAACCGGACATTCTACATGAACTCTCCGTCCGGAGCTAAATTAATCCTTCCGCCATGTCGTCCCAGGCCGCCAGCGCGGTCAGGCTGTAACGTCGGAACGCCCGCCCGCCGTGCTCCATCGTTTCCAGCAACTGGCCGCCGCAGGCCTCCACCGTGCGCACCGCCGCCGGCCGGTCTGCCGGACAGACCAGCACCCAGTTGCCGTGCGCCGGCTTCTCGCCCAGCGTCTGCACGTATTGCAGCAGCACCCGGCCGTAGCCGTGGCCGCGCCAGGCCGGCAGCACTTCGAAGGCGATGTGGCCGATGCGCTCCACGATCAGCGCGCTGTCGGCCAAGCGCTGGCGGATCGCGCCTATGATCTCGGTGCGGCCGTTGATCAGGAACCAGGTGCGGCACGGCACCCAGCCCTCGGGCAGCGCCCGCCCTTCGGCGTGTTCCAGCAATTGCCCAAGCCAGGCGTCGGGGTCCGCGCCGGCGCGGCGGTAATAGTCCAGCCCTTCCTCGTGGCAGGCCTGAAAAAAAGGCCGATAGGCTGGCAGATGTTTCTGGTCGGCCGCTTCGATGTGCATGGCATGCTCTCGCAATGGATACCTGTATCCTAATCGCTGCCGCGCCAACATCAAGTGCAAATCGGCGCGCGCCCGCCTCAGACCAGCGCAATCCTGACATAAATGGGCTGGTACGGCGCCTCCTGGCTGACCTTGACCATCCCCTCCTTCACCAGTTCCAGCACCGCGATGAAGTTGACCACCAGATGGGCGACGCCCTTGTCCGCGTCGAACAGCTCTTCGAAAGGCACGTACTCGCGGCCGTCCAGATAGCGCAGAATCCAGCTCATCTGCTCGCGCACCGACAGTTCGTCCTTCTCCACCTTGTGGTGGCGATGGTGGCGCGCGCGCGACAGAATCGCCATCCACGCCTGGCGCAGATCCACCGGGCTGACGTCGGGCAGCCGCTGCTCGGCGGACTGCTCGATCAAGACCGCCAGCCAGGCGAAGTCGCGGTCGGCCTGCGGCAGCTTGTCCAGCTCCAGCCCCGCCAGCTTCATCTGCTCGTATTCCAGCAGGCGGCGCACCAGCTCGGCCCGCGGATCGTCCGGCTCGCCCTCCTCGTCCAGCTGCGGCCTGGGCAGCAGCAAACGCGACTTGATCTCGATCAGCAGCGCCGCCATCAGCAGGTATTCGGCGGCCAGTTCCAGACGCCCGTCGCGCATCGCGTCGATATAGGCCATGTACTGGACGGTGATGTCCGCCATCGGGATGTTCAGCACGTCCAGATTCTGTTTGCGGATCAGATAAAGCAGCAGGTCCAGCGGGCCTTCGAAGCTGTCCAGAATCACTTGCAACGCGTCCGGCGGGATGAACAAATCCTGCGGCACTTCCAGCACCGGCTGGCCGAACACGTGCGCGATCGGCACGCTGGGCGGCAATTCCGGCGCGGTCAGCTGAAAATCGTCGGCCGAAGACCGGGCCTCGGGAAGGGGGGCGTTGCTCATGGCGGCAAGGATACCAGCACTGGCAGGCGCCGTGGCGGAACTTGTCCGCCGCCGGGCCCGCCGCTCAAACGGCCGCGTCGGCGGGCAGCAGCTCGTCTATCTTGATTTCCACGAATTGATAATGCGCGGTTTGCTGCAATAAGCGCAGCGCGCGCACCCGGCACTCGCCGTCTGCGCCGCGCAGATGAAACGGCCGCATGGCCTGATACAGGCGGCCCGGCAACACCAGGATGCCGGAATGGCGGAAATGGCGCTCGGCCTGCATGCGCAGCGCCGGCTCGAAACCGCCGGCCGCGTGGCTGGTGACGGCGGCGACTTCGACCGCCTGCGGCCGCTTGCCGATGAACTCTATCCCGCACTCGGTCTGCATGTCCTCGCCGCCGAAGCTGACCCAGCGTACCAGGCCCAGCTGCCAGCCGAAGCCCCGGCGGCGCAGCATCACCACCTCGCCGGCGCGCAAGGGCTGCCGCAAGGATTCGCCCTGCAGCAACAGGCCGGAAGCGCTGAGATTGCTGATCTGCAAACGGCAGGGCTCCAATTCGCCGTCGGCCGGCTCGCCGGCGGCCAGCCGCCAGCAGCGCGGCAGCAGGCTGACCAGCTCTACGGTTTCGACGCTGAGCCGGCGCAGCCGGACATGGCGCCGGCGCGGCGGCGCGCCCCACTCCTGACGCAGACGCGCCAGCAGCCAGGCTTCGTGGCCGTCGTCCAGGCCCTGTCGCTGGCGCTGACGGCCCAATTCGTCCAGGCGCTCCAGCAAGCGGCCGGCGTCCAGCCGCCACCACACGCCGTCGCCGTCCAGGTCCAGTTCGGCGCAGAAGCGCGCCGGCCGGTCGGCGTCGGCGCGGAAGGCCAGCGCGCCGTCCTCGCCCAGCGGCTGATCCAGCTGCTCCACGCGCAGCAGGCCGGCGTGCTGCTCCAGCCATTGCAGCAGCAGGGCGATCTTGGCCGCCTCCAGCCGGTTGCTGGCGGTCATGCCCAACAACATCAGCCGGCGGTAGCTGAGCCCCGGCGCCGCCGCGCCGCCCTGCGCCTGCCGGCCCTCCCAGCCCTGGGCCAGCGCGTGGGCGTACAGACGGTGGCAATCGCGCCAGAAGCCCTTGTGCATCGGCGCGTAGCTGCGCGCGTGCAGCGCCAGCAAATCGTAGCCGCTGGCCAGCGCCAGTTGCAGAGCCTCCAGCCGCGGGCGCGAGCTGGAAAAACGGCCGGTCTCCTGCGCGCTGAACGTCTGGGCCAGCAGCTTGCACTGCTCATGCCATTGCCGCAGCACATGGCGGGCCGACTGCAAGGCCGCGCGCGCCTCCGGAGTGCAGGACAGATCCTGCCGTGCTGCGCCGCGCTCCAGCCGCGCCGCCAGCGCGGCCAACGGCGCTCTCAACGCCTGCAGCAGTTGCAGGCGTTCCGCCGGCGCCAAGGCCGAACGCTGCCATTGCGCCAGCCACTGGCCGGCCTTGTCCGCGGCGAGGGCGGCCGGCTGCGCCGCCAGCGCCTCCAATTGCGCCTGGACCGCCTTGAGGTCCAGTGCCAGCCAAGGGCCATCCGGCAGGGCGTGAATCAGCGACAGTTCCATCATGACCAGGTCATAGCGAGAGAGAAGCCGCCGATGATACGCCCCGCCATGATTTTTGGCGCGGCATTATTGCCAGCGCAAAAAAATGCCCCGCGCTCGGCGGGGCATTGCTGCGGAAGCGGCGTCCGGCTTAAGCCGACAGCTCCAGCATCAGCTTGTTGATGCGCTTGACGAAGGCAGCCGGGTCTTCCAGCTTGCCGCCCTCCGCCAGCAGAGCCTGGTCGTACAGCACCTGGGCCAGATCGCCGGCGCGCGCCTCGTCGGCCTCCTCGGCCAGTCGTTTCACCAGCACGTGCTCGGGGTTGATCTCCAGCGTGGGCTTGCTGGCTTCCACCGGCTGGCCCGCCGCTTTCAGCATGCGCTCCAGATGGGCGCTCATATCGTGCTCGCCGGCCACCAGGCAGGCCGGGCTCTCGGTCAGGCGGGCGGTGGCGCGCACTTCCTTGACGCGGTCGGCCAGGGCTTTCTGCACTTTCTCCACCACCGGCTTGGCGCTTTCCTCCACCTGCTTTTGCGCTTCCTTGTCGGCTTCGTCTTCCAGCGCGCCCAGATCCAGCGCGCCCTTGGCCACGGACTGCAGCGCCTTGCCGTCGAATTCGAACAGCGAACCCGCCACCCATTCGTCGACGCGGTCGATCAGCAGCAGCACCTCGACGCCCTTCTTCTTGAACACTTCCAGATGCGGGCTGTTCTTGGCCGCGGCCAGGGTGTCGGCGGTGATGTAGTAGATCTTGTCCTGGCCTTCCTTCATCCGGCCGACATAGTCGCCCAGCGTTACCGCCGGTTCGGCGCCTTCGGACACGGTGGAGACGAAGCGCAGCAGCTTGGCAATGCGCTCCTTATTGGCCATGTCCTCGCCGACGCCCTCTTTCAGCACCTGGCCGAACTCTTGCCAGAACTCGGTGTATTTTTCCGGCTGATTGGCGGCGAGGTCTTCCAGCAGGCCCAGCACTTTCTTGACGCAGCCGTTGCGGATGGCGTCGATGTCCTTGCTTTCCTGCAGGATCTCGCGCGACACGTTCAGCGGCAGGTCGTTGCTGTCTATCACCCCGCGCACGAAGCGCAGGTAATGCGGCATCAGCTTCTCGGTGTCTTCCATGATGAAGACGCGGCGCACATAGAGTTTGACGCCCTGCTTGCGCTCGCGGTCGAACAGATCGAAGGGCGCGCGCGACGGGATGTAGAGCAGTTCGGTGTATTCCTGGCGGCCCTCGACGCGAGCGTGGCTCCAGGCCAGCGGGTCGGTGAAATCGTGGGCGACGTGTTTGTAGAATTCCTTGTACTGCTCTTCGCTGATCTCGCTCTTGCCGCGGGTCCACAGCGCGGAGGCGGAGTTGACCGCTTCCATTTCGTCGCTGACGATGACTTCGCCGTTTTCGCCGTAGCTATTGCCCTTTTTCATCTCGATCGGGATCGAGATGTGGTCGGAGTACTTGCGGACGATACCTTTGAGCTTCCAGTCGTTCAGCAGCTCGTCCTCGCCCTCTTTCAGGTGCAGCACGATCTCGGTGCCGCGGCCGGCCTTTTCCACCTGTTCCAGCGTGTATTCGCCGGCGCCCTGGGATTCCCAGCGCGTGGCGGCGGCGTCGCCGGCGCGGCGGGTGGTCAGCGTGACCTTGTCCGCCACGATGAAGGCGGAGTAGAAGCCGACGCCGAACTGGCCGATCAGATTGGCGTCCCTTTTGGCGTCGCCGGACAGCTGCTCGAAAAAGGCCTTGGTGCCGGACTTGGCGATGGTGCCGATATTGGCGATGACTTCGTCACGGCTCATGCCGATGCCGTTGTCGGCGATGGTCAGCGTGCGCGCCTCGGCGTCGTAGCCGATGGTGATCTTCAGCTCCGGCTCGTTTTCAAACAGCTCGGGCTTGGCCAGACCTTCGAAGCGCAGCTTGTCGGCGGCGTCCGAGGCGTTGGAAATCAGTTCACGCAGGAAGATTTCCTTGTTGGAGTACAAGGAGTGGATCATCAGCTGCAGCAGCTGCTTGACTTCGGTCTGAAAACCCAGGGTTTCTTTCAATGCGCTCATGGTGACTTAAACAAGAGTTGGTCAACGATGCGCATCAGATAAGGGCTGTCCCGGGGTTTTCAATACCCCTGCCCGCAACCCAGGATCGTAGCCGCGCGAACATGAAAAAGCCCCGCGACGAAATCGCGGGGCGGTTTGGCCTTTGGACCCGCCGGGCGGGCTCAGGCGCGCTTGTCTTCGCGCAGGGCCGGCGGCAGCGCGAACACGGTGTTTTCCTCCACGCCGTCCAGTTCGCTGACGCTGTCCGCGCCGAAAGCCTTGATCTGGTCTATCACCGCCTGCACCAGCACTTCCGGCGCGCTGGCGCCGGCGGTGACGCCGACGCGCCGCTTGCCGACGAACCAGGCTTCCACCAGTTGGCCGGCGTTGTCCACCATATAGGCGTCCACGCCCTTGAGCGCGGCCACTTCGCGCAAGCGGTTGGAGTTGGAGCTGTTGGGCGATCCCACCACCACCACGATGTCGCACTCGTCGGCCAGCACCTTCACCGCGTCCTGCCGGTTTTGCGTGGCGTAGCAGATATCGTCTTTTTTCGGGCTGGAGATCTCGGGGAAGCGCGCTTTCAGCGCGGCGATGATGTCTCGGGTCTCGTCCACCGACAGCGTGGTCTGGCTGACGTAGGACAGCGCCGCCGGGTTGCGCACTTGCAGCTTGGCGACGTCGGCGACGTTTTCCACCAGATACATGCCGCCGTCCACCTGGCCCATGGTGCCCTCCACCTCGGGGTGGCCGGCGTGGCCTATCATGACGATCTCCATGCCCGCCTTGTTCATGCGCTTGACTTCGACATGCACTTTGGTGACCAGCGGACAGGTGGCGTCGAACACCTGCAGGCCCAGCAGCGCCGCCTCTTCGCGCACCGACAGCGGCACGCCGTGAGCGGAGTACACCAGGGTGCTGCCGCTGGGCACATCTTTCAATTCTTCGATGAACACCGCGCCCTTGGCGCGCAGGTTCTCCACGACGAAGCGGTTATGCACCACTTCGTGGCGCACGTAGATCGGCGCGCCGTAGAGTTCGATCGCCCGCTCGACGATGGCGATGGCCCGGTCCACCCCGGCGCAGAAGCCGCGCGGGTTGGCCAGCATGATGGTCTTCGTCATCACTCAATCCTTGCTCAAGCCGCGGCGCTCAGGCGCGCGGCTTTCTGAAACTGTCCAGCACCATCAAGGCGGCTCCCACGCAAATGAAGGAGTCAGCCAGATTGAAGGCCGGGTACGACCAGCTGCTGTAGTAATGCACCTGGATGAAATCGATCACATGGCCATGGACGATACGGTCTATCACATTGCCGAGCGCGCCGCCCATGATGAAGGCCGCGGCCAGGTTCATCAGTCCGCTGAAGCGGTTCTTGAAGATATTCCAGCCCAGCCAGCCGGACACCGCGAAAGCCAGACCGGAAAACAGATACTTCTGCCAGCCGCCGGCGTCGTGCAGGAAGCTGAACGCCGCGCCCGGATTGTACAGCAAGGTAAACCCGAAAAAGCCGGGAATGATTTCCCGGACTTCGCCGTACTGGTAATTGCCGTTGAAATAGATCTTGGTCAATTGATCCAGCAGCACGATCACCGCGGCCAGCGCAAACCACTTCGGCCATTGCTTGGCCTTGGGCATAGTCATTGCAGATTCCATCAGACCTTTCCACGACGCGAAGCGGAACTCCGCGCACTCTATATCAAAGCGCCGGAAGCCCGGAACGCTAAGCGTTCCCATGCTTCCGGCCCGGCCGTGCCGCCGCGTCGTCGACGCGGATCAGGCGAAGCGGCGCGTCTCGCCCTTGCCGTCGATATTGTCCACGCAACGGCCGCACACCGCGCCGTGGCCGGCGTGGCTGCCGACGTCGGCGCGGTAGTGCCAGCAGCGCTCGCACTTCTGCTCCGCAGACGACGCCACGCTGACGCGGGTTTGCTCGCCTGGCTTGACGCTGGCTTTAGAGACAATCAGCACGAACTTGAGTTCATCGCCCAAGGCGTTCAGCCACTGCGACAGCTCGCCGTCGGCCTCGATTTCGATCTCCGCCTGCAGCGAGGAGCCCAGCTGATCGGCGCTGCGCAGCGCTTCGATCTGCTTGTTGACCTGGGCGCGCAGCTCGCGGATGGCCTGCCACTTGGCGGACAAGGCCGCTTCGCGCTCGGCGGACTGGGCCGGGAACTCATGCCAGACGTGATACAGCGGCGATTCTTCCTCGCTGTCCACCAGCACGTTCCACGCCTCGTCGGCGGTGAAGCACAGGATGGGCGCCACCAGCAAGAGCAGGCTGCGGGTGATGTGGTACAGCGCGGTCTGAGCGCTGCGGCGCGCGTGGCTGTCCGCCTTGGTGGTGTACAAACGGTCCTTGATCACGTCCAGGTAGAAGGCGCCCAGGTCCTCGGAGCAATAACCCACCACCTCCTGCACCACATGGTGGAAGGCGTAGCGCGAGTACAGTTCGCCCGCCGCCTTTTCCTGCACTTCGCGCGCGCGCAGCAGCGCGTACTGGTCCAGTTCCACCATATTGGCCAGCGGCACGGCGTGTTCCAGCGGATCGAAATCCGACAGATTGGACAGCAGGAAGCGGATGGTGTTGCGCAGGCGGCGATAGCTTTCCGTCGTGCGCTTCAGGATTTCCTGCGACAGCGACATATCGCCGGAGTAGTCGGCGCTGGCCACCCACAGGCGCAGGATGTCGGCGCCCAGGGTGCCGCAGATCTCTTCCGGCGCAATGCCGTTGCCGCGCGACTTGGACATCTTGTAGCCCTTGTCGTCCACGGTGAAGCCGTGGGTCAGCAACTGCTTGTACGGCGCGCGGCCTATGGTGGCGCAACCGGTTTTCAGCGAGGACTGGAACCAGCCGCGATGCTGGTCGGAACCCTCCAGGTACAGATCCGCCGGCCAAGCCAATTCGGCGCGCTGCTTGAGCACGGCGAAATGGGTGGAGCCGGAATCGAACCACACGTCCAGGGTGTCGGACAGCTTGCGGTACTGCTCGGCCTCCTCGCCCAGCAACTCCTTGGCGTCCAGGCTGAACCAGGCTTCGATGCCCTGCTGCTCGATGCGCAACGCCACTTCTTCCAGCAATTGCGCCGTGCGCGGGTGCAGCTCGCCGCTTTCCTTGTGGATGAAGAAGGTCATCGGCACGCCCCAATTGCGCTGGCGCGACACGCACCAGTCAGGGCTGTTCTTGATCATCGCGTCCAGGCGCGCGCGGCCCCAGGCCGGGAAGAACTCGGTGGCGTCCACCGCGCGCTGGCTGATGGAGCGCAGGGTCTCGCCGCCGTGGCCGGCCTTGTCCATGCCGATGAACCACTGCGGCGTGGCGCGGAAAATGATGGGGGTCTTATGACGCCAGCAATGCGGGTAGCTGTGCTCCAGCTTGGCCTTGTGCACCAGCGCGCCGTGCTCTTCCAGCGTTTCGATGATACGCGGATTGGCGTCCCAGACCAGCAGGCCGGCGAACAGCTCGGTGCCCGTCTTGTAACGGCCGTTGTCCGCCACCGGGTTGGCCACCGGCAGCTTGTAATGCAGGCCGGCCTGGAAGTCTTCCAGACCGTGGGCCGGCGCGGTGTGCACCAGGCCGGTGCCGGCGTCGGTGGTCACGTGATCGCCCAGGATCACCGGCACTTGGCGCGCGTAGAACGGGTGTTGCAGCTGCAAGAGCTCCAGCGCCCGGCCCTTGGCCTCGCCCAACACCTGGCAGCTCTCGACGCCGTAGCGCTTCAAGGCCGCCTCGGCCAGCTCCTTGGCCAGGATCAGCTTGCCCTTGGGCGTGTCCAGCAATTGATAAACCAGTTCGGCGCCTGCGGCGACCGCCTGGTTGGCCGGCAAGGTCCACGGCGTGGTGGTCCAGATCACCGCCATCGCGCCGGAGGCGTCGGCGCCGAAGGCTTCGCCCGCCTTGTCCGCGTCCACCACCTTGAAGCCGACGTCGATCGCCGGCGACAGCTTGTCCTCATACTCGACTTCGGCCTCGGCCAGCGAGGAGCCGCACTCGATGCACCAGTGCACCGGCTTCTCGCCCTTGGTCAGATAGCCGTTCTCGAAGATTTTGCCGAGGGTGCGCACAATGTCGGCCTCGGTCTTGAAATCCATGGTCAGATAGGGGTTATCCCAATCGCCCAGCACGCCCAGACGGATGAAGCCCTTCTTCTGACGAGCCACCTGCTCTTTCGCGTATTCGCGGCACAGTTCGCGGAATTTGGCGGCGGGGATGTCCTTGCCGTGCAGCTTCTCCACCATCAGTTCGATGGGCAGGCCGTGACAGTCCCAGCCTGGCACATAGGGCGCGTCGAAACCGGCCAGCGTCTTGGAGCGGACGATGATGTCCTTCAGCACCTTGTTGACCGCGTGGCCAAGGTGGATGTCGTTGTTGGCGTACGGAGGGCCGTCGTGCAGGATGAATTTGGGCCGGCCAGCGGAGAGCTTGCGCAGTTTTTCATAGCGCTTCTCTTCCTGCCAGCGCTTGACCCAGGCCGGTTCGCGTTTGGCCAGATCCCCGCGCATGGCGAAGGGGGTATCCAGCAGGTTTACGGTTTTACGATAATCGATGCTCATGCCTGCTCTCGCTGCAAACTTGTCAAATAGGTCTTGGCGCTGGCCGCGTCTTTTTCGATCTGAGCGATCAGCGCCGATAAATCATCATACCGCGCCTCGTCGCGCAGTTTCTTCAGGAATCGCACCGTCAGCCGCTGGCCGTAGAGATCGCCGGCGAAATCGAACAGATGCACTTCCAGTTTGTAGTCCGGGGTGTCGCTGACCGTCGGGTTCAAGCCCAGACTGGCCACGCCGCCCAGCACGCCGGCGTCGGTCTCCGCCTGCACCACGAACACGCCCTGCAAGGCCGGACGCAAATGCGGCAGATGGATGTTGGCCGTGGGGAAACCTATGGTGCGGCCCAGTTTCTTGCCGTGCACCACACGGCCGGAAATCTGGTACTCGCGCCCCAGCAGGCTTTCCGCGCCGCTCAAGTCGCCGGCGGCCAGCCGCTCGCGCACCAGGCTGCTGGACGCTCGCTCGCCCATGGCCAGCACCGTCGGCATCGCCTCGGTGACGAAATGGGGACAGGAGCTCAACATCTCGAAGTGGCCCTGCCGCTTGGCGCCGAACTGGAAGTCGTCGCCGATCAGCAAATACTTGGTCTGCAGGCCCTGCACCAGGACTTTGTCGATGAAGTCCTGCGCCGACATGCCGGCGAAACCGTGGTTGAAGCGATAGACGAACACATAGTCGACCAGGCCCAGCCGCTGCAAGAAAGCCAGTTTGTCGCGCAGCGTGGACAGGCGGCCGGGCGGCTTGTCGCGCGCGAAGAACTCCCGCGGATGGGGTTCAAAGGTCAACAGAGCCGTCGGCAAGCCGCGCGCGTCGGCTTCCAGCCGCAGGCGCTGCAGCATTTTCTGATGGCCAAGGTGCACGCCGTCGAAATTGCCGATGGTCAAGGCGCAGGCTGGCAGCTGATAACGCCGCGGATCTCCAAAAAATACCTGCATGTGCTGGTCTTATTGCGTCCTGAAAACCTTCGATTGTATCTGCCAGCCACGGATAGCGTCCAGACATGAAACGCAATTGGGGCGGCGACGGCGAAAGGAGCCCGCCCTCCGCCGTCCAATGCAAAAAGCCCCGCAAGATTGCGGGGCTTTTTGAACAGAGCGACTAATCGAGATTACTTCTTCTCAACCAGGGACTCTTTAACCGCGTCGATGGTCAGCTCAACGCGACGATCAGACTCGATGCATTCCTTGATAGCCAGGTTCTGCTTGGAACCTTTCTTCTGGTATTTCGGGAATTTGGCCTTGCACTCGGCGGTCATCTTGGCTTCAGCGGAGCCGCGACCTACGGAGGTCACTTTTTCAGCCGGAACGCCAGCAGCGATGAAGTAGCCTTTAACAGCGTCGGCGCGCTCTTGCGACAGACGGTTGTTGTAAGCGGCGGAACCCATGAAGTCGGTGTAGCCAGCAACTTCAACGGACTTCAGGTAGCCTTTGCCGGCGTTGGCTTTCAGCTTTTCAACCAGCGGGTCCAGTTCGTTCTTGGCGTCGGCGCGCAGCTTGGCCTTGTCGAAGTCGAACAGCACTTTAGCGGACAGGGTGACTTTTTCTTTTTCGGAAACCAGCACCGGCTTCGGAGCTTCGGCTACCGGCTTGGCAGCTTCGCGGTCGCCACATTCAACCAGGCCGTCCTTGGCCTTGTCGAAGAAGTTGGTTCTCCAGCACTCGCCGTAGTTGTTGCGAGTCACGGATTCGGTGGACTGGTCAACGGCATAGCCAGGTTTAGCAGCAAAAGCGCTAGCGGAAACCAACAGAGCAGCAACCAGGGCGCTCAGTTTCAGCTGTTTAGTCATGTTATTCCCTCTTTAATCTATAAAATGGGTAGCAATGCGGGCTGACGCAAAGACCACACGAACAATTTTACTGCAAACAACAGGGTGATCTGCAAACTGTGTTTATGCAGTTAACCCGCACTATAGAAACGCTGCAATCCCATGTCAACTTGAGGCGCCACAGATTGCGAGCAATCCGTTGCAAAAAAACGTCAAAAAAAGCGTTTTTTTTCAGCCTCTGTCTCGCATAAGCCACACATTACACCGATGTGACGCGCCTACGAAACAGTGGCAGCGGGTTCAGCACGGTAGCCTGATAGTTTTCGCTAAAAGTATTGAAACCATCCAGCGAAGATTCCAGTGTCTTGCCGTCCTTGATGGCAAATGCATCAAAACCAACTTGCGCCATGGAATGCAGCAAGTCTTGCCAGACATCCCCGATCGCCCGCAGTTCCCCGCGATAGCCGTAGCGCTCGCGCAGCAAGCGCGCATGACTGTAGCCGCGCCCGTCGGTGAAGGCCGGAAAATCGACGGCGATCAGCTCCAGCTCTGGCAAATCGGCCAGTAGCCGCGCCGGATCGTCCTCCGGTCCCAGCCAGACGCCCACCCGCGCCGCATGGCTGCGCCAGAACGCGCGTCGTTCCAGCCAATCGGACAGCGGCACGATCACATTGCCGCCCGCGGCGGTTTCCGGCAACTGGCCGTTTTCATCCTGGCGCAGCAGATTCCAATCGTCGGGCCGGACTTGTCCCTGTTTAATGATGTTTGGCATACACCCGCTCCTTGAAGGGTTCGATGCCGATGCGGCGCACGGTTTCGATGAAGCGCTCGCCCGGACCGCGTTGCTCCAGATAGACGCTCATGATGGTGGTGAAGGCCTTGGGCACGTCGGCCTGGGCGAACGAGGGCCCGATCACCTTGCCTATGCTGGTGGCGCTGCCCTGGCTGCCGCCCAGCGTGATCTGGTACCACTCTTCCCCGTTTTTATCCACGCCCAGAATGCCGATATTGCCAATGTGATGGTGGCCGCAGGCATTCATGCAACCGGAGAAATTGCAGTCGATGTCGCCGAGGTCGTAGAGATAGTCCATGTCCTCGAAGGTTTGCTGGATGGCCTCGGCCACCGGAATCGAGCGCGCGTTGGCCAGCGAGCAGAAGTCGCCGCCCGGACAGCAGATGATGTCGGTGAGCAGGCCGATATTGGGAGTGGCGAAGCCGTGCTGGCGCGCCAGCTGCCACAAGGCGTGCAAATCCTTTTCCGGCACGTCCGGCAGCACCAGGTTCTGTTCATGGGCGACGCGCAGTTCGCCGAATCCGAAGCGCTCGGACAATTCCGCCGCCGCGTCCATCTGTTCCGCGCTGATGTCGCCGGGCGGCACGCCGGCGCGTTTCAGCGACAGCACGACCGAGCGATAACCCGGCCGCTTGTGAGCGCGGGTATTGCGCTCCGCCCACCGGGCGAAGCCTTTGTCTTCTTCCAGCCAGGTCCGCAGCTCGGGCGGATTGGCCGGCAGCGTCTGATACGGCGGATCGGTGAAAAAGCTGGCGTAGTGCGCAACGTCCTCGTCGCGCAGCGTGGCCGGGCCGCCCTTGATATGCAGCCATTCGTCCTCCACCTTGGCGGCGAAGCCCTCCACCGTCATCGCCTTGACCAGGATCTTGATGCGCGCCTTGTATTTGTTGTCGCGGCGGCCGAAGCGGTTATAGACCCGCAGCACTGCGTCCAGATAGGTCAGCAGATGCGGGGTGGGCAGAAAACCCTTGACCACGTCGCCGACGATGGGCGTGCGCCCCAGTCCGCCGCCCACCATCACGCGGAAACCGACTTCGCCGGCCTCGTTGCGCACCACGTGCAGGCCGATGTCGTGCACGCGGGTGGCCGCGCGGTCTTCCACGCTGCCGGACACCGCGATCTTGAACTTGCGCGGCAGGAAGGTGAACTCGGGGTGCAGCGTGCTCCACTGACGGATGATCTCGCACCAGGGGCGCGGATCCAGCAGCTCGTCGCCGGCCACGCCGGCGAAGGCGTCCGTGGTGGTGTTGCGCACGCAGTTGCCGGAAGTCTGGATCGCGTGCATTTCCACCGTGGACAGCTCTTCCAGGATATCCGGCACCCGCGCCAGCTCCGGCCAGTTGAACTGGATGTTCTGGCGGGTGGTGAAATGGCCGTAGCCCTTATCGTAGCGGCGGGCGATGTCGGCCAGCTTGCGCAGCTGGCCGCTGCGCAGATGGCCGTAGGGAATGGCGACGCGCAACATGGGCGCGTGGCGCTGCACGTACAGGCCGTTCATCAGCCGCAGCGGGCGAAACTCGTCCTCGCTCAGTTCGCCGGCCAAATAGCGCCGGGTCTGATCTCGGAATTGAACCACGCGCTCGCGCACGATGCGGTGATCGACTTCATCATATTGATACATGGTGCTCTTTCAGGCGGCGCTATGCCGGGCGTTTCAACGGGCTGGCCTTGACGTGCAGGCCGCATTCCTTGGAATCGGGGTTTTCCCACCACCAGCGGCCGGCGCGGACGTCCTCGCCCACCGAAATGGCCCGGGTACAGGGCGCGCAGCCGATGGAGGGGTAATGGCGGTCGTGCAGGGCGTTGTAGGGCACTTCGTGCGCGCGCAGATAGTCCCAGACCTCGCCCTCGCTCCAGTCCAGCAGCGGGCTGAACTTTTGCAGGCCGTTGTCGGCGTCGTATTCGCTGACCTGCAGATCCTGGCGCGTCGGCGACTGTTCGCGCCGCAGCCCGGTGATCCAGGCCGAACGCCCGGCCAGCGCGCGCCTTAGCGGCTCCAGCTTGCGCAGCTGGCAACAGGACTTGCGCGCGTCCACGCTGCGGTAAAAGCCGTTGATGCCGTGGAGGGCCACATACTGCTCCACCGCGGCGGACTGCGGAAAATACACGGCGACGGGGTGGCTGGGATAACGCTCTTCCACCCGCTGCATCAGGTCGTAGGTTTCCGCCGGCAGGCGGCCGGTGTCCAGGCTGAAGGCCGCGATGCCCAGGCCCAGGCGGGCGATCAGATCGGTCAGCACCATGTCCTCGGCGCCATAGCTGTTGGCCAGCACGGCGTCCGGATGCTCGGCCGCGATCGTCCTGAGGCAGGCGACGGTGGCGTCCAGTTTTGCTTCCAGGCTCATCAAAGGCTCCAGGCAGGAAATTTCATGACAATCCTACCCAAGCCGCTTATAAACCGAAAAGAATATTGTGTTAGTATTTAATTACTACAGGTTTTATAGAGGATGGCGTCGCATGAAGCTGCAACAACTGCGTTACTTGGTCGAGGTGGCCAAGCAAGGGCTGAACGTCTCGGAGGCCGCGGAAAAGCTGCACACCTCGCAACCGGGCATTTCCAAGCAAATCCGGCTGCTGGAGGACGAGCTGGGCATCCAGGTTTTCATCCGCAACGGCAAGCGGGTGGTCTCGGTGTCCGAGCCGGGCAAGGAGGTGCTGCGCATTTCCGAGCGCATTCTGCGCGAAGCGCAGAATCTGAAACGGGTGGGCGACGAATTCTCCAAGGAGGCGGAAGGCGCGCTGACCATCGCCACCACGCACACCCAGGCGCGCTACGCGCTGCCGCCGGCCATCGCCGAGTTCGTTCGACGTTACCCCAAGGTGAGGCTGTCGATCAAGCAGGGCAGCCCCACCCAGATCTGCGAAATGGTAGTGTCCGGCGAAGCCGACCTCGCCATCGCCACCGAAGGCATCGCCTTGTATAAGGAATTGGCGATGCTGCCCTGCTATGAATGGAACCGCTCCATCGTGGTGCCGGAAGGGCACGAGCTGACCAAGCTGGATCGCCCGTTGACGCTGGCGGACATCGCACGCTACCCCATCGTCACCTACGACTTCGCCTTCGCCGGCCGCTCCAAGATCAACAAGGCCTTCGCCGATCAGGGCCTGGCGCCCAATGTGGTGCTGACCGCGATAGACACCGACGTGATCAAGACCTATGTCAGCCTGGGGCTGGGCATCGGCATCATCGCCAGCATGGCCTACGAGCCGGAGCGCGATATCAATCTGCAGCTGCTGGACGCCGGCCATCTGTTCGAGCCGTCCACCACCAAGATCGGCATCCGCAAGGACGCCTATCTTCGCGGCTTCGCCTACACCTTCATCGAACTGTTCGCGCCCCATCTGCACCGGCGCGAAGTCGAAGCCGCGCTGCTGGCGCGCGACCCGGACAGCGAGGATTGAGCCGCTTCCGGCCAGGCAAAACAAAACGCCCCGATATCGGGGCGTTTTCGCGTACAGGGGCGCCGGATCAGAGCGTCAGGCCGCCTGTCACCTCGATGGCCGCGCCGTTGATGTAGCTGGCCTCGTCGGACGCCAGGAAGGCGTAGACGTTGGCGATCTCGGTCGGGTCGGCCATGCGCCGCATCGGCACCTTGTCTTCCATCGCCTGGATCACTTTTTCCGGCATCGATTGCAGGATGGGAGTGGCGACAAAGCCCGGACACACCGCATTGGCGCGGATGCCCTTCTTGCCGAGCTCCTTGGCCCAGGTCTTGACGAAGCCGATGACGCCGAACTTGGACGCCGCGTAGTTGGTCTGGCCGAAGTTGCCGTAGACGCCCACCACCGAGGACGCGTTCAGGATCACGCCGCCGCCCTGCTCCACCATGGTGTCGATCACCGCGCGGGCACAGTTGTAAACGCCTTTCAGATTGATGTCGATCACCTTGTCGAACTGGTCTTCGGTCATTTTCATCAACTGGGCGTCCATGACGATGCCGGCGTTGTTGACCAGCACGTCGATGCGGCCGCGGCGGTTTTTCAGGTCGGCGACCATGTCGGCGATCTGGCCCTTATTGGTCACGTCCACCTTATAGCCTATGGCTTCGCCGCCGGCCTGCTGCAACTCCTCGACCACCGCGTTGACCGCGTCCAGATTGAGGTCGCAAACGGCGACGACTGCGCCTTCTTTGACGAATTTCTCGGCGGTCGCCTTGCCGATGCCGCTGGCGGCCCCGGTGATGATGGAGACTTTACCTTTCAAGCGCATGGATTTTCCTTACTGACTTTGTAGATGACAGGCAATCCGCCCGGAGGCCGGACTTACAACTCCACCATCGACCACCTATGGCCAAACACCTGTTTTTATTGGTTATTTTCTAAAGCAAAAAAGAAAAGCGGGAGTTTGTGCGCTGCAGCCATTGCAGCGCACAAGACGCACTGCAATATAGCGCACTGACTCCCGCCGGTAAAGCAACTGCTCTACAGGTCAGTTACCGCGTGTAACCGACCAAGAGCCGAGGCTTACTCCAGGCCCTTGCTGGCCAGATAGTCTTCGTAGTTGCCGGTGTAGTAGTCGTAACCGCCCTTGCCGTCCAGTTCCAGCACGTGCGTCGCCAGCGAACTGACGAACTGACGATCGTGGGAAACGAAGACCAGGGTGCCCTTGTACTTCTCCAGCGCCATGTTCAGGGACTCGATCGATTCCATATCCATATGGTTGGTCGGTTCGTCCATGATCATCACATTGGGCTTTTGCAGAATCAGCTTGCCGTACAGCATGCGTCCCTTCTCGCCGCCGGACAGCACGCGCACCGGCTTGCCCACTTCGTCGCCGCCGAACAACAGACGGCCCAGCGTGCCGCGGATCACCTGCTCGTCGTCGCCTTCCTGGCCCCATTCGCGCATCCATTCGGTCAGCGTCATATCGCTGTCGAAATCGGCTTCATGGTCCTGGGCGAAATAGCCGACCTGGGCTTTTTCCGCCCATTTGATCGAACCGCGGTCGGCGCTCAGGCCTTCGGCGAACGGCGCGTTGAAGGCGCCGGCCAGCAGCTTGACCAGCGAGGTCTTGCCCGCGCCGTTGGGGCCGATGACGGCCAGACGGGCGCCGGCTTCCAGGATCAGGCTCAGATCCTTGAACAGCACCTTGGCGTCGTAAGCCTTGTTCAGGTGATCCACCTCCACCGCCTGACGGTGAAGCTTGAACTTGTCGTCCATTTCAAAACGGATGAACGGGTTCTGACGGCTGGACGGCTTCACTTCCACCATTTCGGACTTCAGCTTGTCCACCTGCTTCAGTCGGCTGGTCGCCTGACGCGCCTTGGATTTGTTGGCGGAGAAGCGGGCCACGAACTCCTGCAGTTCCTGGATGCGTTCCTTGGCCTTGCTGTTGGACGACAGCTGACGCTCTCTTGCCTGAGCCGACGCGATCATATAGTCGTCGTAGTTGCCCGGGTAGATGCGGATAGTGTTGTAGTCCAAGTCCGCCATATGGGTGCACACCGAGTTCAGGAAGTGACGGTCGTGCGAAATGATGATCATGGTGGCGTTGCGCTCGTTGAGCACATGTTCCAGCCAGCGGATGGTGTTGATGTCCAGGTTGTTGGTCGGTTCGTCCAGCAACAGGATGTCCGGATTGGAGAACAGGGCTTGCGCCAGCAAGACGCGCAGCTTCCAGCCCGGCGCCACTTCGCTCATCGGGCCGGCGTGCTGTTCCACCGGAATGCCCACGCCCATCAGCAGCTCGCCCGCGCGCGCCTCGGCGGTGTAGCCGTCGTATTCGGCGAACTTGGCTTCCAGTTCGGCCGCGTGCATATAGTCGTCTTCGCTGGCCTCCGGGTTGGCGTAGATGGCGTCGCGTTCGCTCATCGCCGCCCACATCTCGGTGTGGCCCATCATCACCACGTCGATGACGCGCTGATCTTCATAGGCGAACTGATCCTGACGCAGCTTACCCAGGCGCAGACCGTTCTCGATGGCCACCTCGCCGCTGGTCTGCTCCAGGTCGCCACCCAGAATCTTCATAAAAGTGGATTTGCCGGAACCGTTGGCGCCGATCAGGCCGTAACGGTTGCCTTCGCCAAATTTGACGGAAACCTTTTCGAACAAAGGTTTGACGCCAAACTGCATGGTAATGTTGCTTGTGGTAATCACGCTTAGGGATCCTTCAGCCAAATAGCCGTAAGTATCGGAAAAACGTGGGATTCTAGCACAGTGCCGGCGTTTTCCCGAGCCGTCCGTCACGGAAACGCCGCCTACCTTTTGCCAGCATCTGGAATTCCGCTACAATCGTAAGCCTTGTTTTCTATTCCCTGAGATAGGCTGAACTATGCTTACCGGCAGCTTGGTCGCCCTGGTCACCCCGATGTCCGCAGACGGCTCGGTGGACTACGAGGCACTGCGACGACTCGTCGATTTCCATATTGAGAATGGCACCGACGGCATTGTCGCGGTTGGCACCACGGGCGAATCCGCCACATTGAACGTGACCGAGCATATCGCCGTGGTCAAAGCGGTTGTCGAATACGCTGAAGGCCGCGTCAAAGTCGTCGCCGGCGCCGGCGGCAACTCCACGGCCGAAGCGATCGAGCTGAGCCACCTGTCCCAGGAGGTTGGCGCCGATTACGTGCTGTCCGTCGTGCCTTATTACAACAAGCCCACTCAGGAAGGTCTGTACCAGCATTTCAAATCGATCGCCGACGCCAGCAAGCTGCCGGTCATTCTTTATAATGTGCCCGGCCGCACCGTTGCCGACATGAGCAACGACACCGCGCTGCGCCTGGCCGCCCACCCCAACATCGTCGGCCTGAAAGACGCCACCGGCGACATCGGCCGCGCCTGCGATCTGGTCATGCGCGTTCCGGACGGCTTCACCCTTTATTCCGGTGATGACGCCACCGGCATGGCCTTCATGCTGTGCGGCGGCCACGGCGTGATCTCGGTCACCGCCAACATCGCCCCCAAATCCATGAGCGAGCTGTGCAAAGCCGCCACCAGCGGCAACGCCAAGCTGGCTCGCGAGATCAACGACAAGCTGCAAGGCCTGCACAAGCAGCTGTTTATCGAACCCAACCCGATTCCGGCCAAGTGGGCGCTGACGCGGATGAACCGGATTCCCTCCGGCATCCGCCTGCCGCTGACTCCGCTCTCCCCCGACGCGCAAGCGGCCGTGGAAGCGGCGATGAAACAAGCCGACGTCCTTTAACCCTTCCCCTGCCGAAACGATGGGAGACCGCATGAAACGAACCGCGCCCGCCGCGATTCTGCTGGCAACTGGCATTATCGCCGGTTGCAGCTCGCAACAGCCGCTGACCAAAAAGCTGGACTACCAGTCCGACAAGCCCAAAACCGTCAACACTCTGGAAGTGCCGCCGGATCTGACCGCGCCGCAAGTCCAGAACAAATACACCATCCCAGGCGCCGCCAGCGCCGCCGCCCAGGGCGCCAAGACCGACGCGCCGGCGCAACAGCCGGCGGCCGGCAGCTCGGTCGCGCTGAACCAGCTGGACAACGTCAAGATGGAACGCGCCGGCACCCAGCGCTGGCTGGTTGTATCCGGCAAGAGCCCGGAACAGCTGTGGCCCGCGCTGAAAGCCTTCTGGCAGGACAACGGCTTCGTGATCAAGAGCGAAGACCCGGCCGTGGGCGTGATGGAAACGGATTGGGCGGAAAACCGCGCCAAACTGCCCAACGACGGCCTGCGCAAGCTGCTGGAAACCGTCGGCCTCGGCAGCGTCTACTCCACCGGCGAGCGCGACAAGTTCCGCATTCGTCTGGAAAAGACCGCCAACGGCACGGAAGTTTACTTCTCCCACCGCGGCATGGAAGAAGTCTATGCCGACACCACCAAGACCAATACCATCTGGCAGCCGCGCGCCACCGACCCGGGCCTGGAAGCCGAGTTGCTGGGCCGCTTCATGATGAATCTGGGCATGGCGGAAGATAAAGCCCGCGAACAGGTCAAGCAGACGCTGAGCGCGCCGGCCAAGCCGCAAACCCCCATCGTAGACGGCCAGTTGCTGCTCAGCGACGAGTTCGACCGCGCTTGGCGCCGCGTCGGCCTGGCGCTGGACCGCGTCGGCCTGGTGGTCAGCGACCGCGACCGTTCCCAGGGCGTTTACTTCGTCAAACCGGCCAAGAGCGAAACCGACAAGAACGAGTCCGGCGGCTTCTGGTCCGGCCTCGCCTTCTGGAAGAGCGACGACGGCAAATCCGCCAAACCCACGGAGCAGGAATACCGCGTGCAGATCAAGGAAACCGCGCCCGGCTCCAGCACGGTGTCCATCCAGGACAAACAAGGCAAGCCGCTGTCGGACGCCTTCAGCAAGGCCGCGCTGTCCAAGCTGCAAACCGAGCTGCAATAAGACGCGAAATCAACGCGTCCCAAAAGATAAAGCCCGCTGTCGCGGGCTTTTCTTTGCGCCTTGTTTTCCCAATGGCCGGTCAATGAATCCGGCCATCCGTTATCAGGCGAAATGTAACGCTTTGTAGCGAACAGACAATTGTGTTGTTTTCATGTTGCAACACCCCTTGTTCCATTTGCTACAGATACAAAAAAACCGGCCATAGCCGGTTTTTTTGTCGCAGGCCAAGAATTACTTGGCAGCGGAAGCCTCAGCAGCCGGAGCGGAAGCAGCAGCCGGAGCGGAAGCTTCAGCAGCCGGAGCGGATGCCGGAGCGGCAGCCGGAGCGGATGCTTCAACAGCAGGAGCGGAAGCTTCAGCCGGAGCTTCAGCTTTCTTACCGCAAGCGGACAGGGCTACAGCCAGCAGGGCAGCAACGAGGAGCGACTGTTTCATTTTTTCATTACCTTTGAGGATAAGTTGAACAAGACGTCAGTTATCGCACGGTCTTCGAAATAAGCCGGGCGACTGAAAATCCATCAGTGCGCAAATTGTATCACGAAAAAAAAGGCTGTATAGGGGGCAAAATTCCAAAAAAACACCTTTGCCCATAATCCTCTTCCGCAAAGCAGCATAGCCACAAAAACGGGCGTTTACCCCTGTCGTTGAGGCCAGAATTTGTCGATATCACTTGCGCATCCGAACAATTTCTGTGGTTATTTTGCTACATTCGTCGCCAAATGCCAATAGCCTGCCAGGTATCCCTCGTACAAACATTCCTGCATGCCAGGCCCAAGCGCCGCGCCGGCAATGCTCCTGGCATTGGCGAAGGCGCGCCAAGCGGCGAAATCCTCTTCCGCGGCCTCCAGTTTCTCGCCGTTGCAATAGAAACTGTCGCCGCAGAACAGGATCTGGCTCTTGCGGTCCAGTTCCAGTCCGCGCAATGTCGCTTCGCTCTCGAATTCGGCCTCATCCAACTCCTCTTCCGGCGCGTCGTAAAATACATGCGCCTTGGGTTCGGTCAGATAGTGGCCCAGGAAGTCCCCCACCGCGGCCTTGTCCCAACGGATCTGCTCCAGCAGACGGCTGACCTGCTCCACCATCTCGTCGCCGATCCGCGCCGGGTCCTGCTGCAGCTTGAGCTCGGGATCGGCGTACACGCCTTCCGCGCAGATGCGGTCCTGCAGATGCACCAGGAATTGCGTCGCCAGTTCCTGCGCCGGCGGCGCGCGGAAGCCGATCGAATAAGTCATGCCCGGGTCCAGCGCCACGCCGTGATGCGCGCACTTGGGCGGCAGATAGAGCATGTCGCCGTGCTCCAGCACGAACTCCTGCTCGCAACGGAAGTCCTTCAGCACCCGGATCGGCGCGTCTTCGATGAAGTCGTCGTCGTGCTGGGTGGAGATCTGCCAGCGCTTGCGCCCGCCCACTTGCAAGAGGAACACGTCGTAGGCGTCGAAATGCGGCCCCACGGTGCCGCCCGGCGGCGCGTAGCTAATCATCAGATCGTCCAGCCGCGCGTAGGGAATGAAATTGAAACGCCACAGCAGCTCGTCGATATGCGGCAGATGCTGGTTGACCCCCTGCACCAGCAAGGTCCAGTCCGTTTCCGGCAGCCGGCGGAAACGCGCCGGGCGGAACGGACCGCGCTCCAGGCTCCAGCGGCCGTTGCGGCATTCAATCAGACGCGACTCCGCGTCTTCGCGGGTCGCCAGTTGCGACAGCACCGAAAAATCCGCCAGCGGCCCCACCTCGGTCAGGGCGCCGCGGATCAGCAAAGGCTTCTTGTGCCAGTACTCGGCGAGGAACTGTTCGGGCGACATCCCGCCCAGCAAAGTTGTTGTGTTCATGGCAGTTTCACGGGCTGAAACGCCCGGCAATGGTTTACAATATGGGATGCGCGCAATTGGCGGCGCATCTGAAAATCGTTTTCGATGGCCGGCTTGCGCCGCCATCCGCTTTATTTACCTTCCTTCACGGATCCGCACTCATGCAAATCTCCAAAAACACCGTCGTGACCCTCCACTACGAGATGTTCGACGCTGACAACAACCTCCTCGACAAGACCGAAGAGCCGATCAGCTATCTGCACGGTGGCTACGACGGCATCTTCCCGCTGGTGGAAGAAGCTTTGGAAGGCAAGGCCGTTGGCGACGCCATCGACGTCAAGATGACGCCGGACGACGCTTTCGGCGACCCGGAAGAAGAACTGATCCGCTTGGAAGACCTGGACGTGTTCCCGGCTGACGTCGAAGTCGGCATGATGTTCGAAGCCGACGATCCGGAAACCGGCGACGTGCTGCTGTTCCGCGTCACCGACATCGCCGACGGCAAGGCCGTGGTCGACGCCAACCACCCGCTGGCCGGCCAGAGCATCCGCTTCACCGCCAAGGTAGTGGAAATCCGCGCCGCCAGCGCCGATGAAGTCAGCCATGGTCACGCCCACGGCGAGCACGGCCACCACCATTGATCAGGCATCCGGCCCTGCCGGCACCGGCGTTATTGTAATGCTTTTGCCGGCGCGCCGGCCTGATTTCGACAAAGGCGGCCCATTGGGCCGCCTTTGTCATGCCTGAGCGCGAACGCTCCGGCGCTATCCCAAGCGCGCGCGCCGCCAGCGCCAACAACCCGCGGCCAGCACCAGCGCGCACACCGCCAGCCTCAGACCGTATTCCTCATGGCTGCCCGGCTTGTACAACAGCCACAGCAACTGCAGCGCCAAGGCCGGCAGCATCAGCGACTGCAGCCTCGCACTCAAGCCCGCCGGCCATCCCCGAGGCCAGGCCCAGCGGCAAGCGGCGCTCATGGACGCCCATCCCAGCAAGGCGCCCACCGTCACATCCAGCGGCCAGTGCACGCCTATCGCCAAGCGCGACAGCATCACCAAGGCCACGGCCGCCGTCAGCAAGGCTCCGCGGCGCAAGACGCCTGAATAATAAAGAAAGCTCGCCAGCGTGGCGGATGCCATCGCATGGCCGGAGGGGAAGGAGCCGTTGCCGGGCAAATCGTCCAGCAATTGCACCGAGCCCGGCGGCAGCGCCAACGGCGGTCGCGGCACGGCGAAGCCCGCCTTGAGCACGATGGCCAGAAACACGCCGACGCCGCAGCCCACCAACAAGGCCGGCAGCTTGTCCGGCCGCCGCCAGCTCAAGGCCAGCAGCAGGGCCAGCACCGTGGGCCAGTCGCCCAGCACGCTCAACAGACGCCAGAACGCGCCGGGCGCGACGCGGCCGGCCTCATGCAGGATCAGAAACAATTCTCGATTGAAATCCGGGGACACTGCCAGCAGGACAGCCAGCGGCGATAACAACAACGCCGGCCACAGCCGGCGCAAACAGGACAACTTAAACCACATCAGTCAGCTTTCATCGTTGCAAGGGTGATTCGATCCAGACCCGCCAGATCGACAATGGTTTCCACTTGCAGCAAACCCGCGTCGGCGAAAAGCCCTCGCACCGCCGCGCCCTGGTCGTAGCCGTGCTCGACGATCAAGCCGCCGCCCGGCGCCAGCCGTCGCGGCGCGTCGGCGGCGATGGCGCGCAGACAGTCCAGCCCATCGGCCTCGTCGGTCAGCGCCATCCGCGGCTCGAAACGCACATCCCCCTGCCCCAGGTGTTCGTCGTCACGCTGTATATACGGCGGATTGGACACGATGAGATCGAAGACCGCGTTCTCGGGCAAGGCTTGATACCAGCTGCCCTGATAAAAATCGACGTGCGCGCCCAGGCGTTCCGCGTTGCCGCGCGCGATGGCCAGCGCCTCCGGCGACAGATCAACGGCGCAGACCCGCCATGCCGGCGCCTCCAGCGCCAGCGTCGCGGCGATGGCGCCGCTGCCGGTACCCAGGTCGACGACGCGGGCGGCGCGGTCGCCAAACCGCTGCAAGGCCGCCTCGATCAAGTGCTCGGTTTCCGGCCGGGGGATCAATACCTGCGGGCCCACGGTGAAATCGCGGCCGTAGAATTCTCGCCGGCCGATCAGATAGGCCACCGGCTCGCCGGCGGCGCGCCGGGCGGCCAGCGCGCGGAAACACGCCTCCTGTTCCGCGCTCAGCGTCTGTTCCGGGTAGGCCGCGATGCGGGCGTGAGTCAGCTCCGGCGCCGCCTGCTGCAACAACATGCGGGCTTCCAGGCGGGGCAAGGGGTATAGGCGCAGCGCCTCGGCTATCGTCAGCATGGTCGTCACAACAGGAACAGGGTGGCGAGACCCAGGAAAATGAAAAAGCCGCCGGAGTCGGTGCAGGCGGTGATCAGCACGCTGGAGCCCAGCGCCGGGTCGCGGCCGGAGCGCTGCATCAGGCAGGGAATCAACACGCCCATGGTGGCGGCCAGCATCAGATTGAGCAGCATCGCGCCCAGCATCACCAGACCCAGCGAAAAGCTGCCGTACAGCAGCCAGGCCACGCTGCCTATCACCCCGCCCCACAGCACGCCGTTGATCATGCTGACTCGCAACTCCTTGCGCCACAAGCGCCAGGCCTGGCTCAGCTGCATCTGCCCCATGGCCAGCGCCCGCACGATCATGGTGATGGTTTGATTGCCGGAGTTGCCGCCGATGCCGGCGACGATGGGCATCAGCGCGGCCAGGGCCACCAATTGGGAAATGGAGTGTTCGAACACGCCGATCACCCGCGAGGCGATGAAGGCGGTGCACAGATTGATCGCCAGCCAGGCCCAGCGGTTCTTCACCGAGTCGATCACCGGCGCGAACAGGTCTTCTTCCTCTTTCAAGCCGGCCAGATTCAGCACTTCGCTGTCGGATTCCTCCCGGATCACGTCCACCATCTCGTCCACGGTCAGCCGGCCGATCAGCTTGCCGGCCTCGTCCACCACCGGCGCGGTGATCAAGTCGTAGCGCTCGAAGGCCAGCGCCGCGTCGGCGGCGTCCTCGTCCGGGCTGAAGCTGACCAGCTCGGTGGCCATCACTTCGGCCACCAAGGCGTCGGGGTCCGACACCAGCAGTTTGCGGATGGACAGCACGCCCTTGAGCAGGCCCAAGTCGTCGATGACGAAGATTTTGTCGGTATGCGCCGGCAGTTCGTCGAAACGGCGCAGATAGCGCAGCACCACTTCGCAGCTGACGTCGGCGCGAATCTTGACCAGGTCGAAGTCCATCAGCGCGCCGACCTTGTCCTCGTCGTAGGACAGCGCGGATTGCAGCTGGGCGCGCTCTTCCTCGTCCAGGCCGCCCATCACTTCGTACACCACCTGGCGCGGCATGTCCGGCGCCAGTTCGGCCAGTTCGTCGGCGTCCAGTTGCTCGGCGGCGTTGACCAGCTCGCCGTGCTCCATCACTTCGATCAGCGATTCCCTGACCGCGTCGGACACTTCCAGCAGGATGGCGCCGTCGCGCGCGCCGCCCACCTGGTCCCAGACCAGCAGGCGGTCTTCCAGCGGCAAGGCTTCCAGGATATGGGCGACGTCGGCCGGGTGCAGCTGCTCCAGCTTCAGCCGCAGCGCTTCCAGATTGTAATGCGGGGCCAGCGGGTCCGTCGGCGGCTCGGACGCCTCCTGACGGGATACAAGATCTTCCAACTGCCGCTGGCGCTCGATCAGGCGCTGCACCAGGGCCAGGCTTTCTTGCAGACGATCGGCGGATTGTTGCTTGAAGGCAACCGTCATGCACGTCTCCTTCCGCCCAGATGGCGCGCGCGGCGCGGGCGGTCTGAGGCGGGCGTTATTCTCTAACGGTAAATCGGGATTGGATTACGGGGTAACTGGGTAAGTCCATTGCGTAGCCGCCATGCCTCGCGCATGGCGCACTCAAAGAAAGTCGCGATTGTAACATGCCGCCTGCGCCGCTCCAATCCGGCCCCCGGGCGCTCACGGCAGTTCCACATAGCCCATTCGCCGCTGGATGATGCGGGTCTTGCGCGCCAGGCCCGGCGCGCCGCGATGGCTGTCGTAATAGCGCGGATTGGGCACCATCGCCGCCAGCTTGGCCGCCTGCGACGAAGACAGCCGCGCCGCGCTGGAGCGGTAGTAATAGCGCGAGGCCGCCTCCGCGCCGAAAACCCCGTTGCCCCACTCGATCACGTTCAGGTAAATCTCGAAAATGCGCCGCTTGTCCAACACCGTTTCCAGCATCACCGTGATCAAGGCTTCCTCCACCTTGCGCCACGGCGTCTTGCTGCTGGACAGGAACAAATTCTTGGCCAGCTGCTGGCTGATGGTGGAGCCGCCGGCGACGATCTTGCCCTTCTTCAGGTTTTTTTCGAAAGCGGCCTCGATGCCGTCCCAATCGAAACCTTCGTGATCGACGAACTTGGCGTCTTCCGACGCGATCAGCGCGCGCTTCAGATTGGGCGAGATCTGCTCGTAACTCACCCATTTGTGGCGCAGCTCCGCCTCGGGGTCGTCCTGCTGCAGCTTGGCCAGCTGTTCGTTCATGAAGGCGCTGGCCGACGGGTTGTGGCCACGCCAATAAACGATATGGCCGAAGATCCACAGGTTATACAGCAGAAAGGCGGCCATCAGGGCCGCCAGTACTTTCAGGAAGAGACGCATCATCTGACTCGCGAAGCGAGCCCCCTCGCAGGGCAAGGGGGATTGGGATTCAAACCGCGGGAGGGAAAAGCGACGCCTTGTTGATGGGTCCGGACCCGCCGGACCCGGCGAGCGTCAGGCCAGCACTTCCCGCAGCATATTGGTCACCTTGCGGGTGGCCGGCTCCACGCCGCGCCAGATGGCGAAGGACTCCGCCGCCTGCTCCACCAGCATGCCCAGGCCGTCGGCCAGCATGCCGGCGTTTTCCGCCTGCGCGCGTTGCAAGAAAGGCGTCAGGCCCTTGCTGTACACCATGTCGTAAGCCAGGGTGCGCGCGGTGAACAGGCCGTAGGGGATGGGCGGCAATTCATTGCTGAGGCTGGTCGAGGTGGCGTTGATCACGATGTCGAAGCTGCGGCCCTTCAATTGCTCGTAGCCTATGGCCTCCACCTTGCCCCAGGGCGCGAAGTGATGCGCCAGCGCCTCGGCCTTGATCAGCGTGCGGTTGGCGATGGTCAAGGAGGCCGGCTTTTGCGCCAGGATGGGTTCCAGCACGCCGCGCACCGCGCCGCCCGCGCCCAGGATCAGCACCTTGGCGCCGGCGATCGGGTAGTCCAGATTGTCCACGATGTCGCGCACCAGGCCCACGCCGTCGGTGTTGTCGCCGTAGATCTTGCCGTCGCGGAAGCACAGGGTATTGACCGCCTCCGCCGCGCGGGCGCGCTCGGTCAGCTCATTGGCGAAACGGTAGGCGTCGCCCTTGAACGGCAGCGTGATATTGAGGCCCTTGCCGCCTGCGGAGACGAACTCGGCCACCACCTCGTTGAAACGCCCCAGTTCGGCGAACAACTTGTCGTAAGCGATATCCTGGCCGGTGGCCGTCGCGAATTCGTTATGGATGAACGGCGACTGGCTGTGCGAAACAGGGTTGCCGATAACGGCGTAACGGTCGGTCATGAGTCAGCTTTCCAAGATTTGGCTATGTTTTCGGTATTCGGATAGAGAGTGGCTAACAAAGCCCCGGCGCCGCGTCGCGCTTGGCTTTGTTGGCGGCTCTCGTCGCGTCCGCGCCGCCCTGCCGGCGGCGCTATGACACTTTGCCGTGGAATACGCCAAACTTCAACCACGACGTCACCGCGCCGGCCCCGGCTCAGCCTTGTTGCCAGGGCAGGCCGCGCGCTTTCCAGCCGCCCACGGTGTTGCGGTGGCCGTCGGCGTCCTTGTCGCCCTCAAACCCCTCCAGCACGTTGTAGGCTTCGGTGTAACCGGCGGCGGCGGCCATGCGCGCCGCTTCGTCCGAGCGCACGCCGGAACGGCACATCAGCATCAGCACGCCGTCCTTGGGCAGCATGTCCTGCAATTGCTCGATGAAACGCGGATTGGGCTGCATGCCGGGAAAGCTCCGCCACTCCAGCCGCTGGGCATAGGGCACCACGCCGACGAACTGCCATTCCGCCGCGCTGCGCACGTCCAGCAGCACCGCTTCCGGCATCGCCTGCTTCAGCTGGTGCGCTTCCTGCGGCGTCAAGGCGCCGCGATAGGGCAAGCCCTGTTCTTCCGCCCGGCGCTGCGCCTGTTGCAATAGCCGCGTCATCTGATCCATGCAAGCTCTCCCCGCGGCCCGGCCGCCTTGTCGAACCGCCGACACCCCTTGACGCTGCGCCGGCCGGCCTCAGCGTCTTAGCGGGGTTTTGTCAGCCGCTCTCGTTACCTTATATACGGAATATACGGATTATCCATATCGACGAAGACGGCCGCAATGCCGTCAACGCCCTGTTTTGGTGCATAAGCCGAATCCAGGCACCACCCTGGTTCATTCAACTCCGCTAGCGCCCGGTTTTGGGCTATGACACAATGGAATCTCAGCGATTTCATAGCTGGCACGCTTAATGCTTAAGAGCCTGCCATCCACTCATTCGCACATGATGCATGTAGCCTTTCAGGAGAAAACCATGGCGGTTGCAGACGTAGTCAAGCTGATTACCGAAAATGATGTCAAGTTCATCGACCTGCGCTTTACCGATACCCGCGGCAAAGAACAACACGTGTCGATTCCGGCCCATGTGCTGCTGGACGATCCGGACGCATGGTTCGAACACGGCCACGCTTTCGACGGTTCCTCGATCGCGGGCTGGAAAGGCATCCAGGCATCCGACATGCTGCTGATGGCCGACCCGGCCACCGCCCGCATCGACCCGTTCTACGACGAACCCACCGTCTTCCTGCACTGCGATGTGATCGATCCGGCCGACGGCAAGGGCTACGACCGCGACCCGCGCTCCATCGCCAAACGCGCCGAAGCCTATCTTAAGGCTTCCGGCCTGGGCGACACCGCCTATTTCGGCCCGGAACCGGAATTCTTCATCTTCGACAGCGTGACCTGGGGCACAGACATGTCCGGCTGCTTCGTCAAGATCAAGGCCGAAGAAGCCGCCTGGGCTTCCGCCGAAGAGTTCGAAGGCGGCAATATGGGCCACCGCCCGGGCATCAAGGGCGGTTACTTCCCGGTGCCGCCGGTGGATTCCTCGCAAGACATCCGCTCCGCCATGGTGCTGCTGCTCGAAGAGCTGGGCATCCCGGTGGAAGTGCACCACCACGAAGTGGCCACCGCCGGCCAGAACGAGATCGGCACCAGGTTCAGCACCCTGACCCAGCGCGCGGACTGGACCCAGATCCTGAAATACGTGGTGCACAACGTGGCCCACAGCTACGGCAAGACCGCCACCTTCATGCCCAAGCCCATCGTCGGCGACAACGGCTCCGGCATGCACGTGCACCAGTCCATCTGGAAGGACGGCAAGAACCTGTTCGCCGGCGACGGCTACGCCGGCCTGTCCGAAACCGCGCTCTACTACATCGGCGGCATCATCAAGCACGCCAAGGCGCTGAACGCGATCACCAACCCGGGCACCAACTCTTACAAACGCCTGGTGCCGCACTATGAAGCGCCGGTGAAGCTGGCCTACTCCGCCAAGAACCGCTCCGCGTCCATCCGCATTCCGCATGTGGCCAGCCCCAAAGGCCGCCGCATCGAAGCGCGCTTCCCGGACCCCTTGGCCAACCCCTATCTGTGCTTCTCCGCTCTGCTGATGGCCGGCCTGGACGGCATCCAGAACAAGATCCACCCGGGCGACGCCGCGGACAAGAACCTGTACGATTTGCCGCCGGAAGAAGACAAGCTGATCCCGACCGTGTGCGCCAGCCTGGACGAGGCGCTGGCCGCTCTGGACAAGGACCGCGAGTTCCTGACCCGCGGCGGCGTGTTCTCCAATGACTGGATCGACGCCTACATCGAGCTGAAGATGCAGGAGGTCAACCTGACCCGCATGACCACCCATCCGGTGGAATTCGCGATGTATTACTCGCTGTAATACCGGCGCATGGAAAAACGGCAGCCTCCGGGCTGCCGTTTTCATATATGACTTGTCCGGCGGATTTGCATATCATTGCAGAGCTGAAACCCGGAACTCGACACGCCGCCCATGAAAACTCTATCGCTTTGTCTCTTGCTGTTGCTGAGCGCCTCCGCTCACGCCACCGTTTACAAGTACGTGGACAAAGACGGCAACGTCACTTTCACCAATGTGCCGATACGCGGCGCGCAGGCGATCCGGCTCAACCCGCTCTCCTCCTATCCCAGCCAGCACAAGAAAAGCGCCTCCCCCGCCAATAGCAGCGGCGGCAACGGAGACGCCAAGCCCTCCGGCAGCTACCCCAGCGTCGATCCCGGCACCCAGAAGCAGCGCGACAACGGCCGCCGCAAGATCCTGGAACAGGAGCTCGCCAATGAGCAAAAAGCGCTGAGCGAGGCGGAAAAAGCGCTGACCGACGGCAAGGCCACGCGCAACGGCGACGAAACCCGCAATTACCAGAAATACCTGAACCGGGTGCAGAAGCTGCAGGACGAAGTCACCGACCGCCAGAAAAACGTGGAAGCCTTGCGTCGCGAGCTGGGGCAGAACTAGTTTGACGCACCATCATGGTGCATACTGAAAAGAAATGGGCCATTCCCGGGCGCGCGGGCATGGCCCGAATTTTGCTCAGCCTGCGCAAGCCCTCCGCCTCAGCCTACAGGACACACCGCACCATGCCGCCGACCAGCTTTGCCGGACTAGAACTGCTGGACACCCCCGTGCTGATCGTCGACGCCGACGGCGCGCTGCATTTCGTCAATCCCGCATGCGAGAACCTGCTGGCGCTGGGCAGCCGCGAGCTGCGCCGCCACAGCCTGTTCGATCTGTTCCAGCCCTGCCCGGCGCTGCGCCAGGCGCTGTCCACCGCGCTGCGCCACAACGCCAGCTTCATCGAGCACGATCTGGAACTGATCCCGCAGCACAGCGAGCAGGCGCTGCACATCGCGCTGTCGGTGGCGCCGGTGGACGCGGACGGCGGACTGGCGCTGATCGAACTGCGGCCGCTGGATCAGCAGTTGAAGATCGCCAACGAGGAACGGCTGCTGCTGCAACACCAGGCCAATCGGGAGCTGATCCGCAACCTGGCGCATGAGATCAAGAACCCGCTGGGCGGCATCCGCGGCGCGGCACAATTGCTGGAGCACGAGCTGCTGGACCGCCCGGAGCTGAAGGAATACACCGCGGTGATCAAGGAGGAGGCGCTGCGGCTGCAATCGCTGGTCGACCGGCTGCTGGCGCCGCACCGCAGCCATGTGCGCGGCGAGATCAATATCCACGAAGTGCTGGAACGCGTGCGCAGCATCGCCCTGGCCGAATATCCGCAGGGCCTGCAGATTCGCCGCGACTACGACACCAGCCTGCCCCAGCTGGTGGCCGACAAGGAACAGCTGATCCAGGTGGCGCTCAACATCGTCAAGAACGCCGTTCAGGCGATGAAGGGCCGCGGCCAATTGATTCTGCGCACCCGGGTGGCGCGCCAGGTGACGCTGGCGCGCAAACGCCACACCCTGGCATTGAAATTGCAGATCATCGACGACGGTCCCGGCATCCCCGACGAGATCAAGGACCATATTTTCTACCCGCTGGTCACCGGCCGCGCCGAAGGCACCGGTCTGGGGCTGACCCTGGCCCAGGCCTTCGTCCACCAGCACGGCGGCAATATCGAATTCGACTCCCGGCCGGGACAGACCTGCTTCACCGTGACCTTGCCTTTCGCCACGGACTGAGCGGACCCGCCCACCCCAAACACATTGCCGCCGCCCGCTCACGCCGGCGGCGCCGAGCACAAGGATTTCGCGATGAACCAAGCGGTATGGATTATTGACGACGACAAGGCGATACGCTGGGTGCTGGAAAAGGCGCTGGGGCGCGCCGGCATCGGCTTCGACAGCTTCGCCAGCGCCGACGACGCGCTGAACGCGCTCTACGACCGCGCCCCGCAAGTCATCATTTCGGACATCCGCATGCCGGGCACCGACGGGCTGAAATTCCTGTCCAAGGTCAAGTCCGAGCACCCGACGCTGCCCGTCATCATCATGACCGCGCACTCCGATCTGGACTCCGCAGTGGCGGCCTTCCAGGGCGGCGCCTTCGAATACCTGCCCAAACCCTTCGACGTCGATCAGGCGGTGCTGCTGATCGAGCGCGCGCTGGCGGAAAGCCGGCCGGACATCGCGGTCAGCGATCATCCGGAAGCGATGCCGGTGCTGCTGGGCCAGGCACCGGCGATGCAGGACGTGTTCCGCGCCATCGGCCGGCTGTCCCAGTCCAACGTCACCGTGCTGATCACCGGCGAATCCGGCACCGGCAAGGAGCGCGTGGCCGAGGCCCTGCACCGCCACTCGGTGCGCGCGGGCAAACCCTTCATCGCGCTGAACACCGCCGCCATTCCCAAGGACTTGCTGGAGTCGGAACTGTTCGGCCATGAAAAAGGCGCGTTCACCGGCGCGCAAGCCACCCGTCGCGGCCGCTTCGAGGAGGCCGAGGGCGGCACCCTGTTCCTGGACGAGATCGGCGACATGCCCACCGAGCTGCAAACCCGGCTGCTGCGCGTGCTGTCCGACGGGCACTTCTACCGCGTCGGCGGCCACACCCCGATCAAGGCCAATGTCCGCGTCATCGCCGCCACGCATCAAAACCTGGAACAGCGCGTGCGCGACGGCCAGTTCCGCGAAGACCTCTACCACCGCCTGAACGTAATCCGCCTGCGGCTGCCGCCGCTGCGCGAACGGCGCGAGGACATCCCGCTGCTGGCCCGCCACTTCCTGGCCAAGAGCGCCACCCAGCTGGGCGTGGAACCCAAGCGGCTCAGCGACGCCGCCATGGACGTGGTCAAGCACAGCCTGTTCTCCGGCAATGTCCGCGAACTGGAAAACCTGTGCCAGTGGATCAGCGTGATGGCGCCCGGCCAGACCGTGGAAGTGGCCGATCTGCCGCAGGAACTGCGCGACCCGGCCGCCGGCGCGCGCCATGCCGGCGGCGCGGAAGCGGGACAGCTTGACTGGCCGCAGCTGCTGGCCGAAGAGGTCAGCCGCCGCCTGCGCGCCGGCGAGGCCGGCATCATCGACGAGCTGACCCGGCGCTTCGAAACCAGCTGCATCCGCAGCGGCCTGACCCATACCGGCGGCCGCAAAGTGGAGGCCGCCCACCTGCTGGGCTGGGGCCGCAACACCCTGACCCGCAAGATCCAGGAACTGGGTTTGGAAGCCCATGCCGATGAAAGCCATGACAAGGCCGATCTCGGGCTCATAAAATGAATCCATGATCATTCCGCAAGGACCCGCCCATGTCCAAATCCGCGCTGGCGCTGCTCACCCTGCTGGCCGGCGGGTGGGTCCAAGCCGCTCCCGTCCTGCGCATCGTCGTCGGCAGTGCCGAACCGGCGCCCTTCATCCAACAGACCTCCTCGCAACTGTCCGGCCCCGTCATCGACCTCGCCCGGCAAGCGGCGGAACACTGCGGCCTGCACGCCCAGTTCCGACAGCTGCCGGCGCGACGCCTGCTGCGCAGCTTGGCGCTGAACCAGGCCGACGCCGCCGCCATGCTCTCCTTCCAGACTGACCGCGCCAAGCAGATGCTTTATCCGATGCGCGGCGAGCTGGCGGACAGCCGGCTGAGGCTGACCGCGCTGTCCTACGTGCTCTACGTTCCGCAAGCTTCAACACTGCGTTGGGACGGCCACCGGCTGGACCTGCCCGAGGACGACAGCGTCGGCGTCAATCGCGGCTGGTCGGTCATCCGCGTATTGAAAGCCCGCCGGATTCCCACCGAGGCCGGCGCCGATCTGGAAGAAAATTTCGCCAAGCTGCAGGCGGGCCGCATCGCCGCCTTCGCCATGCACGAACCCGGCGGCGACGCTTACCTGGCGCAACACCCGCAGCTGCGCATGAAAAAGCTGCTGCCGCCGCTGAAGACCGAAAACAGCTATCTGGTGTTCGCCAAGGCTTACGGCCAGGCGCATCCGGAACGCATGCGCTGCGTCTGGAATCAATTGCCGTCGCTGCGCCGGCAATTGGACCTGCCCTAAGAACCGGTTCACAGTCTCGTGAGCAAGGGCGAGACCAGCGGAGAAAGCGGAATCTACTCGTGGCGCATGAGCATGTCGCAGACGGCGCGCAGCCGATCGTAAACCGCTTCCCCGTCAGGCGGCCGCGCCCAGCGGCGTCAGCCCCGGCAAGGTGGCGAAGCTCTGCTCTCTCACCGTGACCAGAAAATCCTGCATATAGGCGAGGCCGCCGTCGTCGCTGCGCACCGCCGCGTACAACTCGCTGCTCAAACCGCTCTCGCCTATCGGCCGCGCCACCACGTAGCCGCGCTCCAGATAGGGCTTGACCGCCCAGTAGGGCAAGGCCGCCACCCCGCGGCGGCTGGCCACCAGCTGGATGATGGCGATGGTCAGCTCGCTGCTGCGCCGCGCCGGGTTGACACTCGCCGGACGCAAAACCTTGCGCACCAGATCCAGCATCTCGTCCGGCACCGGGTAATGGATCAGCGTTTCCCCGGCGAAGTCCTCCGCCAGCCAGCAGCGCTTGTTCGCCAGCGGGTGATCCCGCGCCACGATGCCCACCATCTCATAAGCGAACAGCGGCTGGTAATCGACGCCGGCCTGCGGCTCCGCCTCCGACACGATGGCCAGATCGGCGCGATGGCTCAGCAGCAGGCTGACCGGATCGGTGTGGAAGCCGGACACAATGTCCAGTTCAACGCCCGGCCAATGCTGGCGGAATGCGTCCATCGCCGGCATCAGCCAGTCGAAGCAGGTATGGCACTCCACCGCCACCCGCAACTCGCCGGCCTCCCCCTGGCGCAGCCGCGCCAGATCGCGCTCCGCCGACGCCACCCGGGCGTTCAGGTCGTGCGCCAGCGCCAGCAGCCGCTCGCCGGCGGCGGTGAAGCGCAGCGGCTGGGTCTTGCGCTCGAACAAGCTCATGCCATAGCCCTGCTCCAATTGTTTCAACTGGTGCGAGAGCGCGGACTGGGTCAGGAACAGGCGGCTGGCCGCCAAAGACACGCTGCCGGTTTCGGCCAGCGCCAGCAGGGTGCGCAGATGTCGGATCTCCAGAATGCTCATCATGAATTCATTTCATGTTAACTGGCAAAATAATGAGTTTGTATCATACAACAGCTTGCGCAATGCTAGGGACATCACGAACCAAGGAGTCCGCCATGACCACCCTGCACCTGCTCGGCTTTCCCCGCATCGGCGCCAAGCGCGAACTGAAGACCCTGCTGGAAAACTACTGGAAAAACGAAATCGACGAAGCCGCGCTGCTGAGCGGCGCGCGTGAACTGCGCCAGCGCCACTGGCTGCTGCAAAAAGGCGCCGGCGTGGAACTGTCCCCGGTCGGCGACTTCTCCTTGTACGACCACGTGCTGGACGCGCAGCTGCTGGTGGGAGCTATTCCGCCGCGCTTCGGCTTCGACGCCGCCCGGCTGAGCACCGAGCAATATTTCCAACTGGCACGCGGCAACGCCGGCCAGCCGGCGCTGGAAATGACCAAATGGTTCGACACCAACTACCACTATCTGGTGCCGGAATGGCATGAGGACACCGCCTTCCAGGCGCAGCCGGAGCGCCTGCTGGCGCAAGTGCGCGAAGCCCAGGCCCTGGGCCTGCGCGCCAAGCCGGTGCTGCTGGGACCGCTGTCGCTGCTGTGGCTGGGCAAGGCCAAGCACGCCGGCCTGGACAGGCTGTCCTTGCTGCCCGCCCTGCTGCAGGCTTATCGCGACGTGCTGGCCGCGCTGGCGGCGACCAAGGTGGAATGGGTGCAGATCGACGAGCCCATCCTGGCGCTGGACCTGCCGCCGGAATGGCTGGCCGCCTTCGAACCCGCCTACCGGCAATTGCAGGACGGTTCCTTGAACCTGCTGCTGGCGACTTACTTCGGCAGCGTCGCCGAACACGCCGAGCTGCTGCAACGCTTGCCGGTGGCCGGCCTGCACCTGGACCTGGTGCGCGCGCCGCTGCAACTGGCGGCCTTCGCCGACGGCTGGCCGCAGGACAAGGTGCTGTCCGCCGGCGTCATCGACGGACGCAATATCTGGCGCGCCGATCTGTCCCGCGTGCTGGCCAGCCTGCAACCCTTGGCCGCCGATCTGGGCGAGCGTCTGTGGATCGCCCCCAGCTGCTCGCTGCTGCACGCGCCCTTCGACCTAGCCGCGGAAACCCAGCTCGACGTCGACGTCAAAACCTGGCTCGCCTTCGCGGTGCAAAAACTCAATGAGCTGAAAGTGCTGAAACGCGGCGTGGAGCAAGGCCGCGAAGCCATCGCCAATGAATTGGCCGGCAGCGACTACGCCCGTCAGCAGCGCGCCGCCAGCCCGCTGATCCACCGCCCCGAAGTGCAGCGACGCCTGGCCACGCTGCCGGCCGACGCCGACCGCCGCCACAGCGCCTATCCGGCGCGCGCCGCCGCGCAGCAAGCCTGGCTCAAGCTGCCGCTGCTGCCCACCACCACCATAGGTTCCTTCCCGCAGACGGCCTCCATCCGCGGCGCTCGCGCCGCCTTCAAACGCGGCGAGCTGTCCGCCGAAGCCTACCGCCAGGCGATGCGGCAGGAAATCGAGCTGGCGATCCGCCGTCAGGAGGCTTTGGACATCGACGTGCTGGTGCACGGCGAGGCCGAGCGCAACGATATGGTGGAGTACTTCGGCGAGCAATTGTCCGGCTTCGTGTTCACCGCAGGCGGCTGGGTGCAAAGCTACGGCAGCCGCTGCGTGAAGCCGCCCATTTTGTTCGGCGACGTGGCGCGGCCGCAAGCAATGACCGTGGAATGGGCGGAGTACGCGCAAAGCCTGACCCCGCGTCCGGTCAAGGGCATGCTGACCGGCCCGGTCACCATCCTGCAATGGAGCTTTGTCCGCGACGACCTGCCGCGCGGCGAAGTCTGCCGCCAGATCGCCCTGGCGCTGAACGACGAGGTGCGCGACCTGGAGACCGCCGGCATCCGCGTGATCCAGATCGACGAACCGGCCATCCGCGAAGGCCTGCCGCTGAAGCGCGCCGACCGCGCCGCCTATCTGGATTGGGCCGGCGAGGCCTTCCGACTGTCTTGCCACGGCGTGGCCGACGCCACCCAGATCCACACCCATATGTGCTATTCGGAGTTTGGCGACATCCTGCCGGCCATCGCCGCGCTGGACGCCGATGTGATCACCATCGAAACCTCGCGTTCGGACATGGAGCTGTTGCAGGACTTCGGCCACTTCCGCTATCCCAACGCCATCGGCCCCGGCGTCTACGACATCCACAGCCCGCGGGTGCCGCCGGAAGCGGAAATCCAGCAGCTGCTGGAAAAGGCGCTGCAAGTGATCGAGCCGGAAAAACTGTGGGTCAACCCCGACTGCGGCCTGAAAACCCGCGGCTGGCCCGAGGTGGAGGCCGCGCTCTCCAGCATGGTCAAGGTCAGCAAGACGCTGCGCCGGCGTCTGGCGCAGGAGGCCGACGCCATCGTTTGAAGCGTTCAATCTGTCGGCACAATAGAAAAGGCCCCTCGATCGAGGGGCCTTTTTTCGTTCCGACTCAAGGCTGCAACATGCCCGGCGTCATCATCGCCTTCAAACGCGTCTGCTCTATGCCGTGGCGCTCGCGGTGGCTCAACCACCAGATCGAGCCCTTCTTCACGCTCCACAACTGCTGCTGCTCGGACAACAGGCTGGACGCCAGCCAGCCGATATAAGGCTGATGGCCGACCAGCACCACGGTGCGGTCCGTCTCCGGCCAGCCTATCGCCTCCAGCACCTCCTCCGGCGACGCCGTCGGGTTCAGCGCCGGCAAGGTCTGAAAGCTTTTCGCCAGCAAGGCCGCCGTCTGCTGCGAACGCTTGGCCTCCGAGGCCAGCAGCAGATAATCGCGCGGCAGGCGCACCCGCAGCCAGGACGCCATCTGGCTGGCCTGCTGCTGTCCGCGCCGCGTCAGCGCGCGAGCCAGATCATCGGAGCCGTCCTCGGCCTCGGCGTGGCGCCACAAAATCAAATCCATACACACCCCTCGTCAAATATTTTTAATTCGGCGCAAGCGAGCCAAGTCGGGCACCCGCCCAGGGCGGGATGCGCGGCTTGGCGCGACTGCGAAATGAAAACCGCCGGCGCGCTACAACGGGAACAGCGCCAGCAGCAAGGGCACCAACAAGGCGGTGAGCACCCCGTTCAAGCCCATCGCCAGGCCGGCGAAGGCGCCCGCAGTCTCCGACAGCTGAAACACCCGCGCCGTTCCAATCCCGTGCGCGGAAATGCCGGTGGCCACGCCCAGCGCCATATCGTCGCGCAGGCGCAGACCGTTGAACAAGGGCCGCGCCGCCACCGCGCCGAAAACGCCGGACAGGATCACGCACATCGCCGCCAACTCCGGCACTCCGCCTATGCTTTGCGACACGCTCATCGCGATCGGCGTGGTCGCCGCCCGCGTGCTCAGCGACAGCAAAACCTCGCGCGGCAAGCCGAACAGCCAGCCCAGGCCCACGGCGCTGACGACGCCGGTGACGCCGCCCAAGGCGATGCTCAGCGCCAGCGGCCCGGCCGCGCGCTTGAGCCGGCTCAGATTGCCGTACAAGGGCACCGCCAAAGCCACCGTCGCCGGCCCCAGCAACATCTGTATCCACTGCGCGCCCTGCATGTACTGCCGGTAATCGGTGCGCGTCAGCAATAGCCAGCCCAGCACCAGCAACACCCCGATCAAGACCGGGTTGGACAGCGGATGGCCGCGGCAACGGCGATTAAACCCCAAGGCCAGCCGGTAAGCCAGCAGCGTGATGAACACCCCAGTCAGCGGCGACTCCCTCAACGCGGACAATACGCCGACGCTAGTCATGCCCGCCTCCTCGCCGCCGCGCCAGCATCCAATGCAAGGCCAGCCCCGGCACCAGCAAGGTGATCAAAGTCGACAAGACCAGCACCGCCGCCAGGCGCGCGCCGTAATCGGCCAGCAAGGCCTGATACGCCAGCACCGCGCCGCCGGCCGGGATGAACAGCAAGGACATATGCGCCAGAAAACGCGGCGCATGGGTCTGCAGCGTCGCCGGCACCCCGCGGCGCGCGCACAAGGTGACGAACAGCAGCAGCATGCCCAGAACCGGTCCCGGCACCGGCACGCCCAAACCGCGCGACAAGACCTCCCCCGCCAATTGATAGCCCAGCAGCCACAGCGCTGTCTCCATCATGCGATCATTCCTCCTTCCCCTTGATGACGACATGATAATCCGCCGGCTTGCGCTTGGGGATAGACAGATGGGCGCGCGTCGCGTCGCAGAAGGGGCGGGACAAGCCCCCGCCGGCTTTGGCATAATGCGCGCCATGCCCAATCCCCCAATCTGGCTGCCGGAACCGCCGGCGCTGTCCGCCGCCGCGCAATCCTGTCTCACCGAAGCCGGCTCGCTGACCGAACGGCTGCAAAGCACCGGCCGCCGCTTCGCCGTGCGCGTGCTGCGGCAAGGCCCCGACGCCTGCCTGGAAGACGAGGCGCAGCCGCTCGGCCTGGCCGCCGGCGCGCCGCTGCAGGCCCGCGAGGTGGCGCTGACCCTGGACGACACCCCGGTGGTGTTCGCCCGCAGCGTCACCCGTCTGGACTGCGCGGCCTGGCAGCCCATTCTAGACCGCGGCAGCCGCTCGCTGGGTCTGACATTGTTCGGCGGTCTGCCCGATTTGCTCCGCGACCCGCTGCGCTACCGCCTCATCGCCGCCGATCATCCGCTGTTCGCGCCGGCGGCCCGACTCAGCCCGCACGCCAGCTACCCGGCGCGGCGCTGCCGCTTTCTGCTGCGGCAGGCCCCCTTGCTGGTTTGCGAACTCTTTTTGCCGGAGCTGGAGAATTTCCTGCGATGAACGCCACCCGCCTCAATGAACGTTTGACGGTTTACATGCAACTGATGCGCATGGACAAGCCCATCGGCACTTTCCTGCTGCTGTGGCCTACGCTGTGGGCGCTGCTGATCGCCGGCCAGGGCCGGCCCGACCCGCTGATCGTGCTGATCTTCGTCGTCGGCACCTTTCTGATGCGCTCGGCCGGCTGCGTGATCAACGACTACGCGGACCGCGACTTCGACGGCCACGTGGCGCGCACCCGGCAACGGCCGTTCGCCCGCGGCGCGGTCGGCAAGAAGGAGGCCTTGCTGCTGGCCGCCGGCCTGGCCTTGCTGTCGCTGCTGCTGATCCTGCCGCTGAACGGCCTGACCCTGCTCTTGAGCGTGCCGGCGCTGTTCATCGCCGCCAGCTATCCGTTCACCAAGCGCTTCTTCCCGGTGCCGCAAGCCTATCTGGGCCTGGCCTTCTCCTTCGGCATCCCGATGGCCTTCGCCGCCCAGACCGGCGAGGTGCCGGCGCTGGCCTGGCTGCTCTTGCTGGCCAACGCCAGCTGGACGCTGGCTTACGACACCGCCTACGCGATCAGCGACAAGCCGGACGATCTCAAGATCGGCATCAAGACCTCGGCGATCACCTTCGGCGACTACGACGTGCTGGCCATCATGCTGTTCCACGCCGTCTTCCTCGCGCTGATGACCGGCATCGGCCTGCATCTGGCGCTGGCCTGGCCTTTTTATCTGTCCTTGCTCGTGGCCGTCGTCTTGATGGCCAAGCAATATCAGGACATCCGGGAACGCGACCGCGCCGCCTGCTTCAAAGCCTTTCTCGACAATAATCGCGTAGGCGCGGCCATCCTCGTCGGCGTAGCGCTCAGCTACTGGCTGCCGTAAAACCCAATGTCATCATTTTGCGGCGCAGCGATACTTTGTGAATTCCTGTGAACTTTTCGAGAAGGGTTCAATCCCAGAGAAGGCATATTCCACCCATTTGGAATTGCAGCCGACATGCACCACCGGCTTCACACAAGAAAGGACATATCATGAAACTGATTTCCGCTCTGATCGCCGCTGCTTTCGCCACTAGCGCCCTGGCCGCCTCCCCGGCGTCCGCGCCCGCCGCCGAAAAGAAAATGGAGCATAAGGCCGAACACAAGCAGGCCGGCAAAAAGCACCACAAGAAACATGCTTCGGGCGCCGCGCACCACAAGAAATCCGGCCACAAGCATTCGGGAAAGAAAGCTGAACACAAAGCGGCTTCCGCCGCCAAGTAATTGATCGCCGGGCCGAGGGCCCGACGCAAAAACGCCGCGGCTCGCCATGCGCCGCGGCGTTTTCATATCCGGGTACGATCAAAGGCCGGCCGGAGGCCGGCGGCGGGCGTCAGCCGGGCGGAGAATTATTCGCCGAAGCCACAGAACACCTCGCGCATCATCTTCAAGACTTCCAGCGTGCGGATGTCGCCGACGCGGTAATAAACGCGGTTGGCGTCCTTACGCGTGCGCAACACGCCCTTGTCGCGCATAATGGCCAAATGCTGAGAAATATTGCTCTGCGACGTGCCCACCTGCTCGACTATATCCTGCACGCTCACTTCCTGGTCTTCCAGCACCGATATGATCTTCAAACGCAGCGGGTGCGACATGGCCTTCATCGCCCTCGAGGTCTGCTCGATCTGGTCATCGTTGAACAGCAAGGCTTCTCTCCCTGTAGAGTCATTTTATTTAGTCTGACTGCGGTACAATACTACACTAAATCCAATACCATCAAGATTTTCTAATATTCAGAATGTGAATGCCATGAAATCCATCAAACCGGTGTTGTTGTTGATTCTCGACGGTTTTGGCCATCGCACTGAAGGCGATGACAACGCAATTCTTCATGCCTCGATGCCTAATTGGAACCGTCTGCGCCAGACCTTCCCCTACGGCACCATCAACGCCTCGGAAAACTTCGTCGGCCTGCCCTCCGGCCAGTTCGGCAATTCCGAAGTGGGCCACCTCAACATCGGCGCCGGCCGCGTGGTGCAACAGGACATCAGCCGCATAGACTGCGACATCGAAGACGGCCGCTTCGCCGCCAATCCCGCTCTGGTCTCCGGCATCGCCAAAGCCAAGGACGCGACGCTACACATCATGGGCCTGCTGTCCGACGGCGGCGTTCACAGCCATGAAAACCACATTCACTCGCTGATCCGCGCGGCCCAGGCCGCCGGCGTCGCGCGCATCCACGTGCACGCCTTCCTGGACGGCCGCGACACCCCGCCGCGCAGCGCCAAGACCTATCTGGAACGGCTGGACGCGGTGCTGGCGGAATGCCCGGCCGCGCGCCTGGCGTCCGTGACCGGCCGCTACTGGGCGATGGACCGCGACAAACGCTGGGAACGCCTGGAGCCGGCTTACCGGCTGCTGGTGGAAGGCGAAGGCCTGTTCCACGCCCGCAACGGCCTGGAAGCGCTGGAAGCGGCCTACGCCCGCGACGAGAACGACGAGTTCGTCAAGGCCACCGCCATCGGCGAGAGCGCCCGGATGCGCGACGGCGACGTCGTGGTGTTCATGAATTTCCGCGCCGACCGCGCGCGCCAATTGGTCAGCGCGCTGACCGACCCGGCCTTCGACGGCTTCAAGGCGCGCCAGCCCAAGTTCGCCGACTTCGTCACCCTGACCTCCTACGGCGAAGCCTACAGCCGCCTGTCCATCGCCTATCCGCCGCAGAAAATCAGCAACGGCTTCGGCGAATACCTGGCCAGCCAAGGCCTGAAACAGTTGCGCATCGCCGAAACCGAGAAATACCCGCACGTCACCTACTTCTTCAACGGCGGCGAGGAGCAGGTCTATCCCGGCGAAGATCGCATCCTGGTGCCATCGCCCAAGGTGGCCACTTACGACCTGCAGCCGGAAATGAACGCAGGCGAAGTCACGGACAAAATCGTCGCCGCCATCGCCTCCGGCCAATATCAGGCCATCATCTGCAATTACGCCAACGGCGACATGGTGGGCCACAGCGGCATCTTCGACGCCGCGGTCAAGGCGGTGGAAGCGCTGGACGGCTGCGTCGGCCGCTGCGTGGAGGCGATGCGCGCCGCCGGCGGCGAGGTGCTGATCACCGCCGACCACGGCAATTGCGAACAGATGTACGACGCCGAACACCACCAGCCGCACACCCAGCACACGCTGAGCCCGGTGCCCTTCCTCTATGTCGGCCGTCCGGCCCGGATTCGCACCGGCGGCTCGCTGCGCGACATCGCGCCGTCGCTGCTGGCGATGATGGGCCTGGAACAACCAGCGGAGATGACCGGTCAATCGCTGATCGAACTCCAATAAGACCCGCCGCCGCCGGCCCCGCCGGCGTCAAGGAGCCGGCCCCCTCGCTCGAGGACGGGAGGTCCGGCCCGCGGCCCAAGCAGAAAGCATACTCCCGGCCATGAAACCCTATGTCCTGATGGCGGCCTTGATCGCCGGAAGCAGCCACGCCGCGCCTCCGGCCTCCGCCGCGCTGTCCACCGCCCCGCACCAGCAAGATCTCAAATCGGTGCGCAAGGAAATCGACACCCTGAAAAAAGACATCGCCCAGAAACAGGCGGTGCAAAAAGAAGCGCAATCGGCGATCAAGGAATCGGAACAAGCCATTAGCCAGACCAGCCAGGCGCTGGTGAAGCTGGAAAAGAAACAAAGCAGCTCGGAACAGCAGCTCGAAGCGCTGCGCGCCCAGATCAACGCCAGCCGCAACAGCCTGGCCGCGGTGCGCCAGCGCGTGGCCCTGATGCTGGCGCGCCAGTACAAGAGCGGCCAGCACGACGCGATGAAGCTGATGATGAACGCGAACGACCCCAATCAGAGCGCGCGCGACCTCGCCTACTATCAGCACATCGCCCGCGCCCAACAGCAATTGGTGGCCCAGCTGATCACCCACCAGCACGAGCTGGAAGCGCTGTCTTTCCAGCTGGAGCAGGAACTGGCGCGGCTCAACTCGCTGTCGGACCGCAAGAGCCAGGAAAAGAGCTCGCTGCAGCAGGACAAGGCCAGCCAGCAGCAAGAACTCAACAAGGTCACCGGCGAGATCAAGACGGGACAGAGCAAACTCAGCCAGTTGCAGGAAAACGAAAAACGCCTGACCGGCCTGATCGCCCAGATCAACAAGGAAATCCAGCGTCGCCGCGCCGAGATCGCACGCAAGGCGGCGGAAGAACGCAAGGCCAGGCTGGCCGCCGCCCGCGAAGCCGCGCGCAAGGAAAACGAACGCCGCCGCAAGCTGGCGGAAAACGCCAAGAAACAAGGCAAGCCGGTGCCGGAAGAAGCCAAGCAGACGGTCACGGTGAAAGAGGAAGCCATCACCGACGTGGCCGACGACAGCGCCGCCGGCCGCGCCTTCGTCAGCCTGCAGGGGCGGATGAAAATGCCGGTGGCCGGACAATTGGTCGGCCGCTTCGGCAAGCCGCGCCAGCAAGGCGTCAGCTGGAAAGGCCTGTTCATCCAGACCGCCAACGGCACCCCGGTGCGCAGCGTGGCCGACGGCACCGTGGTGTTCGCCGATCAACTGCGCGGTTTCGGCAACGCCGTTCTGGTCGATCACGGCGGCAATTACATGACGGTCTATACCGGACTATCGGTGATAGGCAAATCCGTGGGCAGCAGCGTCAAGGCCGGCGACACGATCGGCAACACAGGAACACTGGACAGCGGCGAATCCGGCCTGTACTTTGAAATCCGACACATGGGACGCCCCCTAAACCCGCAAGCCTGGGCGCGCTAAGCCAGGCAACGGAGACAGATAACAAACATGAGCAGCCAAAGAATGAAGAAGATTGCCTGGCTAGTGGCCGGCGCCATGGCCGGCGGCGTGCTGACGCTGAGCATGCAAGCCTTTGCCGACAAGGGCGAATCCCCTCTGCCGCTGAGCGAGCTGCGCACCTTCGCCGAAGTGTTTGGCCGCATCAAGCAAGACTACGTCGACCCGGTGGAAGACAAGAAGCTGATCACCGCCGCCATCAAGGGCATGCTGACCGGTCTGGACCCGCACTCCGACTACATGGACCCGGAGGCCTTCAAGGAACTCAAGGAAGGCACCCAGGGCGAATTCGGCGGCCTGGGCATCGAGATCGGCGCCGAGGACGGCCTGGTCAAGGTGGTGTCCCCTATCGAGGACACGCCGGCGCAGAAGGCGGGCATCAAGAGCGGCGACCTGATCATCAAGATCGACGACACCCCGGTGCGCGGCCTGTCCCTGACCGACGCGGTGAAGAAAATGCGCGGCAAGCCGGGCACCAAGGTCACGCTGACCATCGCCCGCAAGACCGAGACCAAACCGCTGGTGTTCACGCTGGCGCGCGCAGTGATCAAGACCAAGAGCGTCAAATACAAGCTGTTGGAGCCGGACTTCGGCTATGTGCGCATCACCCAGTTCCAGGAGCACACCTCCGAGGACCTGGCCGCCGGCGTGCAGGCGCTTTACAAGGAAAACAAGCAGGGGCTGAAAGGCCTGGTGCTGGACCTGCGCGACGATCCGGGCGGACTGCTCAACGGCGCGGTCGGCGTATCCGCCGCCTTCCTCGCCAAGAACCAGCTGGTGGTCTACACCGAAGGCCGCACGCCCGACGCCAAGATGCGCTTGACCGCCAATCTGCAGAACTACGCGCGTCCGAACGGCAGCGACCCGCTGGCCCGCCTGCCGGTGGAAGCCCGCAACGTGCCGCTGGTGGTGCTGGTCAACGGCGGCTCCGCCTCGGCGTCGGAAATCGTCGCCGGCGCGCTGCAAGACCACAAGCGCGCGGTGCTGGTGGGCACCCAGACCTTCGGCAAGGGCTCGGTGCAATCCATCATGCCGCTGGGCAACGCCGGCGGTATCAAGCTGACCACCGCCCGCTACTTCACGCCCAACGGCCGCTCGATCCAGGCCAAGGGCATCGTGCCCGACGTGGTGGTGGAGGACGGCACGCTGACAGCGGCGGAACAAGCCATCCGCGTGCGCGAAGCCGATCTGGAAAACCACTTGGCCAACCCCAACGGCGAGGACAAGCCGGCGTCCAAGAGCAGCCTCAAGCCGGCTCCCGCTCCGGCCCCCCAGCCGGCCCCGGCCAAGCCGGATGACGGCAAGGACAAGGCCAAGCCGGAAGAAAAGAGCCAGTTCGGTCCGCGCGATCCCAACCCCAAGAACGACAACCAGCTGTCGCAGGCGCTGAACATTCTCAAGGTGCAGCAAATCCTGCAGAAAAAAGGCAGCTGATCCCGCGACGGCAGCCATCGCGCGCCCCTGGTTTTTCCAGGGGCGTTTTTCATGCGCGCCCGCTATTGTCCTCCTGCAAAACACCGTCATTCCTGCTACGCTATCCGGCTCAACCCTAGTTTTCCGGCCGGAGCCGCTGACCCCATGCTTACCCGCGAATTCGTGCTTTCCTTTCGCGAAGCCGCCCCCTATATCAACGCCTACCGCGGCAAGACCTTCGTGCTGGCCGTCAGCGGAGAAACCCTGCAGGACGGCGAATTCGCCAGCCTGGCCCAGGACATCAACCTCTTGGTCAGCCTGGGCGTGCGCATCGTGCTGGTGCACGGCATCCGCCCGCAGATCGAGGGCCTGCTGAAACGACACGGCATCGCCCGCCTGTTCCACCGCGACCGCCGCGTCACCGACGCCGCCACCATGGATGTGGTCAAGCAGGCGGCCGGCGCCACCCGCTGCGACATCGAAGCGCTGCTGTCCATGGGCATGCCCAATTCGCCGATGCACGGCGCCCACCTGCGCGTGGCCGGCGGCAACTTCGTCACCGCCCAGCCGCTGGGCGTGCTGGACGGCGTGGACATGCAATACACCGGCCAGGTGCGCCGCGCCGACGGCGCCGCCATCCGCGCCCGCCTAGACCACGGCGAGCTGGTGCTGCTGTCGCCCATCGGCTACTCGCTGACCGGCGAGGCCTTCAACCTGACCATGGAAGAACTGGCCACCCATGTCGCCATCACCTTGAAGGCGGAAAAGCTGATCTTCGTGATCGAGCAACGCGGCGTGATGCTGGACGAGGAACTGATCAGCACGCTGACCGCGCAGCAGGCCGAGGATCTGCTGGCCTCCGGCCGGCTGCAGGAAGACGTCAGCGCCTACCTGCCCTACGCCATCCGCGCCACCCGCGAAGGCATCCCGCGCGCCCACTTGATCAGCCGCCACGCCGACGGCGCCTTGCTGGTGGAACACTTCACCCGCGGCGGCAACGGCACCATGATCGCCCGCGATCCGCTGGTGAGGGTGCGCAACGCCAGCATCGAAGACATCGGCGACATCATCGGCCTGATCCAGCCGCTGGAAGAACAAGGCGTGCTGGTCAAGCGCAGCCGCGAACACCTGGAAGTGGAGATCGGCGAATACTCGGTGCTGGAACACGACGGCAAGATCTACGGCTGCGTGGCCATGCACTCCTTCCCCGACTCCGGCACCGCCGAACTGGCCTGCCTGGCGGTGGCTCAGGACAAGCGCGACGGCGGCTTCGGCGAGATGCTGCTCAAACATGTGGAATACCAGGCGCGCACCCAGGGCCTGCAATCGCTGTTCGTGCTCACCACCCAGACCGCGCACTGGTTTGTCGAGCGCGGCTTCGCCGAGGCGGACAAGAGCGCGTTGCCGCTGGCGCGGCAGCAGTTCTACAACTATCAGCGCCGCTCCAAGGTTTTCGTCAAGGTCTTGTAAGCCTAGGGCCGCGTCGAGGTTGGAAGCGTTTCATCTCTGTGACACAATATTGAATTAACCTTTTTCCGATATTTTAAGGATTGCGCCATGAGCAGAACCGTCAATTGCGTCAAGCTGGGCCGCGAAGCCGAGGCCCTCGACTTCCCGCCGCTGCCGGGCGAACTGGGCAAGCGAGTGTTTGAGAACGTGTCCAAGGAAGCCTGGCAAGGCTGGCTGCGCTATCAGACCATGCTGATCAACGAAAACCGCCTGAGCCTGGCCGACGCCCGCGCCCGCCAGTATCTGGCCGCGCAGCTGGAAGCCTATTTCTTCGGCGACGGCGCCGACGCTCCCGCCGGCTATACTCCGCCGCAGAACTAATCGCCATGCCCAGCCCTCCAAGCGAGGGCTTTGTTTTTCCCTGAACTCTCCACTGTTGGCTTGAACCCCGTATGTCACACACGCAAGACCTGCTGATCAACCGCGAACTTGGCCTGCTCGAATTCAACCGCCGCGTGCTGGCCCAGGCGGAAGACGCCAACCTGCCGCTGCTGGAACGGCTGAAATTCCTGTGCATCGTGTCCTCCAACATGGACGAGTTCTTCGAAGTGCGCGTGGCCTGGCTGCAGGAAACCGCCGAGGCCACGCCGGAGCGCATCCTGGCCGACGGCTCCACGCCGGAACAGGCGCTGGCCAAGGTGGCCACCGCCGCCCACCAATTGGTGCGCGACCAGTACGCGGTGATGAGCGAAGTGCTGTTCCCGGCGCTGCGCGAGGAAAACATCATCTTCCTGCGCCGCAATGAATGGAGTCCGGCTCAGCAGCAATGGGTGCGGGATTTCTTCTTCCGCGAACTGATGCCCATCCTGACCCCGATAGGTCTGGACCCGTCCCACCCCTTCCCCAAGGTGCTGAACAAATCCTTGAACTTCGCGGTGGAGCTGGAAGGCCGCGACGCCTTCGGCCGCGCCTCCGGCATCGCCATCGTCCAGGCGCCGCGCATCCTGCCGCGGGTGATCAAGCTGCCGGCGGACGTCAGCGACGGCCACCGCCACACCTTCGTCTTCCTGTCCTCCATCCTGCACTCGCACGTGCACGAGCTGTTCAGCGGCATGGCGGTCAAGGGCTGCTACCAATTCCGCGTCACCCGCGACAGCGAGCTGACGGTGGAAGACGAGGAAGTGAAAAACCTGCGCACCGCCTTGCAAGGCGAGTTGCGCCAGCGCCAGTTCGGCGACGCGGTGCGGCTGGAGATCGCCGACACCTGCCCGGCGCACATGGAAGAATTCCTGCTGACCCAGTTCAACCTCAAGCCGCGCGACGTCTACCGCGTCAACGGCCCGGTCAATCTGGTGCGGCTGATGCAGGTGCCGGACCTGGTGGACCGGCCGGATCTGAAGTTCACGCCCTTCATCCCCACGCTGCCGGAAATGCTGCGCAAGAAAACGCCGCTGTTCGACGCCATCCGCAAAGGCGACATCCTGCTGCATCACCCCTTCCAGAGCTTCCAGCCGGTGATAGACATGCTGACGCTGGCCGCGTCCGATCCGCACGTGGTGGCCATCAAGATGACGGTGTACCGCACCGGCACCGACTCGGTGCTGATGGAATCGCTGATCGCCGCCGCCCGCGCCGGCAAACAGGTGACCGTGGTGGTGGAATTGATGGCCCGCTTCGACGAGGAAGCCAATATCGGCTGGGCCAGCCGGCTGGAAGACGCCGGCGCCCACGTGGTCTACGGCGTGATCGGCTACAAAGTGCACGCCAAGATGCTGATGGTGGTGCGCCGCGAGGAACACGGCCTGCGCCGCTACGTGCATCTGGGCACCGGCAACTACCACCCGCGCACCGCCCGCCTCTACACCGACTTCGGCCTGCTGACCTGCAACGAGCAGATCGCCAGCGACGTCAACGACATCTTCGTGCAGCTGACCGGCCTGGGCCGCGCCAGCCAGCTCAAGCTGCTGTTCCAGAGCCCGTTCACCCTGCACAGCATGGTGATGGAGGCGATAGACCGCGAAATCGCCCACGCCCAGGCCGGCAAGCCGGCGCAGATCATCGCCAAGATGAACGCCCTGCTGGAAAGCCAGGTGATTCACGCGCTGTACCGCGCCAGCCAGGCCGGGGTCAAGATCCAGCTGATCGTGCGCGGCGTGTGCGCGCTGCGGCCCGGCGTGCCGGGGCTGTCCGACAACATCGTCGTGCGCTCCATCGTCGGCCGCTTCCTGGAACACCCGCGCGTGTTCTATTTCCACAACGACCGCAAGGAAGACCTGCTGATCGCCAGCGCCGACTGGATGGGCCGCAACTTCTTCCGCCGCATCGAAACCTGCGTGCCCATCGTCGACGTCAAACTCAAGCGCCGGGTGATCAAGGAAGCGCTGCGTCTCTATCTGGACGACAACGTCAACGCCTGGGACATGCTGCCGGACGGCAGCTACAAACGCCGCACCTCCCGCGGCAAGCCGCACTGCGCGCAACTGCAATTGCTGGAAGAGTACACCCGCTGACACCCGGCCCGCGGCCAGGCCGCGGGCGCGTTCTCCCGCAAGGACCACCATGGAAATCGCCGGCTACAGTCTTGCCGCCCTGCTCATCATCGCCGGCCTGGCCGGCACCATGCTGCCCATCATCCCCGGCCTGCCGCTGATGTTCGGCGGCCTGCTACTGGCCGCCTGGCTGGACAACTTCAACCACCTGGGCGCGATCAGCCTGATCATCATGGCCCTGCTCACCGCGCTGGGCCTGGTGATCGATTTCTTCGCCGGCCTGCTGGGCGCCAAGGCCAGCGGCGCCAGCAGCCAGGCGCTGTGGGGCGCCTTCATCGGCGGCATCGTCGGCATGTTCTTCGGCCTGGCCGGCGTGCTGCTCGGCCCGCTGGTCGGCGCCGTCATCGGCGAGTTCATCGCCCGCAAGGACGCCTTCCAGGCCGGCAAGGTCGGCATCGGCACCTTTATCGGCTTCATCGTCGGCGCGGTGGCCAAGGTGGCCTGCGCCTTCGCCATGCTGGCGACGGCGGCGCTGGCGCTACTGTTCTAGCGGCCGGCTACGCGGCCGCACGGCTGACCTAAGAACCTATTCAACGTCTACTGCGCTTCGGCGATACGGCGTTGAAACCGGCTTCAGAATGCTCATGTACTGTATGTACATTCCGCTTCTTCAGCCGTTTTCGCCTTGTCTCGCCCTTGCTCGCGAGACTTTGAACAGGCTCTAAACCGGGGGATTTGGTAGAATCCCGGTTTATCCCCTTCAATCCAGCGTGAATACCGATGGCACAATATGTAATGTCCATGCTCCGCGTGAGCAAGATCGTTCCGCCCAAGCGCCAGATCATCAAGGACATCTCCCTGTCCTTCTTCCCCGGCGCCAAGATCGGCCTGCTGGGCCTGAACGGCGCCGGTAAATCCACCGTGCTGCGCATCATGGCCGGCGCGGACAAGGAATACGAAGGCGAGGTGCAGCACCTGGCCGGCGTCAAGATCGGCTACCTGCCGCAGGAACCGCAGCTGGACCCTGAAAAAACCGTGCGCGAGGAAGTGGAAAGCGGCATGGGCGACGTGATGGGCGCACAAAAGCGCCTGGAAGAGGTCTACGCCGCCTACGCCGACCCGGACGCCGACTTCGACGCGCTGGCCGAAGAACAGGGCAAGCTGGAAGCCATCATCGCCGCCGGCGCCAACGACAACGTAGAACACCAGCTGGAAATCGCCGCCGACGCGCTGCGCCTGCCGCCGTGGGACGCCAAGATCGCCCCGCTGTCCGGCGGCGAGAAGCGCCGCGTGGCGCTGTGCAAGCTGCTGCTGTCCAAGCCCGACATGCTGCTGCTGGACGAACCCACCAACCACCTGGACGCGGAATCGGTGGAATGGCTGGAGCAATTCCTGGTGCGCTTCCCCGGCACCGTGGTGGCCGTCACCCACGACCGCTACTTCCTGGACAACGCCGCCGAATGGATTCTGGAACTGGACCGCGGCGAAGGCATCCCGTGGAAAGGCAATTACTCCAGCTGGCTGGAGCAGAAGGAAGCCCGCCTGGCGCAGGAATCCAAGAGCGAAGGCGCGCGCATGAAGGCGATGAAGCAGGAACTGGAATGGGTGCGCCAGAACCCGAAAGGCCGTCAGGCCAAATCCAAGGCGCGTCTGGCCCGCTTCGAGGAACTGTCCAGCTACGAAACCCAGAAGCGCAACGAAACCCAGGAAATCTTCATCCCGGTGGCCGAGCGCCTGGGCAATGAGGTGATCGAGTTCAACGGCGTGTCCAAGGGCTTCGGCGACCGCCTACTGATCGACAATCTCAGCTTCAAGGCCCCGCCGGGCGCCATCGTCGGCATCATCGGTCCCAACGGCGCCGGTAAATCGACGCTGTTCAAGATGATCGCCGGCAAGGAACAGCCGGACAGCGGCGAGGTCAAGATCGGCCAGACCGTGCAGATGGCCTTTGTCGAGCAGACTCGCGAGGGCCTGGACGGCGACAAGACCGTGTTCGAGGACGTGGCCGCCGGCGCCGACATCCTCACCGTAGGCAAGTTCGAGATGTCCAGCCGCGCCTACCTCGGCCGCTTCAACTTCAAGGGCGCCGATCAGCAGAAGAAGGTGGGCATGCTCTCCGGCGGCGAACGCGGCCGCCTGCACCTGGCCAAAACCCTGCTCCAGGGCGGCAATGTGCTGCTGCTGGACGAACCGTCCAACGACCTGGACGTGGAAACCCTGCGCGCGCTGGAAGACGCCTTGCTGGAATACGCCGGCACCGTGTTCGTGATCTCCCACGACCGCTGGTTCCTGGACCGCATCGCCACTCACATCCTGGCGGCGGAAGGCGAATCGCAATGGACCTTCTTCGACGGCAACTATCAGGAATACGAAGCCGACAAGAAGAAACGCCTGGGCGAGGAAGCCGCCAAGCCCAAGCGCATCCGCTACAAGCCGATCAGCCGCTAAAACAAAGCCCGGGTTCTCCGGGCTTTTTTCATGCGCTCACAGCGTCTTCAGCCGCCCGCGGAACTCATCCAGCCGCTGGTAGCCCTTGGCCTGCATGATGGCGGCCAACTCCGCCTCGATGCGATCGAAGGCGCTGACGCCCTCCTCGTGCAGGCAGGTGCCCACCTGCACCGCGGCGGCGCCGGCCAGGATGTGCATGAAGGCCTCCGCCCCGCTCTTCACCCCGCCGCAGCCTATCACATGCTTGTCGGCCAGCAGCAGGGCGAACTCGCGCACATTGGCCAGCGCCGTCGGCAACACGTAGTCGCCGCCCAAGCCGCCCAGCCCGCCCTTGGGTTTGATCACCGCGGACTCGCTGTCCAGATCGATCACCAGGCCGTTGCCCACCGAGTTGATGCAGGTGACGAAGCGCAGCAGCGGGAAGGCGTTCAACACCGCGGCCATGGCGGCGAAGTGCGCCGGATCGAAATACGGCGGCAGCTTGACGCCGAACGGTCGCGCGTACACCCGGCTGATCGCCGCCAGAGCCTCGGCGCTGGCGGCGAAGTCATAGCCCAGCTGCGGCTTGCCCGGCAGATTGGGGCAGGACAGGTTCACCTCCGGCAGGCAGGGCAGCTTCAGCGCCGCCAGTTCGGTCAGGATGGTCAGGGTGTCGTCCAGCGTCATGCCGGACACGGACAGAAACAGCGGCTTGGCGTCGTCGTAAGCCTGGGCGTAGTCCAGGTAATAGCGGTAGCCCTCGTTGGGCAGGCCCATGGAATTGATGCTGCCCAGCGCGGTGCGCCGGTAGCGCGGCTCGGGATTGCCGGCGCGCGGCTCCAGCGTGCAGCTCTTGGTCACCACCGCGCCGGCGGCGGAGCGGCGCACCTGCTCCAGTTCCTCCCGCGTGCGGCAATAGACGCCGGAAGCGTTGAACAGGGGGCTGGCCATCTTCATGCCCAGCCAGGAAACGGATAGATCCAGCGACATCGCGCCCTCCGGCGAATTCATCTGCCGGCGATGATAGACGCAAGCCTCGCCGGCCATGCTGCGCCAAGTCAAAACCGGCGCGGACGCCGCAAAACAAACGGCCGCCCTGAAGGCGGCCGCGTCTTAACGCCGAAATCCCCGGAGCTTACATTTGGGACTGGATATAGTTCTGCTCGCCCACCATATCGATCAGGCGCAGTTGCTGCTCCAGCCAGTGGGCGTGGTCGTTCTCGGTCTCTTCCAGCAGCACCATCAGTTCCTGGCGCGTCACGTAGTCCTTCACGCTCTCACAGTGGGCCACCACTTTTTTCAGCAAGTTGCCGACGCGGTATTCCACTTCCAGATCGCTGGCCAGCATCGCCCGCACGTTCTCGCCCACCACGATGGGCACGCGCTTGGCCACGTTCGGCTTGCCTTGCAGGAACAAGGTGCGCGCGATCAGCACCCGCGCGTGCGACAACTCGTCCTCGCGCTCGTGATCGATGCGCTCGAACAGCTTGTGCAGACCGAAGTCCTTGTACATCTCGGCATGAATGAAATACTGGTCCGCGGCGGACAGTTCTTCCGCCAGCAGTTCGTTCAGCAACTCGATGGTTTTGGGATCACCTTGCATAAAACGACCTCTTGTTGTTGTAGTTCAATAACGCCGGCGGGCGCGCCGCCGGCGCGAACGGAATTCGCGAACCATTCATTCTAAGCCCTCAGGGCCACAGTTGCACGCCGGCTTGATAAAACGCGAACGACAACAACCAGGCCAGTCCCACCGACCACGCCACCGACATCGCGGTGTAGGCCTTGCTGCGCGACTCGCGGTACATCGCCGCCACCGTGGACAGGCAGGGCACGTAGATCAAGGTGAAGATCAGGAAGCTCATCGCCGAGCGCCAATCCAGATGTTGCAGCAAGGCCGCGCCCAGGCCGGCCTCCGGCACCCCGTAGATCACCGCCAGGCTGCCCAGCAGGATTTCCTTGGCGATGAAGCCGAACAGCAAGGCCGCCGCCAGTTCGTGGCGGATGCCTATCGGGTCCAGCACCGGGGCCAGCAGGCTGCCCAGAGCGTCGGCCAGGGTCTTGCCCTCGCCCGCCGGCACATGGGTCAGCAGCCAGACCAGCACCACGCCCAGCAGGATGAAACTGGAGGCCAGTTGCAGAAAGGCGCGCACCTCCCCCACCGCCCGGCTCAGCAAATGGCTCAAGCCGGGCAGCCGGTACGGCGGCACTTCCAGCAAGAAGGCCTCGCCGCCGGCGTAACGGCGCTTGAACACCCAGGCGGTGAACACCGCGACGGCGAAGCTCATCAGATAAAGCCCCATCAACACCCACGGCGCCTGCGTCGGCGTGAACAACAGCCCGGCGAAGAACACCACCACCTGCAAACGCGCCGAACACAGCGAAAACGGGATCACCAGCATGGTCAGCAGCCGCTGCTTGCGCTCGCGCATCACCCGAGTGCCCATGATGGCCGGCACATTGCAGCCGAAGCCCATCAGCTGCATCACGAAGCCGCGGCCGTCCAGCCCCAGCTTGGCCATGAAGGCGTCGGTCAGATAGGCGGCGCGCGCCAGGTAGCCGGAATCCTCCACCATCGCCATCAACACGAAGAACACCAGCAAAATGGGCGCGAAGGTCAGCACCGTCGACACCCCCTGCCAGATTCCGTCCAGCGCCAGGCTCTGCACAATCTCGGGCAAGGGCGCGAGCAAGGGCGTCAGCGCCTGCTCCTTGATCCAGTCCAGGCCGGCGCCGGCCAGCTCCTGCAATGGGGTGCCGATCTGATACGTCAGATTGAACAGCAGCGCCATCAGCACGAAGAACAGCGGCAGACCCAGCCATGGATGCATCAGCCAATGGTCCATCTTCTCCGTCAGCCCCGCCGGCAGCACGGGCGGCAAGGTCCAGCAGCCCGCCAGCCGCCGCTTGGCCTCCGCCATCGCCTCCCGGGTGTCCGGCACCGCGTCCAGCCTGGCGCGCGCCGCCGGGCCGCCGTCGTTGGCCAGCCGGTTCAAGCCCGCCATCAGCGGCGGCCAGCCTTGCATATGCCGGGCCGAGGCCAGAAACACCGGCGCGCCCAGGCGCTCCGACAAGCGCTCCACATCCACGCTCACGCCCAGGGCTTTGGCCTCGTCGGCCATATTCAGCACCACCAGGCAGTTGAGGCCGCTGGCCAGCACCTGCAAGGCCAGCGGCAGTTGCCGGTCCAGCTGGCTGGCGTTGAGCACCAGGACGGCGCCGTCGAAGGCGCTGGCCAGCAGCACGTCGCGAACCACCGCCTCGTCGTCGGAATAGCCGGTCAAATCATTGACGCCGGGCAAATCCACCAACTCCACCATGTGGCCGCCCAGCAACAGGCGCGCGCTGCTCAACTCTATGGTCAGGCCCGGCCAGTTGCCGACGCGCTGCGACATGCCGGTCAGACGGTTGAACAAGGTGGACTTGCCGGTATTGGGCAGGCCGATCAGGGCGAAACGCTTCATACCGCCACCCTCGCCACGATGAGGCGCGCCAGGCTGCGGCGCAGCAGGAAGCGCGTGGCGCCGACGTCCAGCAATAATGGCCCGCCCAAGGGCGCCGCCCGACGCAGATAAAACCGGCAGCCCGGCTCCAGGCCAAAGGCGGCGACGCGGCGCATGGCCTCTTCGGCCAGCTCCAGGCTGTCGACCACGCCGTGGCGTCCGGCGGGGAATGCATCCAAAGTCAACATGATGATCCGATCAAGAACGAGAATGGTTTGCATTAGTATATCCAGCCGAACCCCGTCGAATATCGGCAAACCGCGGCAATTCCCGCCCTGCTTGACCTGCATCAATAGCATTGTCCTATCCGGATCGACGATGGATTATCGATAGCCGGCCACTGCGCTTGCGGTTAAAATCGCGGACAATCAATCGACAAGCTACGGGCCCAAGACAATGAGCATCAAATCGGACAAGTGGATTCGCCGGATGGCGGACGAGTACAAAATGATCGAACCCTTCGAGCCCAACCAGATCAAGATGGTGGACGGCCAGAAGGTGATCTCCTACGGCACGTCCAGCTACGGCTACGATATCCGCTGCGCCGACGAATTCAAGGTGTTCACCAATATCAACAGCACCATCGTCGACCCGAAAAACTTCGACCCCAATTCCTTCGTGGAAGTCTCCGGCAAGGGCTATTGCATCATCCCGCCCAATAGCTTCGCGCTGGCCCGCACCGTGGAATACTTCCGTATTCCCCGCTCGGTGCTGACCGTCTGCCTGGGCAAATCCACTTACGCCCGCTGCGGCATCATCGTCAACGTCACCCCGTTCGAACCGGAATGGGAAGGCTATGTGACGCTGGAGTTCTCCAACACCACGCCGCTGCCGGCCAAGATCTACGCCAACGAGGGCGTGGCCCAGGTCTTGTTCTTCGAATCCGATGAAATTTGCGACGTGTCCTACAGCGACCGCGCCGGCAAATACATGGGCCAGGTGGGCGTGACCCTGCCGCGCCCCTGAAACGCTTCCCGCCAGCAAAAAAGGGATGGCTTAGCCATCCCTTTGTCATTTAAATCCCGCCAAATCCGTCCTCGCAATTTCACCTTAATGTTCTAGGATAAACAGAGGGTTAGCTGACTTTCCCGGTTGGTCGGCCCTTGTACAGCAATTGATTTCTTCTTGGGGCGTAGCGGTTCCCCCTTGCCGTTGCGCCCCTTTTTTTATCCGCCGATCCCATTGCCCTGCCTCCGGTTTCTTGCCATGATCTTCGCTTTGGCGAAAGGCGGAAATATGCCGGACATATATGATTTTTCCATTGAGTCTTTAAACGGGCAGACCCTGCCGCTGGCGAGCTATCGCGGCAAAGTGCTATTGCTGGTCAACACCGCCAGCGAGTGCGGCTTCACCGCGCAATTGGGCGGCCTGGAACAGCTGTACCAGCGCTACCGCGAGCAAGGCCTGGAGATCATCGGTTTCCCCTGCAATCAGTTCGGCGGCCAGGAGCCTGGGGACGCCGCCGCCATCGGCCAGTTCTGTCAGAAGAATTTCGGGGTCAGCTTCCCGCTATCCGCCAAGATCGACGTCAACGGCACCGACGCGCATCCGCTCTGGCGTCATCTCGTCGCCGCCAAGCCCGGCTTGCTGGGCAGCCGGCGCATCAAATGGAATTTCACCAAATTCCTGGTGGACGGCGAAGGGCGCATCCGCAAGCGTTTCGCCCCCTACGTCAAGCCGGCGGCGCTGGAGCGCGCCATCGAAAGCCTGCTGCGAACGCAGAAGCACTAGATTCTCTAGCGACAGCTCAGCTCAGTTCGCCGGACAGATAGAACCAGCGGCCGTCCTCGTGCAGGAAACGGCTGCGCTCGCGCATGCGTTCGGCCTTGCCGCCCACCTTGTAGCGCGCGGAGAACTCCACCACGCCCTCGGCGTCGGCCGCGCCGCCGGCCTCGGTCGCCAACACCTCCAGGCCCAGCCATTTGACCAAGCCGGCGTCCGCGGCCAGATCCAGCGCCTGCGGCCGGGTGCTGGGATGCCAGCTCGCCAGCAGATACGCCTCGTCGCCGCGCGCGTAAGCGGTGTAGCGCGAGCGCATCAAGGCTTCCGCCGTGGGCGCGGGCGCGCCGTCCGCCCCCAGGTAACGGCCGCAACAGGCCGCGTAAGCGCCGCCCAGCCCGCAGGGACAGCCGGCCGCGTCCGGCTTGGCTTTCTTGCCCATGCTCAAGCCCCCAGGGCCGGCAAGCCGTACAGCTTGAGCAGGAAGTTGGTGAAGGCCGGCTCGGCCGGTTTCGGATTCATCTTGGGCCAGCGTCGCATCCATTCGCGCAGACGCTCGTCCATCTTGGCGCGAAACGTTTCCTGGTCGATGCGGCCCGCCTCGCGCTCCACCGTCAGATAGCGGTACATGGCGAAGGTGTTGTCGTCGATGGGATTGGAGCCCACCGCCTTGAGCCGGAACGCGCCCAGTTGATCCGCGGCGGCCAGCCGGGTCAACTCGCCGCTCTTGACCTTGTCGGCCAGACGGTTGGCTTCCCGCAGCAAGGCGTCCGATTTGGCGCTGGGCGCCGGCGCCGTCTGCGGCCGGCTCTTGCCCGGCGAGGAAGGATGCGAGCTGATGGGCGCGCCCAATTGCTGCAGCGCGCTGCAAGCGGACAAGCTCAGGGCCATCGCGGCCCACAAGAAATAACGTTTCATGCCGGGAATTCTACTCCTGTCCTGATTCGGCGCCGCCGCGCGGCGCGTTCTGCTGCGACCGCCCCGCCCACGCCAATGTTCCGTCCCGCCAATGCAAAACAGCCTGACAAACGGGTCTGTCAGGCTGTTTTACGTTCATGCCACGCGGCCGCGGCACGCTTATTCCGCCGCGTCGCCTGCGGGTTCGGCCGGAGCCGGGGCAGGGGCCGCCGCGGCCGGCTTGGGCGCGGACATCTGTTCCGCCGCCTTTTTCTCCTCGGCGCTGACTTCGCCCACCGGCTTGTTGGCCAGATCGAACCGCTTGCCGCCGCGCGCCAGAGACTTCACGTAGCGCGGCTTGCGACAGTGATTGGCCACCACGCGGGAGATCAGCGTAGAGTCGAACTGCGGCAAAGCCGCGATCAGGCTCTCATGGATGCCCAAGGCCAGCGGACGAAACTGGCGGAAAACGTCGAACTTGCTGTAGACATGATCCGCGATCATCTCGGTCTGCTTTTTCTTGGACAGACTTTGTACAGCGGACTTAAGTGCAGCACCGAGTGCCGTTTCAGTATTTGGCTTCATGAACTTCTATCTAGATCCATTGATGCAAAAGCAGCGCATGCTGCCCAATCAAGCGAAGCGCCGCAACCCGCCGCCCGGCCAGCTTGACAGCCGGTGAAAAAATGACGACATCGTAATGCGGTTTGACCAAGGCGCTCCGACAAGACGCCGGCGCGCCGTAAAAAATCGCCGAACATGGCGAAGGCCTGGAACCGGGCCCAAGCGGCGCGGCCGGTCCGAAGACCAGGCGCCCGCCCCCATCGACCGCCGCTGTTTGTCGGCGGAGGAGCCGACTTGGCGGTCATGGGCGAAAAGACCAGACGGAACGCTCCGGGCGTTCCCTCGCTCGGGCTGGCGCTTACGAGGGAGGGAGAGTACTAAGTAATGCCCCTTGATGTCCAGCATTAGACGCCGATTGCGCCCTTTCCGCCCTTATCCCGTCTTTCTTTTGCCACTTTCTCAAGCGTGAGCCGGCAGCTTACAGGCAGGCGACGGGAAAGCGGCGATTCAAGCTGTCCCAGTCCGTCGCCGCGTCAGGGCCGGCGCTAGCCACCACGCAGGCCGCCAGCCGATTGCCCAGATCCACCGCGTAATGCAGCGGCCAGCCGCTGGACAGGCCGGCCAACAAGCCGGCGCAATGCGCGTCGCCGGCGCCTATGGTGTCCACCACCGAAACCTGGTAGCCGGGCAGGTGCCACGGCGCGTCGGTGCCCGGGCACACCCAGGCGCCGTCCTGCCCCAGCCGGCAGATCAGCGTCAGCCGGTAATCCTTGGCGAAACGCTGCGCCGCCGCCACCGGATCGCCGTCGCCGCACAACAGGGCGATCTCGTCCCGGTTCAGCGTCAGCAAGGTCTCGGTGCCGCTCAGGGCGGACAGAAACGCCGGCTCCAGCAAGACAACGCGCGGACCGGGGTCTATCACCCGCAACTGTTCCGCCGGCAAGGCCAGCAGCCAGGCGCGCAACGCCCTTCCGCCCTCTCCGGCCAGTTCATAGCCGTTGGCGTACACCAGGCCGTCGGCGGGCAAGGGCAGCGCGTCCAACTGCTCGCGCGTCCATTCCGTCTCGCAACCGGAGATCGAAATGAAGCTGCGCTCGCCGCTGGGCTCCACCATGGCCACGCACCAGCCGTTGTCGCGATCCGCGTTGCGCAGCAGCACCGGCAAGCCCAGCTCCCGCATGGCCGCGTCTATCGCCGCGCCCCAAGGGCCGTTGCCCACCGGCATGCCGTTGATCACGGGAGCGTTCAACTGGCGCAACGCTCGCGCCACATTGAAGGCGCAGCCGCCGATCTCGCGTTCCTGCTGCAACGCCTCCACGTCGGCGCCGCTGCGCGGCAAGGCCGGGAGGGTCAACACCACGTCGCCGACGGCGCCGCCCAAAGCCAGGATGGCTCTGGTCGGATGATAGTTTGGACACGGAATGGTCATGCGCGTCGCTCCTTCAGCAACAAATACAATCCATAAGCCAGCAAGCTGGTCCCAAAGGATACAAACAGTCCCAGGCTGGAATCTGCGAAAACGCCCACCGCCAGCGGGCCGTCGATGAAGCCGGTCTTGCTCACCAGCAGGCCGCAAGCGGCGCCCAGCAGCCAGCACAGCAGCGGCCCGCCGCGGAAGGCCTGCCGCCCGTCGCCGGACAGGGCCGCGGCCTCATAGCCTTGGCGGTGACGCAACAAGAGGTAATCCAGCACGAACACCGCCTCCCAGGCCGCCAGAAACACGCCGCAAAACAATAGAAACGCGATGAAGGGCCCCAGGAAGTCGCTGGACACGAACAAGACGTAAGCGGCGATGGCCAGCACGATCAGCGCATTGATGGACACCGCCTGCGCCTGTCTGACCTTGACGCCTATGGTCAGCAGATTGAGGCTGGCCGAATACAGGCTGAGCACAGCCATGGTGACGATGCCGGCGGTAGCGGTCAGCAGATAGGGCACCGCCATCCAGGCCGGCAGCACCGCGCCGATCTTGGCGATGGGATTGGCAGCGCTGGCCAGATCCGGGATCTGCGCCGACAACAGCACGCCGGTGAAGATCAGCAGCATCAGCGGCAGCGACGCCCCCACCATCACCGCGCCGAAAATGCTGCCGCCGGACGCTCCGCTCCGCTGGTAACGGCTGTAATCGGCGCCGGCGATGGCCCAGCTGATGCCGGTGCCCGCGGCGATCACCGATACCGCCGGCCAGAAACCGGTCAGCCAGTCGCCGTCCGGCCGCGCCAAGATGGCGCCCCAGTTCGCGGTCGTCGCCACGTACAGAATCACCACCATGGTCATGCTGCCGAAGATCCGGCTCAGCCAGCTTTGCATCCAGACCACGGTGGCCTGGCCCAGCAGGCTGACCACGATGGTCAGACCGATGAACAGGAACAAGCAGACCGCGGTCAGCGGACGGCTTTCCGCCATGCCCAGCGACTGGCACAAGGCCGCCAGCGTCAAGGCGCCGGTCACCACATTGACCGCCTCCCAGCCCATCAGGTTGAACCAGCTGAAGGCGGTGGGCGCGGCGTTGCCGCGCAGGCCGAAAATGGCCCGCGACAAGGTCAGCGTGGAAGTGCGGCCGCGCTGGCCGGCAATGCTGGTCAAACCCACCAGCGCGAAACTGGCCACTCCGACCGCCGCGGCCAGCAAGGACTGGTAGAACGACAGCCCGAAGCTGGTGACGATGCCGCCGTACACCACGCCCAGGATGCCGATATTGGCGGCTAGCCATACCCAGAACAACTCCACCGGCCGGCCCTTGCACTCATGCTCCGGCACCAGATCTATGCCCGCGCTCTCCAGCCGCCAGCCGTCTACCGCTTGTACATCGCTCATCCCCTCACCCCCTAAACCGCAATGCGCACAAAGCCCGCGCGTAAGATTCGAAATCAACGCCATTCACGTCCCGGATGCGTTCCCGCCATGCGGCCGGCAAGGCGTCCGCCCCCTGCAAGGCGCCGCACACCGCGGTCGCCATCGCGCCTATGGTGTCGGTGTCTCCGCCCAGATTCGCCGCCAAGACCGCGCAGCGGCGCGGATCGCCTTGCGCGCAGTCCACCAGGGCCAAGGCGGCGGGCACCGACTCTATGGTGTCCATGCCGGCGCCCAAGGTCTGGTACAGCTCGGCCACCACGGCCGCATCGTCTTGGCCCCGCAAGCCTTCCGCCAGCTCGAAGCCCCAGGCCAGGCGCCGGCTCAGCAAGGGGCTGAACGTCGTCACCCGCTCCAGCTGCGCCAGATCGGCAATGGCGGGCAGCTCGGCCTTGATGTCGGACCAGGCCGCGCCCTCCACCGCCCGCGACACCGCCCAGGCGATGGCCGCCGCGCCGGCCACCGCGATATCGGACTGATGCGTGGGGCTGCAACTCAGCCTCACCGCCTGCACGAAAGCCGCGCGGTCCTGGCTGGACAGCAGGCAACCCAGCGGCGCCACCCGCATCGCCGCGCCGTTGGTCACGCCGTTGGCGCCCAGAGAATCAATGGACTGGCCGGACAAAATAGCCCTGAGCGCGGCCTTAGAACTGGGCCCCAGAATATTCTTGTTGAAAGCGTCGATGCGCTCGGCCCAGGCGATGATGTTGTCCGCGATGCGCTCCGGCTCCACCGCGCCGTCCGCGGCGATCAACGCGTCCATCAAGGCAATGGCCTGCTGGGTGTCGTCGGTAAACTCTCCGGCGGCGAACTCGGAAGCGGCGAAATTCTCGGCCGGGCCCGGCAGAAAATCGTCTATCCAACCAAAAAACGCCCGTACCTGCCGCTGCGGCCACAGCTCCGAAGGCATGCCCATGGCATCCCCCACCGCCTGCCCGTACAGGGCCCCGAGAATGGACTGGTAGCCCTTGCTGATCATCGTCAAACCCTGCCTCTCCGCCAGGATGCCCATCGACCGCCAGAACCCGTTTACGATCCGCCACGCGTCAAGGAAACCAGGAGCCGCCCGCGAAACGCCCATGCCTCGCAGGCGCATTCCGCTTTCCCGGCTGTTTCGCCTTGCCCCGCCTTCGCGCAACGCGAGCGTAAACAGGAACCATGGACTTCGATTGGCATCGTATGATAAGTCCAATACAAATCCAATAGTACATAACCATACTATTGATCAGGAAAGCATGCCACAGAGCTCAGCCCACCCCATTGCCGTCGGCATTGATTTAGACTGAAGCCCGCACGCACAGGAGCTTTCACACGATATGAGCGAGATTCTGGAATGCCTGTCCGCCAGCCTGCGGCAGCCCGGCGCAACGCCGCGCTATCTGCTGATCGCCGACGCGCTGGAACAGGCCATCCGCCAGCACCAGTTGCCCGAAGGAGCATTCTTGCCGACCGAGCGGCAGATGGCGGAAAAACTGGGACTGTCGCGCGTCACCATCAGCAAGGCGATGGCGGAACTGGAACGCAAGCGGCTGATCACCCGTCAGCAAGGCCAGGGCACTCGCGTCGCTCAAGCCTTTCGCTATTCGCTCAACGACAGCGGAGGTTTCACCGAGCAGGTGCTGCGCAGCGGCGGCAGCGTGGCCAATCAGTGGCTGTTGCGGCAGCGGGAAAGCGCGCCGGCCGCCATCGCCAGCCTGCTGTGCCTGCCTGTCGGCGCGGACATCGCCAAGCTGCGCCGCCTGCGGCTGATGGACGGCACGCCGGCGGCGCTGGAAACCACCTATATCCCGCTGGCCTACCTGCCCGAACCGGAGCGTCTGGAACACTCGCTATACCAATGGTGGGAACGCCATGGCGTCGAGATCGGCCGCAAGACCTTCCGTCTGGCCTCCTGCGCGGCGGATCAGGACAGCGCCGCCCTATTGCATGTGCAGACCGGCACGCCGCTGCTGCGCATCCGGCAGACCAGCTTGAACGCGGCGGAGCAGGTATTGGAGTTCAGCGAAGTTTTGTGCCGCAGCGATCTCTATGAATTCGAGGCGCAGCTTTAAGAGAAGCCGATAAAAAAACCCGCCCAGCGCCAGGCTGTGCGGGTTGTTTTCGTCTCGTGGACGGTTTTGCCGTAGTGGTGCCCCGGGCCGGAATCGAACCGGCACGACCGAAGTCGAGGGATTTTAAGTCCCTTGTGTCTACCAATTTCACCACCGGGGCGGGCAAAGAGACGGCGATTCTATCCCAGAGCCGGGCCGCTGGCAAACAGGGATGGCGATCAAGGCCATGGCACGCCGCCGCGGGGGACTGCGGGCCTGATCCCGATCCGGGATAAAGAGGAGAAACCACGCTGAGCTTGGCGATTGCGGGCGCGTGCCGAACAAAGCAAAGCCCCGCAAGTCTTTGACTTACGGGGCTTTAACTGGAGGCGGGGGTCGGAATCGAACCGGCGTAGACGGATTTGCAATCCGCTGCATAACCACTTTGCTACCCCGCCGTTGCCGGCGAACCACCAGCCATGGCTGATGATTTTAATTTGGAGCGGGAAACGAGGCTCGAACTCGCGACCTCAACCTTGGCAAGGTTGCG
>NZ_JBMDJX010000020.1:0-94946 GCF_057809415.1 Chromobacterium sp. FG22 | reverse complement strand
ACTCGCGACCTCAACCTTGGCAAGGTTGCGCTCTACCAACTGAGCTATTCCCGCATTCAAAATTGCTGCAATACTTCTGCTTTCTCTTCGCTGCTGCTGGAGCAGCGCTGAGAGATGCGAATTATAAGGATTTATCAGTCACTGTCAACACTTCAAACATCAATTTTTTTCCCGGAAAACTCCTTGGCGGCCATCCTCAGGTAATAAACCATTGACCACAAAGTCAAAATCACCGCCACCACCATGAAGGCATTGCCCAAAATTAATGTCGAAACCCCCGGCAGCAGCGGGCCGGCATACAGCAACAGCAGAATCGCCACCATTTGCGCCGCGGTTTTCAACTTGCCGATATAGGCCACCGCCACGCTTTTGCGGGTGCCCATCTCCGCCATCCATTCCCGCAGCGCGGAGATGGCGATCTCCCGACCGATGATGATCATCGCCATCCAGCCCTCGGTGCGCCCCATCTGCACCAGCAGGATCAAGGCCGCGGCGACGATCAGCTTGTCCGCCACCGGATCCAGGAAAGCGCCGAAGGCCGAGGTCTGACCCAACTTGCGCGCCAGATAGCCGTCCAGCCAATCGGTGATGGCCGCCAAGGCGAAGATGGCGGCGCCTACCTGGTTGCGGCTTTCCAGCAGCAGCACGGAATCCGGCAAAAAGAAGACCGCTACGCAGATGGGGATCAGGGCAACCCTGAGCCAGGTTAGGAATATCGGCAAATTGAAGGGCATCGGTGTCAGTAATCTTATTGTTTGCGGCTCGGTCAAAAACTGCGCGTCCGCCCCAAGCCACAACGGGACGCACGGCAATGGTTACAGTGTATAAACGATGGCGCGCCGGCAATCAATGCAGCGCGTTGTAAATCTTCTCCGCCAGGGTGCGGCTGATGCCGTCCACCTGGGCCAGGTCGTCCATGCTGGCGGCGGTCACGCCGCGCAGGCCGCCAAAGCGCATCAGCAGCTGTTGCCGGCGCTTGGCGCCCACGCCCGGAATCTCCTCCAGCGTGGACGCGGTGCGCGCCTTGGCGCGCCGCGCGCGGTGGCCGGTGATGGCGAAGCGGTGGGCTTCGTCCCGCACCGTCTGGATTAGATGCAGCGCCGGATGGTCCTGCCGCAGCTGCAGGCTCTTGTCCAGATAAGGCAGGATCAAGGTCTCCAGGCCCGGCTTGCGTTCCTCGCCCTTGGCGATGCCGACGATGGGCAGGTTCAGGCCGATTTCGGCGAACACTTCCAAAGCCACGCCCACCTGCCCCTTGCCGCCGTCGATGAACACCGCGTCCGGCAATTTGCCGTCGCCCGCCGCCAGCTTGCCGTAGCGACGTGACAACACTTCGCGCATCGCCGCGTAATCGTCGCCGGGCTTGGCGGTTTCGATATTGTAGCGCCGGTATTCGCCGGGCTGCATCGCGCCCTTGTCGTAGATCACACAGGACGCCACCGTGGCCTCCCCCATGGTGTGACTGATGTCGAAGCACTCGAAACGGCCGGCGCCCTCCAATTCCAGCACCTCGTTGAGCTGGGCCAGCCGCTGGTTTTGGGTGGCCTTGCTGCTAGCCCGCTGCATGATGGCCAGCGCGGCGTTCTTCTCCGCCATTTCCAGCCACACCCGTCGTTCGCCGATGGGATTGCTGGCGATGGCCAGCTTGCGCTCGGCCTGCCGCTCCAGATGCTGGCGCAGGGTCTCGGAAATCTCGCCGTTGATGATGATGGCCGGCGGCAAGGGCGCGCCCAGATAATGCTGGGCCAGGAAGGCTTCCAGGCTGTCCGCCAGTTCCCCCTCCTCCCCGCTGACCGGGAAAAAGCTCTTGTCTCCCAGATGCCGGCCGCCGCGTATCATCACCAGATTGACGCAAAGCATGCCCTCCTGCTGCACCGCGGCCACCACGTCGCAATCCTGCTGGCTGGAGTTGCTGGACACGAACTGCTTCTCCTGCACCCGCGCCAGCGCCTGGATCTGGTCGCGCAGTTCCGCCGCCTGTTCGAACTCCATCGCCTCGGCCGCCGTCATCATGCGCTGGGTCAGGCCGTCGATCAGCTCGCTCTGACGGCCTTGCAGGAAGGCCACCGCGCTGGCCACGTCGCGCGCGTAATCGTCCTTGGAGATATGGTCGACGCAGGGGCCGGAACAACGCTTGATCTGATACAGCAGACAGGGACGGGAACGATTGGCGAACACCGCGTCCTCGCAAGTGCGCAGCCGGAACACCTTTTGCAGGATCTGGATGCTCTCACGCACCGCGTAGCCGTTGGGATAGGGGCCGAAGTACTGGTGCGGCCGCTTGGGGTCGCCGCGGTAATAGGCCATTTGCGGGAAGGCGTGACCGCTCAGCATCAGATAGGGATAGGACTTGTCGTCGCGGAACAGGATGTTGTAACGCGGCGTCAGCGCCTTGATCAGATTGTTTTCCAGAATCAGCGCTTCCGCCTCGGAACGCGTGACCGTGGTCTCGATGCTGGCGATCTGGCGCACCATCAGCTGGATGCGCGGCGACTGGTCGTTTTTCTGAAAGTAGGAACTGACCCGCCGTTTCAGGTCTATCGCTTTGCCGACATAAAGCACGCTGCCCGACGCGTCGAGCATTCGATACACGCCGGGCAGATTGGGCAGGGAAGCCAGTACCGCCTTGTAGTCAAAAACCGGTTTCGTCACTTATTTTCCGCACCAGGTTTGCACATTGGCCTGCGCCTGGGTAATCAGCTCGTTGCGCTGGGCGTCGGTGGCCAGCGCATTGGAACCCGGCATGCGGATGCGGCTATTGGTCTGCACCGAGGCCAGCTGATTGCGCGCGTTCTGGCAATTCTGCTCGCGGATCTTGGCGTTGGCCTCCACGATCTTGGCGTTTTCCGCCGCGATCTTGGCGTTTTCCCCGCCGGCGTCCTTGCCCGACGCTTTCTTGCTTTCCTTGGCCGGAGCCGATGCCGGCGCCGGCGCGCGCGTATTCATGCGGCGGGCGTTGACGCTGGCCGGCGGCTGGTCCGAATACACGGTTTTTCCGGCCTCGTCCTTCCATACATAGACTTCCGCGCTGGCGGCGGAGGAGCCCAGCAAAGCCAGCAAAAAGGTCCATACTAAGGTTGACTTCATCATCGACTCCCTGACCCGAATGCGCTGCAGATACTCAAATTGTAAGGCCTGCGCGGCCTGCGAGCAAAAAGGTAACAGGGTTGCGGGCGGAAAGCCCCTTTTTTTGCAATAGCGACAATGCCTCGGTATAATGCCGCTTTGCCGCAAAGGAAACGCCAAGATGCGTATCATCGAGAAAGCCTATACTTTCGACGACGTTCTCCTCGTCCCGGCCCATTCTGAAGTTCTGCCGCGCGACGTAGTTCTCTCCACCAAGCTTACCCGCAACATCACCCTGAACCTGCCCCTGGTGTCCGCCGCCATGGACACGGTGACCGAAGCCCGTCTCGCCATCGCCATGGCTCAAGAAGGCGGCATCGGCATCGTGCACAAAAACATGGATCCCGCGAAACAGGCCAGCGAAGTGTCCAAGGTGAAACGCCATGAAAGCGGCGTGGTCAAGGATCCCATCACCATCGCCCCGGACATGCTGGTGCGCGATCTGGTGCTGCTGACCCGCCATCACAAGATTTCCGGCCTGCCGGTGATCGAAGACGGCAAAGTGGTCGGCATCGTCACCAACCGCGACCTGCGCTTCGAGACCCGTCTGGACCAGAGCGTCGGCTCCATCATGACCCCGCGCGAGCGCCTGATCACCGTCAAGGAAGGCGCCAGCATCGACGAAGCCCGCGAGCTGATGCACACCCACCGCCTGGAGCGCGTGCTGGTGATCAACGACGCTTGGGAGTTGAAGGGTCTGATCACCGTCAAAGACATCATCAAGACCAGCGAACACCCCAACGCCAATAAGGACAACCAGGGCCGTCTGCGCGTAGGCGCCGCGGTCGGCACCGGCGGCGACACCGAAGAGCGCGTGATCGCGCTGGTGAAGGCCGGCGTGGACGTGATCGTGGTCGACACCGCCCACGGCCACAGCCAGGGCGTGATCGAGCGCGTGCGCTGGGTCAAGAAGAATTTCCCGGAAGTGGACGTGATCGGCGGCAACATCGCCACCGCCGCCGCCGCGATGGCGCTGGTTGACGCCGGCGCCGACGGCGTCAAGGTCGGCATCGGCCCCGGCTCCATCTGCACCACCCGCATCGTAGCCGGCGTGGGCGTGCCGCAGCTGACCGCCATCCACAATGTGTCCGAAGCGCTGAAGGGCACCGGCGTACCGATGATCGCCGATGGCGGCATCCGCTTCTCCGGCGACATTTCCAAGGCGCTGGCCGCCGGCGGCAATTGCGTGATGCTGGGCGGCATGTTCGCCGGCACCGAGGAAGCCCCGGGCGAAGTCGAGCTGTTCCAGGGCCGTTCCTACAAGTCCTACCGCGGCATGGGCAGCCTGGGCGCGATGAGCCAGGGCTCGTCCGACCGCTACTTCCAGGACAACGAAGGCAATGTGGAAAAACTGGTGCCGGAAGGCATCGAAGGCCGCGTGCCGTACAAGGGCTCCATCGGCCAGGTGATCCACCAGTTGGTGGGCGGCCTGCGCTCCTCGATGGGCTACCTCGGTTGCGCCACCATCGCCGACATGCACGCCAAAGCGGAGTTCGTGGAAATCACTTCCGCCGGCATCCAGGAATCCCACGTCCACGACGTGCAGATCACCAAGGAAGCGCCGAACTACCACGTATCCCGTTAAGACCCGACGTCGTCAGGCATCCTTTACGGCAAAACCCGCGCCAAACGGCGCGGGTTTTTCATGGCTGAACCACCAGCGCGGTCAGGCCAGCGACAACATCAGCCGAGTGCGCAAGGCGGTGGGCGGATTGTCGTAAGGCGAATTCAAATACTCTTCCACGCACGGCACCTCGCCGAGCGCGCGCCCGCTGCCGGGCAGCCAGTGCCGGTACAGCCAGGACCAGGCCGTGGACAGTTCCGCGTACGGTCCCAGATGCGTCACGCAAGCGTACTCTCCGGCGGGGATCTCCCCCCATTCAAACCCATCCGGCAGCGTCCGGTCCTGCCAGGAGTCCGGCACCGTCACGCAGGCGATGGAGCGCAGCTTGGCTTCCTCCGTCTGTTCCGTATCATCCAGATACATCCCGAATGTGCGGCCTGGCGCGTCGCCGGCCGCGCAAGCCGGGCTGATGGCCTGTAAAGCGCCGAAGGCTTGGCCGATCTCCATATAACTGCCGATATGGCGGCGCATCAGCACCTTCAGCCCCTTATCCTGCTTGAGCAATGTCACTTCATGCATAACGGTCTCCCAGTCTTGCCTAGAAATGAACGCTCTGCGCTGGCGATAGCGGCCCGGACTCTCGCCGTAAGCCCTGGCGAAGGCCCGGACGAAGGCCGCGGTGCCGCCGTAGCCGGCGCGCGTCGCCACCCTAGACAAAGGCAGCGAGCCGCCGTCCAACTGCCCGGCCGCGCGATGCAGCAACAGCCGCTGCCGGGTCTCTCCCACCGTTTCGGCCATCAGGCCGCGATACACGCGGTGAAAGTGAAAGGGCGACAAGCAGGCCTCCTCCGCCAATCTTTCCAGCGGCACCGGCCCATCCAGATGGCGCCACAGATAGTCCAGCACCCGCAGCATCCGCCACAAATACGGCGAATCCGGGCCGCCGTTGCGATAGAGCGTTCTCATGAAGTGAGCTTATCCCGCATCGATTGATTCGTTTTGCTGAGTTGGCTGTTGCAGCAGCAACCATTGCATGCGCTGGCACAGCTCCACCACGTAGTCCCACACCACGCGGTAGCGCAGCGTGCGGCGGATGTCGCTGCGGCCGCTGATCCAGTAAGAGCGGATGATGCGCAGTTCCGGCAACAACTGGCGCAGCCGCGCGTCGTCGTAGGTCAGATAATACGGCAATACCGCGATGCCGCCGTCGGCCAGCGCCGCCTGCTGCTGGCCCACCACGCTGGTGCAGCGCAGAGGGATCAAGGGGTTGCGGCACAGGCCGCGATGGAACATCAGTTCGCGCGAGAACAGCAGATCGTCGACATAGCCGACGATGGGATGCCCGGCCAGGTCCTCGCGCTCGCGGATGGGCGCATGCGCGTCCAGATAGGCCGGCGTCGCGTACAGGCCCAGGCAGTAATCGGTCAGCTTGCGCGTCACCACCATATTGGCCTGCGGCCGCTCCAGCGCGATGGCGATGTCCACCTCGCGGTTGGTGATGCTGACAAAGCGCGGCACCGACACCAGATCGATCTCCAGCGCCGGGTAACGCTCCGTCAGCCGCGGCAGGTGCCGCGCCAGAAACAGCGAGCCCAAGCCCTCCGGCGCGCCCAGCCGCACCAGACCGGCCACCTCCACATGGCCCACCCGCGCCTCGTCCTGCATCCGCGACGCGGTGTTTTCCAATTGCTCGGCCAGGGGCAGTAACTGCCGGCCGGCCGCGGTCAGTTGATAACCGTCCGGCTGCTGCACGAACAGCGGCTGGCCCAGCTGCCGCTCCAACTGTTCGATATGCCGGGCCACCGTCGCATGCGTGGTGCGCAGCTGCCGGGCCGCCGCCAGCAGCTTGCCGCTGCGCTGCAAGGCCAGAAAATAACGGATGTCGTTCCAGTCGAACATCAAGCCCTCCCCGTGTTTATGGTGCGCTTGCACACAAATATGACAGGCTTCAATTGCGCGGCTGTTAGAAAACTAACAGCTGTTGTTCCACTCTGGCTATTCCCAGGCCGGCCCGGCTTGATCTTATATGGTGGCGATACAGACGTCATAGGAAAGCGCGGCATGCAGGCATTGGCGGACACATTCGACTACATCATCGTCGGCGCGGGCAGCGCCGGCTGCCTGCTGGCCAACCGCCTGTCGGCCAATCCGCGACACCGCGTGCTGTTGCTGGAAGCCGGCGGCGAGGACAACTATCCGTGGATACACATCCCGGTCGGCTATCTCTACTGCATCGGCAATCCGCGCACCGACTGGTGCCTGCGCACCGCGCCCGAGGCCGGCCTGGGCGGACGCAGCCTCAACTACCCGCGCGGCAAGGTGCTGGGCGGCTGCTCCTCGATCAACGGCATGATCTATATGCGCGGCCAGGCCGCGGACTACAACGGCTGGGCGGCCCAGGGCTGCCCCGGCTGGAGCTGGGACGAGGTGCTGCCGGACTTCCTGCGCATGGAAGACCACTTCGACAGCGCCCGCGCCCAGCACGGCCACGGCGGCGAATGGCGGGTGGAACGGCAGCGGCTGTCCTGGGCGATCCTGGACGCCTTCCGCGACGCCGCGGAGCAGAGCGGCATCGCCCCGGTGGACGATTTCAACGGCGGCGACAACGCCGGCTGCGGCTATTTCGAAGTCAATCAGCGCGGCGGCCTGCGCTGGAACACCGCCAAGGCTTTTTTGCGCCCGGTGCGCCAGCGCCCCAACCTCACCGTGCTGACCCATGCCGAGGCGGAAACCCTGCTGCTGGAGGACGGCCGCGCTGCCGGTATTGCATTCCTGCAACAGCGGCAACGCTGGCAGGCGCGCTGCCGCGGCGAAATCATCCTGGCCGCTGGCGCCGTCGGCTCCCCGCTTTTGTTGCAGCGCAGCGGCATCGGCCCGGTCGCGCTGCTGCAAGAGCACGGCGTCGCCGTGCGCCATGCGCTGCCGGGCGTCGGCGCCAATCTGCAAGACCATCTGCAACTGCGCATGGTATTCAAGGTCAGCGGCGCGCGCACGCTGAACCAGCTGGCCAATAGCTGGAGCGGCAAGCTGGCCATGGGCTGGGAATACCTGTGGCGGCGCAGCGGCCCGCTGGCGATGGCGCCCAGCCAGCTAGGCGCGTTTGCCGCATCCGGGCCGGAACAGACGCGCGCCAACCTGGAATACCATGTGCAGCCGCTGTCGCTGGAACGCTTCGGCGAGCCGCTGCACCCCTTCCCCGCCTTCACCGCCTCGGTGTGCGACCTGCGTCCGCTCAGCCGCGGCCGGGTCGCCATTGGCGGCGCCGGCCTGGACGCCGCGCCGCTGATTCAGCCCAACTACCTCAGCCACCCACGGGACCGCGCCGTCGCGGTGGCCGCGCTGCGGCTGACCCGGCGCATCGTCGCCGCGCCGGCGCTGGCGCGCTACCGTCCGGAAGAATACCTGCCCGGCCTCGCCGCCCAGAGCGATGCGGAGCTGGCCGCCGCCGCCGGCCGCATCGGCACCACCATCTTTCATCCGGTCGGCACCTGCAAAATGGGACAGGATACCGAGGCGGTGGTCGATGCCAGACTGCGCGTTCACGGACTATCCGGACTAAGAGTGGCGGACGCCTCCATCATGCCCGCCATCACCTCGGGCAATACCAACTCGCCCACGCTGATGATCGCGGAAAAAGCCGCCCGCATGATTTTGCAAGACCGCGCCGCGCCGGACTGAGCGCCGCGCGACATCGGAATCCACCCAAACAGAGGAAGCCCACTTCCCGCCCCACAACTTGTCGCAAAGCCACACCAAGAGGAGACAGCACCATGAGCAGCACCCTGACGCCCGCCGCCACGGCGGGACACACGATCAGCGGCTCCGAGCGCAAAGTGATCTTCGCCTCGTCGCTGGGCACCGTTTTCGAGTGGTACGATTTTTTCCTGTACGGCGCGTTGGCGGCGGTGATCAGCAAGCAGTTCTTCGCCGGCGTCAATGAAACCACCGCCTTCATCTTCGCCTTGATGACCTTCGCCGCCGGCTTCCTGGTACGCCCCTTCGGCGCGCTGCTGTTCGGCCGGCTGGGCGATATGATAGGCCGCAAATACACCTTCCTCGCCACCATCCTGATCATGGGCGTGTCCACCTTCCTGGTGGGCCTGCTGCCCGGCTACGCCAGCATAGGCATCGCCGCGCCCATCCTGCTGGTGGTGCTGCGCATGCTGCAGGGCCTGGCGATAGGCGGCGAATACGGCGGCGCGGCCATCTACGTGGCCGAACACGCGCCGGATCACAAGCGCGGCGCCTACACCAGCTGGATCCAGGTCACCGCCACCGCCGGCCTGCTGCTGTCGCTGCTGGTGATCCTGGCCTGCCGCAAACTCACCGGCCCGGCTTTCGACGACTGGGGCTGGCGCCTGCCCTTCCTGCTGTCGCTGGCGCTGCTGGCCATCTCCACCTGGATCCGGCTGTCCATGCACGAATCGCCGGCCTTTCTGAAAATGAAAGCCGAAGGCAAGCATTCCAAAGCGCCGCTGACCGAATCCTTCACCAACTGGAAGAACCTGCGCATCGTGCTCACCGCGCTGTTCGGCATCAACGGCGGCCAGGCGGTCACCTTCTATTGCGCGCAGTTCTACTCGCTGTTCTTCCTCACCCAGATCCTCAAGGTCGATTCGCAGATCGCCACCCAGCTGCTGGTGATGTCGCTGCTGATCGCCGCGCCGCTATTCCTGTACTTCGGCTATCTGTCCGACCGCATCGGCCGCAAGCCGGTGATGCTGACCGGCCTGCTGCTGGCGGCCTTGCTGACCTTTCCCGCCTTCAAATGGCTGACCGCCTATGCCAGCCCGGACATCGCCAACGCCGCGCGCCAGGCGCCGGTGGTGGTGGTGGTGGACCCGGCCAGCTGCCGCTTCCAGTTCGATCCGGTGGGCAAGGCCAAGCTCAGCAGCAGCTGCGACCAGGCCAAGGCCCTGCTGGCCAAGAACGGCGTGCCCTACCAGCGCCAGGCGGCGCCCGCCGGCGGCGAAACCCAGATCAAGGTGGGCGAACAAACGCTGACCGGCTTCGACAAGGCAGCGCTGCTGGCCGCGCTGAAGCAGGCCGGCTATCCGGACAAGGCCGACCCGGACAAGATCAACTACCCGATGGTGGTGGCGGTGCTGGTGCTGCTCAGCCTGATCGCCGCCATGGTCTACGGCCCGCTGGCCGCCACCATGGTGGAATTGTTCCCCACTCGCATCCGCTACACCTCGATGTCGCTGCCCTACCACATCGGCAACGGCTGGATAGGCGGCCTGTTCCCCACCGTGGCCTTCTCGCTGGTGGTCTACACCGGCGACATCCTCTACGGTCTGTGGTATCCGGTCATCGTCTACAGCGTCAGCTTCATCGTCTGCCTGTTGGGCTTGAAGGAGACTCATAAGGCCGACATCCATCAATAAGACTCGCTAACAAAACCCCTGACCCTGCGTTGCGCCTCCTTGTCGTACTATTTGTACTGCCTGTGTCGGCGCGCCTTGGCTCAGGTACGCTGCGCGGTTTTGTTAGCGACTCTAAGCGCCCTTCCCATCCGCACGGCGAACCTCCCGGTTCGCCGTGTTTCTGGGTAGACTGGGGCTTTCATCCCACCGCTCGCGCCGCCATGCCGATTCAACGCCTCAGCCAGTCCGAAACCCTGACCCTCAACCGCCACCGCCATCATCTGCGTCGCTGGGGCCCGCGCGACGCGCCGCTCTTGGTGCTGCTGCACGGCTGGATGGACAGTTCGGCCACCTTCCAATTCCTGGTGGATGCGCTGCCGGACGGCTGGCAAGTGGCGGCGCCGGACTGGCGCGGCTTTGGCGACAGCGACTGGAACGACGGCAGCTACTACTTCCCCGACTACCTGGCCGATCTCGACGCGCTGCTGGACGCGCTGTCGCCGCAACAGCCGGTCAAGCTGCTGGGCCACAGCATGGGCGCTATGATTGCCGGCATCTACGCCGGCATCCGCCCCGAACGCATAGAAAAGCTGGTGCTGGCCGAAGGCTTCGGCCTGGCCGCCACCAAGCCGGCGGAAGCGCCGGGCCGCTATGCGCGCTGGCTGCGCGAAACCCGCGCCGCGCCGGAGTTCGGCGATTTACAGTCGCTGGACGCCGTGGCCGCCAAACTATTGGAACGCAACCCCAGGCTGACGCCGGAGCGCGCCCAATGGCTGGCGCGCGAACTGACCCGCCAGCGCGACAACGGCCTCTACTACCGCGCCGATCCGCGCCACAAAATGGTCAACCCGGTGCTGTACCGACTGGAAGAAGCGATGGCTTGCTGGCAGCGCATCAGCGCGCCGGTGCTGTGGGCGCTGGGCGGCGACACCGACGACCACCCGCTGGCCAAGAGCGTGGCCGCCAGCATGACGCAGCGGCGCGCCTGTTTCGCCCAACTCCAGGAAACCGTGATTGCCGACGCCGGCCACATGCTGCAATGGGAGCAGCCGGAAGCGCTGGCCGTGGCGGTCCACGCGTTTTTCAGCCAATCCTAATGAAAAAAGCGCGGCCAAGCCGCGCTTTTCATCTGCCTTCCACAAACTCAAACGCCTAGATAACGCCGCTCCAGGTGCGCCTTGAAATGCGCCGGGTTCAGCGTTTCGCCGGTGGCGCGCCGCACCAGTTCGTCCGTGCTCCAGCGGCTGCCCTGGCTCCAGATATGGGTGTTCAGCCAATTGAAGATGGGCTCCAGGTTGCCGGCCGCCACCTGCGCGTCCAGCTCCGGCTCGGCGCGGCGCAGGCTGGCGAAATACTGCGCCGCGTACATCGCGCCCAGCGTGTAGCTGGGGAAATAGCCGAAGCCGCCGTCGGTCCAGTGGATGTCCTGCATGCAGCCGTTGGTGTAATTACCGCGGGTGTCCACGCCCAGATAGGCCATCATCTTCTCGTCCCACAGCGCCGGGATGTCCTCGGCCTCGATCTCGCCGTCCATCAGCGCGCGCTCGATTTCGAAACGCAGGATCACATGCGCCGGATAGCACAACTCGTCGGCGTCCACGCGGATGTAACCCGGCTGCACCCGGCTATACAGGCCTTGCAGATTTTCCAGTGTAAACGCCGGCTGCTCGCCGAAATGGCTGCGGATCAGCGGCGCGATCAACTGCAGGAAGGCCGGGCTGCGGCCCAGCTGCATCTCGAAGGACAGACTCTGGCTCTCATGAATACCCATGGAACGCGCGCGGCCCAGCGGCTGCTCCAGCCAGTCCTTGGGCAGGTTCTGCTCGTAACGGGCGTGGCCGGTTTCGTGAACAATGCCCATCAGGCTCTGGACGAAGTCATCGTCGCGGTAGCGGGTGGTGATGCGCACGTCTTCCGGCACCCCGCCGCAGAAGGGGTGGCTGCTGACATCCAGCCGGCCGCCGTCGAAGTCGAAGCGCAGCAGCTTCATCGCCTCCACGCCCAAGGCGCGCTGCTGCGCCACCGCGAACGGCCCCACCGGCTCGATCACCGTTTCCGACGCCTGCTTGGCGCGCGCGCGTTCGATCAGGCCCGGCAGCCAGGACTTCACCTCGGTGAAAATGCGCTCGATCTCCGCGCTCTTCATCCCCGGCTCGTACTTGTCCATCAGCGCGTCGTAACGGCTGCCGCCGCTGGCCTCGGCCAGCAAGCGGCCCTCCTCGCGCGACAGTTTGACCACCTCGCGCAGGTTTTCCAGAAAGCCCTTCCAGTCATTGGCCGGGCGCTGGCTGCGCCAGGCGTGCTCGCAGCGCGCGCCGGCCAGGGTCTTGGCTTCCACCAGCTCCGCCGGCAGCAGATTGGCCTGCGCCCATTCGCGGCGCATCTCGCGCAGATTGGCGCGTTGCAGCTCGTCCAGGTTTTCCTGCTCCGCCGCGTCCAGCTGCTCCTTCAGCTGCGGCGCGGTGATGATGCCGTGGGTCAGCACCCCCAGCTCCGCCAGCGCGGCGGCGCGGGCGTCGTTGCCCTTGCTCGGCATCATCGCCGCCTGGTCCCAGCCGGCGATGGCGCCGAGGTGGCTAAAGCGGTGCAGGCGGGCGAAAGTGTGGGTTAAAGCCTGGTAGGCGGATGTGTGCGTCATCTTGTCTCCTCTCTATAAAGAACCGATTTACGATCTGCTGCGCGTCGGCGATACGGCGTTGAGAACCGCTGCAGAATGCTCATCTAGCGCTACTCCTTCCGCTTTCTCAGCCGCAACGCCTGGTCTCGCCCCAGCTCGCGAGATCGTAAACACGCTCCACTTGTCAAAGCATGATGCCATCAGACTATTTGATCTGACAACTTCCGCCCCAAAATCCGCCAAAGCCGCGTATTGACAAGGATTTTGATTTTGTACATTATCAATACTCCATGACTAGCATGAGGTAAAATCATGCCATCCATCGCCGCCCAACTCTTTCTCGCCTACCAGGACCGCGACTGGGAACGCGCGCGCCGCCTGCTGCGCGACGACGCCGTGATGCTGTGGCACTGCAGCGGCGAGTGCTTCCGCGGCGCGGACGCCATCGTCCACGTCAACCGCGTTTATCCGGAGGGCTGGAGCATACGCCTGCTGCAGGACAATCTGCTGACCGACGGCCGCTGGCACGTGGTGGCGCAGGTGGACCACGGCGAGGCGCGCTTCTTCGCCAATTCCCTGTTCACGCTGGAACACGGGCTGATCAGCCAGATCGAGGAATACTGGGCCAGCGCCGAAGCGCCGCCGGCCTGGCGCGCGGGCTTGCCGGGCCGGGCCAGGCTGGAAGCCGCGCAGCCGGCTTGAGGCTGCGGGAACGGAAGCGTCGGGGGATGAAATAGCGGGCCCGTCGGTCCGCCTCAAGCCGCCGGCTGGCCGGCATTGCGCGCCTGGGCTTGCGGGAATTGGTGCCAGTAATAGAAGTACTCGCGCACCAGCAACAGAAAGGTGTTTTTCAGCTCCGCCTCGCGCAAATGCAATAACACCGCGTCCACCATCATGCGGAAGCTGTCGCCCTGGATGGGCTGGCCGTCCAATAGATAGAGCAGGGATTTGAGCAGGCGCTCGCGCAGATGGATGTCCGGCTCGGACATGCCGTCCTCGAACAGCTTGCCCAAGTACAAGCCCAGCGACGGCGGGAAGCGGGAGAAGCCGTCGCGCTCCATCCGCGTCAGCAGCCCTTCCCAATCCGTCTCCAGCCACACCCGCACATTGCGCACCGAAAAACCGCTGCGCGCGGTGATCTCCACCACTTTCTTGGTATCGCCCAGCCAGAAGTAATAGAACTCGCGGGTACAGGTCAGCGCCAGCACCTGCTCGTCCGGCGAGCAGGCCTGCAGCAGGCGTTCGCAAGGACCGCGGAAGCCTTCCGCGTTGCGCTCGACGCCGTCCAGCCAGGGCAGCAGCAGTTCCAGAATGCGACGCCTCTCGTCGATCACCTGAGCCGGCGCGCCCTGACGCGCCAACAATCGCATATAAGCTTCCAGCGCCGCCTTCAAATCGCTCATGCCCTTTCCCCAGCCCTCCCGGATGCCGCGACTGCCCCGAATGCGAAAGCGAGCCGTTCTTGGCGGCCCGTCCTGAGCGTGCGTTCGCGCCCGCCGTCACGCGTCATGCGCACAGCGGGCGAACTGCTCTTATTTTCGGACAGAAATGTTGCAGACTCCAGACGGGATTCGCGGCGACGCGGTCATTTTCCCAAGCGCGGAGGCCATCCTCGCCTTGTCTCGCCCTAGTTCGCGGGACCTTGAGCAGCCGCCAAGACCGGCGTCAGGCTCAGGCGCAAATCCGCGCCCACCATGCGCGCGTCGCGTATGCTCAACCGCTGCTTGTCGGCCAGGTCTTCCAGCGGCGGCCAGGCGAACAGACCGCGCGCGGCGTCGCCGGCCAGCGACGGCGCCAGGTAGAGCACGATCTCGTCCACCAGCCCGGCGCGCAACAGCGCGCCGTTGAGGCCGGCGCCCGCTTCCACCATCAGCATATTGACGCCGCGTTGCGCCAAGGCCGCCAGCAAAGCCGGCAGATCGGCATGGCCGTCGGCCAGCCGCGGCAGGGTCAGCAGCTCCGCGCCGGCGCGGTAGGGCTCCAAACGCGCAGCCTCGTGATCGCAGGTGGCCAGCAAGGTGGCGCCGTCCTGATAGATGCGCTGTTCCGGCCGCGTGCGCAGATCGCTGTCCAGCACCACCCGCAGCGGCTGGCGCTCGCAGGGGACTTCCCGCACCGTCAGTTGCGGATCGTCGGCCAGCACGGTGCCGCTGCCGGTGAGCACCGCGCAGTGTTCCGCGCGCAGACGATGCACATCGCGCCGCGCCTCCGGGCCGGTGATCCATTGGCTGCGGCCGTTGAGCAAGGCGGTCTTGCCGTCCAGCGTGGCGGCGGCCTTGAGCGTGACCCAGGGGCGGCCGCGCTCGACGCGCGACAGAAAACCGCGATGCACTTGCCGCGCCTCGGCTTCCATCAGCCCGGCGTCGGCGGCGATGCCGGCGGCGCGCAGCATGGCCAGGCCGCGGCCGGCCACTTCATGGTAGGGGTCCACCATCGCCGCGGCCACCCGGGCCACGCCCTCGTCGATCAGACGCCGCGCGCACGGCGGGGTGCGGCCGTGGTGGCTGCACGGCTCCAGTGTGACGTAGGCGGTGGCGCCGCGAGGGGACAGGCCTCGCGCCAGACAGTCCTTGATCGCCTGGATTTCCGCGTGATCGCCGCCCACTTCCAGGGTGGCGCCCTCGCCGATCACCGCACCGTCGCGCACCAGCACGCAGCCCACGCCCGGATTGGGCGCGGCGCGGCGGGTGGCCGCGGCGGCCAGCCGCAACGCGCGCTGCATGTGACGATGGTCATCGGCGGAATAATTCATGATTCATTGCTTCCATTCTTGAGCCAGCAGGCTGTACTGCCTAGCGTCGCAATAGCGGCCCTGCAACAACAAGTACTCGCGCAGCACGCCTTCGTAGCGGAAGCCCAGCCGCTCCGCCACCGCGCAACTGCGATGATTGTCCGCCGCCGCGTCTATCGCCACCCGGTGCAGGCCCAAGGGGCCGAAGGCTTCGGCCAGCAACAGGCGCAGCGCCGCCTGCATCACGCCCTGCCCCACCTGGCGGCGGTCCAGCCAATAGCCGACGAAGGCGTGGCGGTTCAAATCGTCGATGGCGTGCAGATCGCAAACGCCGGCCAGCGCGCCGTCGCGCAATACCAGCCAAGTATAGGCCTTGCCGATCTGGCGGCCGACGGCAGCGGATTCCAGAAAAGCGCGGGAGTCCGCCTCGGAGCGGGTCAGCGGCTCCCACGGCATCCACGGCCGCAGCGCGTCGCGGTTGGCGTTGATCAGCGCGAACAGCGCCGGCGCGTCGGACAGCTCCGGCGCGCGCAGCGAAACATTGGAAGGCAGGGGTTCTACCATGGAGGGCACCCGCGATGACGGAAGAATAGAGCAGTCTACTCCAGCCGCCCGCCGGTCGGTCAATGCGAAGACTTCTGGATTTCCTTGATGGCGTCGGAAAACTCGGACACATCCTGAAAGCTGCGGTACACCGAGGCGAAACGCACATAAGCCACTTTGTCCAGGCGCGCCAGTTCGTTCATCACCATTTCGCCGATCTCGCGGCTGGAGACTTCGCGCTCGCCCAATTGCAGCAGCTTGTGACAGATGCGGTCTATCGCTTCGTCCACCAAGGCGGTGGGCACCGGGCGCTTGTGCAGCGCGCGCAGGAAGCTGGTGCGCACTTTCTCGATGTCGAATTCCGAACGGTGGCCGGCGGTTTTCACCACCTGCGGCATGCGCACGTCGGCGGTTTCAAAGGTCGTGAAACGCTTCTCGCACACCGGGCAGCGCCGCCGCCGCCGGATGCTGCTGCCGTCCTCACTGACGCGGGAGTCGATTACCTGAGTATCGGCATTGCCGCAGAACGCGCATTTCATGACTTAATCCTAAGGGTTCCAATGTAGGGATGTTATCAGCAATGCGCAGTCAAGTTAATGCCGCTATCGCCCGCCCATGAAAAAGACGCCCCTGGGGGCGTCTTTCAGCGGCCGAGACCAGCTTGGCTTATTTGGAGTACACCGGGAAACGATGGCACAGCGCGGTGGCTTGCTCGGCCACGCGGGCGATCAGCGCGTCGTCGTTCGGGTTGTCCAGCACGTCCGCCACCAGATTGGCCACCTGGATGGCTTCGGCTTCCTTGAAGCCGCGGGTGGTGATGGCCGGGGAGCCGATGCGGATGCCGGAGGTCACGAACGGGGTTTCCGGGTCGTTCGGAATCGCGTTCTTGTTCACGGTGATGTGGGCGCGGCCCAGCAGCGCGTCGGCCGCCTTGCCGGTCAGGCCCTTGGCGCGCAGGTCCACCAGGAACACATGGCTCTCGGTGCGGCCGGATACGATGCGCACGCCGCGCTCGCCCAGGGTCTTGGCCATGATGGAGGCGTTCTTCAGCACTTGTTCCTGATACACCTTGAACTCGGGCAGCAGCGCTTCCTTGAAGGCCACGGCCTTGGCGGCGATCACGTGCTCCAGCGGGCCGCCTTGCAGGGTCGGGAACACATTGCTGTTGATGCTCTTCTCGAACTCGGCCTTGGCCAGGATGATGCCGCCGCGCGGACCGCGCAGGGTCTTGTGGGTGGTCGAGGTCACGAAGTCGGCGAACGGCACCGGGTTCGGGTAAACGCCGGCGGCGATCAGACCGGCGTAATGCGCCATGTCCACCATGAAGTAAGCGCCGCATTTCTTGGCGATCTGACCCATGCGCTCGAAATCGAAACGCAGCGCGTAAGCGGAAGCGCCGCCGATGATCAGCTTGGGCTTGGTTTCCATCGCTACGCGTTCCATGTCGTCGTAGTCGATTTCTTCCTTGTCGTTCAGACCGTAGGCGACGATGTTGAACATCTTGCCGGACAGGTTGGCCGGGGAGCCGTGGGTCAGGTGACCGCCGTGGCCCAGGTTCATGCCCATCACGGTGTCGCCCGGCTTCAGGATGGAGAAGTACACCGCCTGGTTGGCCTGGCTGCCGGAGTGCGGCTGCACGTTGGCGTATTCCGCGCCGAACAGCTGCTTGACGCGGTCGATGGCGAGCTGTTCCACCACGTCCACGTGTTCGCAACCGCCGTAGAAGCGCTTGCCCGGGTAGCCTTCGGCGTACTTATTGGTCAGTTGGGAGCCCTGGGCTTCCATCACCGCGGGGCTGGTGTAGTTTTCCGAGGCGATCAACTCGATGTGATCTTCCTGGCGTTGACACTCGGCCGCAATGGCGGCGGCGAGTTCGGGGTCGAATTTGGCAATCGTCTGGTCAGCAGCGAACATCTTTGACTCATCCATCAAAGGGTTAACGATGCGGGCATTCTACACGAAATGCCGGAGCGAAATCCTTAACGTGAAGCAATTGCGAGAGGCAACGACAAGCCCCTGCGCGCCACTTCCATCGCCCCCACACCCCACCGGTAAAGGGACAAAGCCACAGCGATTTGCAGCCCAGCATTGGATAAAGCAACAATGCCAAGCGCCCATGGATCGCTTTGCAAGGGCTACGACCTTGCTTGCATCTCACTCTTGTGGCAAGCGCCCTCTTCCAATGGTTCGTCTCAGTGGAGAAAGATGAATGTTTTGGCTGGAGCAAAACCAAGCCATGCCCACGGAGTGGTTCGCAGGTGCGCCCACGCCGGATCAGCGCTCCGCGTGGGTGGGGAATATCTACCGTGTCCCCTTAGCCCATCATGCCGATGGCTTCTTCGAAGTCGTGCCATTTGTTTTTAGCGCCTACCGCTACCTAATGTATTTTGCCAGCCTGGCGGGAGAAGTGCCTGGAGACGATGAGCAGGAGGTACGTGACTTTATCCGGACTTGGGCGCATGACTTTGAACCCGATATGCGCACAAGCCGGTTGGTAAAGTTCATGCGAGCCGACGCTATCAGCCGCGACCATATCTACGAGCCGGCCTCATGGCGCCTGGACAACCCCCGCCAAATTTTCAGTTTTGGGCAACATTTACTTGAAATTGTTGTCTACCATAGTCGGCTTGTATCTGAAACAAGGCAGTACTTTTACAAGCCGGCTCCGGGGCTTGGCAGGTTCTATGATAGAGTTTGTCACTGTAATCACCTGCTCATACAAGAACTGGGTTTTAGCGCCATCCACAACGCGGGGCTTGAGGATACGGGGTATATCGGCTATGAAAAACAGCGTTAAATCACCCAATGCCAAGAAGCGGGTCTATGTGTCCCAGAGCACCGCCCACAGCTTGGCTAAGCTAAGCCATGATCTCGGTGAGGCTTGTTCCAAAGGAACTGTAGTCAAGGTGGAATCCAACCCACCATCATCGAAGAAACCGCCAACGCGCAAACTGCGCGTGGTTTGAAAAAAGCGCCGGACACCCGGCGCTTTGTCTTTCATTCCCTCACTCTCGGCTATCCACCAGAATCAGCTCGGCGTCTTCGCTGGCGACGATGCGCAACAGCGCTTCATCCTTAATCGCCGCACCGTCGCGGGCTTGCAGCGCCACGCCGTTGACTTCCGCCCGGCCGCGGGCCAACACCAGGTAGCCGCGGCGCTCCGCGCCCAGCGGATAGTCCGCGCTTTCGCCGGCTTTGAGGGTGGCGCCCAACACGCGGGCATCGGCGCGGATGGGCAAGGCCTGATCGTCGCCGTCCATGCCGCTGGCCAGCGCGACGAAGGCGCCGGAGCGGTCCGCCTTGGGAAAGGGCTTGCTGCCCCAGGACGGGTCCCCGCCGCGCCGCTCCGGCATGATCCAGATCTGGAAGATGCGGGTGTCGACGGCTTCCAGATTGTATTCGGAATGCACGATGCCGCGGCCGGCACTCATCACTTGCACGTCGCCGGCCTCGGTGCGACCCTGGTTGCCCAGATTGTCGCGGTGGCTGATCGCGCCTTCGCGGACATAGGTGACGATTTCCATGTCCGCGTGCGGATGCGGCGGGAAGCCGGTGCCCGGCGCGATGACGTCGTCGTTCCACACTCGCAGCGCGCCCCAGTGCATGCGCGCCGGGTCGTGGTATTCGGCAAAGGAGAAATGGTGCTTGGCGTCCAGCCAGCCATGATGGGCGCCGCCCAAGGCGGCGAAGGGACGATGCTCGATCATATGGTCCTCCGATATTGTGGCGAGGCGCCGCCTGCGCGGCGACGCGTCCGATGCAGCCACTATACGCAGCGGGCCAGGGGCTGATAAGCCGAGGGATCGAATAACATTCTTTCCATTTTTGATGCAATCAATGCGATATAGCGCTTTTTAAACGCTAAAATTGGAATCCATCCACTCAGCCCCTGCTCTAGCCATGAAACGACTGCCCGATCTGGAAGCCTGGGCGATTTTCGCCAAGGTGGCGGAATGCGGCTCCTTCGCGCGCGCCGCCGCGGAGCTGACGCTGTCCCAGGCCACGGTGTCCAAGGCGATTTCCCGCCTGGAAGCCCGGATGAAAACCATGCTGTTGCACCGCAGCTCGCGGCGGCTGTCCTTGACCGAGGCCGGCCACGCCGCGCTGGAGCGGGCCAGCCGCATCCTGGCGGAAGGCGAGGCGGTGGAGGCCGACATCGCCGAGCAATCCTCCAGCTTGCGCGGGCCGGTGCGGGTGACTGCGCCGATGTCCTTCGGGCTGTCTCATTTGGCGCCGCTGCTGCCGGAATTCATGGCGCGGCATCCGGAAGTGGAGCTGGATTTCCATTTCAGCGACGAGCAAGTGGACCTGGTGGCCAAGCGCCTGGACCTGGCGCTGCGCATCGCCTCGCTGGCCGATTCCAGCCTGCTGGCCCGCCGCCTGTGCTCAGTGCGCATTCTGTTGGTGGGCTCGCCGGCGTATTTCGCGCGCCACGGCCGGCCCAACCATCCCCGCGAGCTGTCCGCGCATCGCGCGCTGTTGTACAGCAACGCGCCCGGCGGCGAGTTCTGGCGCTTCCGCCACGCGGAGCAAGGCGAATTCGCGCTGGAAATGCCTTCGACGCTGCGGGTCAACAACGCCGAGGCGCTGACGCCGGCGCTGCGCGCCGGCCTGGGCCTGGCCTTGCAGCCGGAGTTTCTGGCCTGGCGGGACTTGCAGGCCGGCGAGCTGGAAACCGTGATGATGGATTGGCAGGTGGACCCGATCGCGCTCTACATCCTGACGCCGCCGGGCCGCAGCCGGCCGGCGCGGGTGCAGGCCTTGATCGACTACCTGGCGGCGCGGCTGGCCGTCGCGCCGTGGGCGGATTGCCGTTAGCGGCTAACGATAAGCGCAATGACAAAGCCCCGCTCGAGGCGGGGCGTGCTCACCGGACAAGGCGGGACGAGGCTTACAAATCGTCGGCGGTGAAGAACAGCGGCACGCCGTCCTTGCTGTCCGGATGCAGCTCCGCCAGCACATGCACTTCGCGCACATGGCATTCCGCCATCAGTTCACGGAAGCTTTCCTCGATCAGCGGTACAGTGTCCAGCGCCGCCAGCGGCCAGACGAAGGCTTCCCAGTTGCGCTCGTCGCCTTCGGCGGACAGGGTGATGTGCAGTTCGCCGTTGTCGTGGGCGGACAGGATGGCCACCGGCTCCTTGTTCAGTTCGCGCAGTCTGCGGATCTGGCTGCTGGCGAACACCTGCATCGCCACCTCAAAGCGAGCGTAGTTGCCGGCCACCATGGCCTGCATCGCCGGCATCGGCGGGCGGGCGATAGGGAACAGCGTCACGCCGTCGGCCTTCAATTGCTCGCCCAGGAACTTCATCAGCGGCATGCCCCAAGCGCCCACCGCGCCGCCCAGGCGCAGCGGCGGCTCCGCGCCTTCCGGCTGGATCGCGACGCCCAGCAGGTAGCGCAGGAACACGCCCTCTTCCTTCACCGTGACCGGCGCCGGCTGTTGCGGCAGCAGCGCGCGCGCATGGGCCGGATCGCGGTTCAGCTTATAGAGCTGGGCGGAGTCCAGCCCCACCACGCTGTCCGGATGCAATAACGCGCCGCCCAGGGCGACGTCGGCGTCGGCGGCGAACACGCCGTGCTCGCGCAGCAATTGATTCAGGCCGGCCGCGTCGGCGATCTCGCCCGGCAGCGTGGTCTGGTTCTTGCTGCCGGCCACCAGCACCAGCGGCATGGCGAAGACGATGGCGCGGCCGCCGCCGGTGTTTTCCACCGCGTCGCGCAGCGCGTCCCACACCAGTTGATAGCATTGCTGAGACGGCACCATGGCCAGCGCCACCGAGATAGACAGCAGTTCGCCGCGCGCCAGCATCTCGGCCATCGCGTCGCGCACCGCGGAGAACCACATTTCCCGATCGGACTCGGTCTTGGCGTTCAACGCCGACTGGGCGTTGTGAATCAGCATATTGGTCAGCGCCACTTGCGGGTGGTACTGGCGCGGATCGGGAAGAGTGTGGCGTACGGCGTCCATGAAGGGGAATCCTGCGGCAATCGGAAAACCGCTATTTTGGCACAGCTGCGACAGCCATGGTGCGCAGCGACAGCGGCGGCATCAGCCGCGATGTACCAGATGCGCGACAGAAAATTATAATTTCACACATTTGCGAAAAACAACATGTTGACACTCGATACCGCAATCTGGATAATTCGTTCTCGTTGAGATGCAGCAATTGCTTCTTGATAGTTTCTCCTCTATTTCTCCTTTGTAGACTTGGCGCGGACCTAACGGTACCGCGCATTTTTTTTGCCTTTTTCCGGCGACGCCCCATGCTAAGCAAACGCTAAGCTTCTGTTAAATCAATAGAATTATTAAAATCCGTGTAGCCAGGGAACTTGCCTACAGGCACCGATCAGCGTCTCCGTTTTCTTCTTCACCCCCATCTCGCCCCTGCCCCGCCCCAGCCGAATCTTAGTCCCAAACAATGCCATTTAGATTTAAACAGACCAAGTATATGATTAATGGCATTAGAACGGATTTCGTTTGTGAAAATTTAGGAAAACAAGCGGGAAGGAACTGTTGGATTCGAAAACAAATGAACAAGACTAAGACGCCGCCGAAAACCGGGAGGCTGGGGAGAGACGGGGCCGCGCCAGTGGAAAGCGGCGGCGGACGAATGAGGAGCAGATGGTTGCTGCGCCCAAAAAAACAATGGGCCGCGCGGCAAAAAACCGCACGGCCCGAATCCTATCCGGAAACCGGTTAAGGAAATATGACAAATATCAACGGCGTTCGACTTGCGTCACGTCGCGCACCGCGCCGGTGTCGGCGCTGGTGGTCATCGCCGCGTAGGCGCGCAAGGCCGGGCTGACCACGCGGTCGCGGCCCAGCGGTTTCCAGGCGTCGCGGCCCTTGGCTTCCATCGCCGCGCGCCGCGCCGCCAGCGTTTCATCGCTGATCGCCAGACGGATGGAGCGGCCGGGGATGTCGATCTCGATGCGGTCGCCCTCTTCCACCAGGCCGATGGCGCCGCCCTCGGCCGCTTCCGGCGACACATGACCGATGGACAGACCGGAAGTGCCGCCGGAGAAGCGGCCGTCGGTCAGCAAGGCGCACTCCTTGCCCAGGCCCTTGGATTTCAGATAGCTGGTGGGATAGAGCATTTCCTGCATGCCCGGGCCGCCCTTGGGGCCTTCGTAGCGGATCACCACCACGTCGCCGGCCACGATGCGGTCGGCCAGGATGGCCTCCACCGCCGCGTCCTGGCTTTCGAAGATGCGGGCGCGGCCGTTGAATTTGAGGATGGAGTCGTCGACGCCGGCGGTTTTGACGATGCAGCCGCGCTCGGCGATATTGCCGGACAGCACGGCCAGGCCGCCGTCCTGGGAGTAAGCGTGCTCGCGGTCGCGGATGCAGCCCTCGGCGCGGTCGTCGTCCACCGTCGGGTAACGCATGGACTGCGAGAAGGCGATGGTGGTGGGCACGCCGCCCGGCGCCGCGCGGTAGAAGCGCCGCGCTTCGCTGTCTTCGCCGTGGCGGCAGATGTCCCAGGCTTCCAACGCTTCGCCCAGCGTGGCGCTGTGCACGGTGGGTACTTCGCGGCGGATCAGGCCGGCGCGGTCCAACTCGGCCAGGATAGCCACCACGCCGCCGGCGCGGTGCACGTCTTCCATATGGTATTTCTGGGTGGCCGGCGCCACCTTGGCCAGACACGGCACCGAGCGCGAGATGCGGTCAATGTCCGCCATCTTGAAATCCACGCCGGCTTCCTGCGCCGCCGCCAGCAGGTGCAGCACGGTATTGGTGGAGCCGCCCATGGCCACGTCCAGGCTCATCGCGTTCTCGAACGCGGCCTTGGAGGCGATGGCGCGCGGCAGCAAGCTGGCGTCGTCCTGTTCGTAATGGCGCTTGGTGATATCCACGATCAGACGGCCGGCGCGCAGGAACAATTCCTTGCGGTCCGCGTGCGTGGCCACCAGGCTGCCGTTGCCGGGCAGGGACAGGCCCAAGGCCTCGGTCAGGCAGTTCATGGAGTTGGCGGTGAACATGCCGGAGCAGGAGCCGCAGGTGGGACAGGCGGAGCGCTCCACGCGCTCGACGTCCTCGTTGGACACCGCGCTGTTGGCGGCTTCCACCATCGCGTCCACCAGGTCCAGCTTGCGGATGTCGTTGCCCCACTGCACCTTGCCCGCTTCCATCGGGCCGCCGGAGACGAACACCACCGGGATGTTCAGACGCATCGCGGCCATCAACATGCCGGGGGTGATTTTGTCGCAGTTGGAGATGCACACCAGCGCGTCCGCGCAGTGGGCGTTGACCATGTATTCCACGCTGTCCGCGATCAGGTCCCGGCTGGGCAGGCTATAGAGCATGCCGCCGTGGCCCATGGCGATGCCATCGTCGATGGCGATGGTGTTGAATTCCTTGGCCACGCCGCCGGCGCGTTCGATTTCCCGCGCCACCAGTTGACCCATATTGTGCAGGTGCACGTGCCCGGGCACGAACTGGGTAAAGCTGTTGGCGATGGCGATGATGGGTTTGCCGAAGTCGTCGTCCTTCATGCCGGTGGCGCGCCACAGGGCGCGGGCACCCGCCATATTGCGGCCGGCGGTGGAAGTGCGGGAGCGGTATTGGGGCATTGCTGATTCCTTAATTTCTACATGAGGGGAAAGGCGCTCCGGGCCTGGCCTGCTTTAAGGCCGGGCCGCCTGGCTCCGGGTGCCGGGGAGCTCAAGGCAAAAATGCGTCGGGCGGCGGGTGGGCCGCGCGACGCGTGGGAACGCTTTCCCATATAATCCGTCCACATTCTTTTACCGCAAACGCACACGGCTGACAAATGATCATTCATCCGCAGTTCGACCCCGTGGCCATCCAGCTGGGCCCGTTGGCCATTCATTGGTACGGCCTGATGTACTTGCTGGGCTTCGCCAGCTTCCTGATCCTGGGCAACTACCGCATCAAGCGCGGCCACGCTTTCCTCACCTCCAAGCTGCTGGACGATCTGCTGATGTACGGCGCCGTCGGCGTGGTGCTGGGCGGCCGCCTGGGCGAGGTGCTGTTCTACCAGCCCGGCTATTATTTTAGTCATCCGCTGGAGATTCTGATGGTGTGGAAAGGCGGCATGTCCTTCCACGGCGGTTTCATCGGTGTGCTGATCGGCGTGGCGCTGTTTGCGCGCAAGCACGGCCGCAGCTTCTGGGAAGTCACCGACTTCATCGCGCCGCTGGTGCCGCTGGGCCTGGCCGCCGGCCGCATCGGCAACTTCATCAACGGCGAGCTGTGGGGGCGGGTGGCCGATCCCCAACTGCCGTGGGCGATGCTGTTTCCGCAGGCCAAGATGGACGATCTGATCCAGGCGCAGCAATCGTCCGACCTGATGGTGACCCTGCTGAAATACGGCGGCCTGCCGCGCCACCCGTCGCAGCTGTACGAGTTCGCGCTGGAAGGCCTGGCGCTGTTCGCGCTGCTGTGGTGCTTCAGCTCCAAGACCCGCGCGCGCGGCCAGGTGTCGGCGCTGTTCCTGATGGGCTACGGCCTGGCGCGCTTCGGCAGTGAATACTTCCGCACCCCGGACGCCGGCATCTTCGGCCAGTCCGACGTGATCAGCATGGGCCAGTGGCTGAGCCTGCCGATGATCGTGATCGGCCTGGCGCTGTTCTACCTGTTCGGCAAGCGCAAGGCGGCCTGAGCCGGGCTAGGCTAGAATGCTTGCTATACGCGGCGGTTTTTAGTCCGCCGCTTCAAGGCCAGTCTTAATGACTGGCCTTTTTGAATCGCCGGCCCGCCGGCGCCAGCCCTTGCGGCTTTTCGTCCGCAATAGAGGAAAACACTGCCATGACCGCCATCAAACTGACGCTGGCCGGCGCGCTGTTGGCCGCCGCCGCCCTGGCCAACGCCGCCCCGACCGTGCTCAAGGTCTCCGCCATCCCGGACGAATCCCCCACCGAGCTGCAGCGCAAGTTCGCGCCGCTGGGCCAATACCTGGAAAAAGAGCTGGGCATCCCGGTGCAGTTCGTGCCGGTGTCGGACTACGCCGGCGTGGTCACCGCGCTGACCTCGGACAAGCTGGACATGGCCTGGCTGGGCGGCTTCACCTATGTGCAGGCCAGCCAGCGCGGCAAGGTGGTGCCGCTGGTGCAGCGCGAGGAGGACAGCAAGTTCACCTCCACCTTCATCACCAGCGGCCCGGCCAAGAGCCTGAAGGAGCTGAAGGGCGACAGCTTCGCCTTCGGTTCCGCCTCCTCCACCTCCGGCCACCTGATGCCGCGCTATTTCATGCAGAAGGACGGCCTCAAGCCGGAAAGCTTCTTCAAGAACGTCGCCTATTCCGGCGCTCACGACGCCACCGTGGCCTGGGTGGCCGCCGGCAAGGTGGAGGCCGGCGTGTTGAACAGCTCGGTGTGGCAGAAGCTGGTGGAAAGCAAGAAGGTGGATACCGCCAAGGTGCGCGTGATCGCCACCACCCCGGCCTACTACGACTACAACTGGACGGTGCGCGGCAGCATGGACAAGGGCTTGCAGGACAAGATCCGCCAGGCCTTCCTCAAGCTGGACGCCAAGAACCCGGATCAGAAAGCCGTGCTGGATCTGCAACGCGCCAGCCGCTTCATCCCCACCAAGCCGGACAACTATAAGGGCATAGAAGCCGCCGCCGCGGCCGCCGGGCTGCTGAAATGAGCCTGGAGCTGCGCGGTGTCGGCCTGAGCCTGGACGGCGCCGTCATCCTGCGCGGCATCAATCTGCAACTTGCCGCCGGCGAACAGGCGGCCCTGATCGGCCCGTCCGGCGCCGGCAAAAGCACCCTGCTCTTGCTGGCCAACACCGGCCTGCGCCCGGACTGCGGCGCGGTCCGGCTGCTGGACGCCGATCCCTGGCGCTTGCCGCGCCGCGCCTTGCGCGCGCTGCGCGCGCGCATAGGCAGCGTCTACCAGACGCCGCCGCTGCCGCCGCGCCAGCGCGTGATCCACGCGGTGGCCGCCGGCCGGCTGGGCCAGGGCGGCGAACTGGCGGCCTTGCGCCGCCTGCTGTGGCCGGACGACGCCGCCGGCGTCGCCGCCGAGCTGGAACGGCTGGGTCTGGCCGACAAACTATGGCAGCGCTGCGATCAGCTGTCCGGCGGACAGCGTCAGCGCGTCGGCATCGCCCGCGCGCTGTACCAGCGGCCAGACCTGATGCTGGCCGACGAGCCGGTGTCGGCGCTGGACCCCAGGCTGGCCGACGACAGCATACGCCTGCTGTGCGAGGACGCCCGCGCCCGCCGCGCCACCCTGCTGGCCAGCCTGCACTCGGTACAGCTGGCGCTGGCGCACTTCCCGCGCATCATCGGCCTGCGCGACGGCGCCGTCGCCTTCGATCTGCCGCGCGAACAAGTCGACGCCCCCCTGCTGGCCGAGCTCTACGCCGGCGAGATGCCCGAGACCGCGGTGGAGCCGGCCGCGCCCGCCGCGCTCAGAGGCTTGCAATGCTGAGACCCGCGCCGCGCGACCCGGCCGCCCGCGCGCGGCTGGGCTGGCTGCTGCTGACCCTGGCCTTGCTGCTGCCGACGCTGCCGCTGACCCAGTTCACGCTGAGCACGCTGTTCAACGGCGACACCTGGCTCAGCCTGGCGCGTTTCGCCGCCGGCTTTCTGCCGCCGGCCCACGACGGCGACTTTCTGAAAGAAGTGGCCAAGGAAACCGCCACCACGCTGGCGGTGGCCAGCGCTGGCCTGTGCCTGGCCATGCTGCTGGGCGCGCCGCTGGCCTTCGCCACCAGCCGCGCGCTGGACGATCACCAGCTCACCGCGGTCCGGCCGCGTCGCACCGTCCTTGCCGCGCAAAGCCTGCTGCGCGGGCTGATGGTGTGGCTGCGCGGCGTGCCGGACATCGTCTGGGCGCTGCTCTTCGTCCGCGCCGCCGGCCTGGGCAGTCTGCCGGCGGTGTTGGCCTTGGGCCTGGCCTACGGCGGCATGCTGGGCAAGGTTTACGCGGAAATTCTGGAATCCCAGCCGCGCGCGCCGGCCCAAGCGCTGGCGGCGGCCGGGGCCAGCCGCTGGCAACGGCTGTGCTGGGCGCTGTGGCCTCAGGCCCTGCCGGAATTGATCAGCTACAGCGTTTACCGCTGGGAATGCGCGATCCGCGCATCGGCGGTGATGGGCTTCGTCGGCGCCGGCGGCATCGGCCAATTGCTGGACAGCAGCCTGAAAATGCTCAACGGCGGCGAGGTCGGCGCCCTGCTCCTGGTCTTCCTGCTGCTGGTGGGCTTGAGCGAAGGCGTCAGCCGCTGGTCGCGGCGCGCGCTGGAGCGCGACGGCGGCGGACGCCGCCTATTGCTGGCCGGCGGCGCGCTGACCGCGTTCAGCCTGTGCTGGCTGTGGCCGGATTGGCGCGCCAACGGCTTTGATTGGCGCGGCCTGCCGCGCTTCGCCATGGAATTCCTGCCGCCGGACCTCTCCGCCCCAAACTTGCGGCCATTGGGACAAGGCGTGGTGGAAACCTTGGCGATGTCGGCGCTGGGCACGGTGCTGGCCGCCTTGCTGGCCATGCCGCTGGCGCTGCCCGCCGCCGGCCGGCTGGGCGCAGCCGCCAAGCACACGACGCGGCTGTTGCTGAATATGCTGCGCGGCATTCCGGATCTGCTGTGGGCGGCGCTGGCGGTATTGGCGCTGGGCCTGGGGCCGGCCGCCGGGGTACTGGCGCTGGCGCTGCACACCGCCGGCGTGTTGGGCCGTCTGTTCGCGGAAACGCTGGAAAACGCGCCGCCGCAAGCGGAACAGACGCTGCTCAACGCCGGCGCGGGCCGCATCGCCGCCTTCTGCTATGGGCCGCTGCCCATGGTGGCCAGCCAATGGCTGGCTTACACCTTGTACCGCTGGGAAAACAATATCCGCATCGCCACCGTGCTCGGCATCGTCGGCGCCGGCGGTCTGGGCCAACAGCTGTATCTGGCGCTGTCGCTGTTCCAACAACAAGCCGCCGCGGCCATCATCCTGGCGATGGTGGCGCTGTCCTGGGGCGTGGAACAGCTGAGCCGCGCGCTGCGCCAGCGCATGGGCTGAAACGAGGAACGGGGCGGCAAGCCTAAGCCTGCCGCCCCGTCGTCTAGCGCCGTCATCCCACGTCTATCGAGCTTCCCTGCACGCGGCCAGGCCGCAGAGAAACATCGCCAGCGCGGCGAAAGCCAGCCCCTTGGCCAAGACGAACGGCCACGCCGCCGAACCGGCGTCCGCCAACGCCATGCCCAGCAAAGCCACCGCGCAAGCGGCCGCGGCCATGCACAAGGAGCCGAGATACCATCCTTTCTTGCTCATCACGTTTCTCCTCTTCCCACACATCGAATCTTCTTATTGTTCCAGCCTGCCTCGCCAGGCGACGTCCACGAACGTCGCCCGTTCAGATTGCCAGCCATGGCCGGCTGCCGCAATAGGCCGTCTCCCCCAAGCCCGCCAAGGGGCGGACGGCGGCGTCTCAGCCCTCCTGCTCCGCCGGCGCGGCGGGCAGCGTTTTTTGCTTCAAGTACAACAAGGCTTCGCGGATACGGTCGCGGAAAGCGGCTTTCTCTTCCAGCCACTGTAACGGCCGACCAACGGCGATGTCGACGAAGAAGGGCACCGGCAGCCATTGACCGCGCCCCATCGCCCGGCCCAGGCCGTGCAGATAGACCGGCACCACCGGCACCTCGGGGAAATCCCGGCTCAGATACCAGATGCCGGACTTGATCTCGGACAACACCTCGGGCTCGCCGCGCGAGCCTTCCGGAAACAGGATCAGGATACGGCCCTGGCGCAGCGCCTCGCGGCAGCCTTCCAGCGGGTCCAGCCCCTTGGCCACGCCTCCGCGCACCACCGGGATGATGCCCACCACCTGGGTGGCGAACCAGGCGAACAGGCGGTTTTTCAGGAAGTAATCCGCCGCTGCCGCCGGCTGCACCTCGGGGATGCGGCCCAGCGGAAACAGGCTGTACAGCGCCAGGATGTCCAGGTGGCTGTTGTGGTTGGCCACCACGATGGCCGGGCCGCGCAAGGGCAGCCGTTCCTGGTGGCGCACCGTCACCCCCAGCCACAGACGCACCACCGGCCGGGCCAGCAGCAGTACGAACAGAATGCGCAGCAATCGGCTCATCATCGGCTCAGAAGTACAAGTAATGGACATAGTGGAAGAACAGCGGCGCGGTATAGGTCAGCGAATCCAGCCGGTCCAGCACCCCGCCGTGGCCGGGCAGCAGGCGGCCGGAGTCCTTGACCCCGATGTCGCGCTTCACCGCGGAAATCACGATGTCGCCGATAAAGCCCATCACCCCGATCAGCAGGCCGGCCAGCGCCGCGTGCAGCGGCGAGAACGGCGTCAGCAGCGGCCCCAGCAACCAGCCCAGCAGGCAGGTGGTCAGCGCGCCGCCGAGGAAACCCTCCAGCGTCTTGTTGGGCGACACCTTGGGCGCCACCTTGCGCCGGCCGAAGGCCTTGCCCCACAGGTATTGCGCCACGTCGTTGAGCTGGGTCAGCGCCACCAGGTAGAACAGCAGCATCGCGCCCTGGGCCGGTTCGCCGATATGGGTCAGCTGGGGCAGGGTCAGCACCGCGGCCATATGGCTCAGGCAGAACACGCAAATCATCAAGCCCCATTGCAGCGAGGCGGCGGCCTTGAGAAAGCCCTGGGTCTCGCCGATCAGCACCATACGCATCGGCAGGAACAGGAAGATGTAGACCGGGATGAAAATGATGAACATGCCGTACCAGTGAACGCCCAGCCAGTAATACTGCAGCGGGATGCTCAGATAGGCCCAGAACAGCACCACATGATCGGCGGTGCGGGTGGCGCACAGCGTCAGGTATTCCTTCAACGCCAGGAAGCTGATCAGCGCGAACACCACCAGCGCCAGCGGCACATTGCCCAGCAAGGTCAGCGAGAAGCAGGCAACTATCCACCACCAAGTGCGGATGCGCAGCTTCAATTCCAGCCAGTTCTTCTGCGGCGAGCGGCTCTCCAGCACGCGGATGGCGACGCTGGCGATCACCAGCAGCGCGAATACGGCGCCCAGCGCCCAGATCAATGCTTGCGGCAACAGCGGTTTAAACATCTTCGCCCTCTTTCAAAATGGCCCGCGCCCGGTTGACGCAGGTCAGCGCCATCAAGGCGGCGCTCAATCCAAACACCCAGCCGCCCCAGGCCGCCGCCTGCGGCCACAGGCCCAGCAGCAGCGCGTAGGCGCCGTAAACAAAGGCGCGGTCGCTCTTGCCCATCGGCCCGTCGTAGCGCCGGCTCGCGCCAAGGCTAGGGCCCAGCACGCCGACGAACTCGGTCAGCAGCGCCAACGACACCGCCAGCACCGCCCAGGCAGGCTGGGCCAGCAGCAGGGCGAAGGGCAGATAGAGCGCCGCGTCGGACACCACGTCGCCCACCTCGTTGAGAATGCCGCCCAGCCGCGACTTCTGGCCGTGCTCGCGCGCCAGCATGCCGTCGATGGCGTTCAAGGCCATGCGCAGGAACAGGAAGACGGGCAGCAGCAGCCAGGGCAAGGCCTGATCCGGCCGGCAGGCCAGCCAGCCGCCGTAGGCGATGGAGGCCAGCATGGCGCCGAGCGTGACGTGGTTGGCGGTGACGCCAAGGGAAACCAGGCCGCGCAGCAAGGGGCGCAGCAGGTCCTGAAAACGGGATTTGAGTTGATAGATGCTGGGCATTTCGGCTTCGGCTCGTCTGCTTCGTCCCGACGCGCTTTCGCGCCAGTCATCACAGTCGTCAAGAAAAGTTGCAAATCCGTCGACGCGTCCGCCAATGGGGAACGCACGGAAAACGCGATTATGCCGATTGCAGAAAAGCGCGGCAAAGGAAATTGTTTGGCAATCCTACCTCGAACAAAAATACCGGCCCGCCGCCGCCGCGGCCTCAATGCGGACAAGGCATTGTTCCAATGAGGAAAATTACACAATCAAAACAAATTAATATATAAGACTAATTTTTAATAATTTCCAAGAATTTGCAAGATGCCTTAGCATCAGCTCATCGCATGTCATGGGTTTATCCATGGCAGGAAATTTCTCAGAATCACGATGCGCCGGCATCTTCTGAAACCGCGCCGCCAACAGGCGCGATCGAAACCCGCGGCGCGTCTTCAGACTAGGGGCATCATCATGAAACACGCCATCGCATTGGCCATCGCCTTGAGCGCCACCGCCACCGCCGCCTGGGCCGACCGTCTGGACGACATCAAGAAAGCCGGCGTGCTGCGCGTCGCCGCCTTCGACAGCAACCCGCCCTTCGGCTTCCTCGACGCCAAGACCCGTCAGATTTCCGGCCTGGACGTGGACGTGGCCCAACACATCGCCAAGAAACTGGGCGTAAAACTCAGCCTGATCCCCACCAATCCGGCCAACCGCGTGCCGCTCTTGGTGTCCGGCAAGGCCGATCTGGTGGCCGCCAACTTCACCGTCACCGACGAGCGCAAGAAGCAAGTGGCGTTCAGCCTGCCCTACTTCGCCTCCGGCCAGCAGTTCATCGCCCGCAAGGGGTCGCTGCAAAAGCCGGAACAACTGGCCGGCCTGCGCGTGGGCGTGGACAAGGGCACCACCCAGGAAGTGAATCTGCGCGACAAATACCCGAAAACCACCGTGGTGGCTTACGACGACACCCCGCTGGCCTTCACCGCGCTGCGCAACGGCAACGTCCAGGCCATCAGCCAGGACGGCTCCAAGCTGGCCGCCTTGCTGGCCAATGCGCCGGACAAGGCCAAGTTCGAACTGGCGCCGTTCACCCTGACCCGCGAATACCAGGCCATCGGCCTGCCCAAGGGCGAGGCGCGTCTGCTGAAAGCGGTGAACGACAGCCTGCTGGAACTGGAAAAATCCGGCCAGGCCGCCAAGATCTACAATCAGTGGTTCGGCCCGGCCACCAAGGCGCCGCTGCCTAGGGACTTCAAGATCGGCGAAGCCAGCTAAGACCCGCTAACAAAACCCCTGATCCTGCGTTGCGCCTCCTTGTCGTACCACTTGTACTGCCTGCGTCGGCGCGCCTTGGCTCAGGTTCTCTGCGAGGTTTTGTTAGCGGCTCTAAGAACCTATTTACGATCTGCTGCGCGTCGGCGATACGGCGTTGAAAATGCTTTCAGAATGCTCATGTACCACCTGGGCATTCCGCTTCTTCAACCGTTTTCACCTGCTCTCGCCTTAGCTCGCGAGATCGTAAACACGTTCCAAGACCCGCGTTTTCCCATCCGTATCCCCAGCCGCCGGGCGCGCCCGGCGGTTTCGCCATTTCAGACGCCGCCGGCGCTGAAAGGCGGAGCGCAATCGCAATACAGGACAGCAAGCAATGAATCCCCCCTCCTGGCTCGGCCACCACTGGCTGGAGCCCCACTACCTGGGCTGGCTGCTCAAGGGCGCGCTGCTCACCGGCTGGCTGGCCCTGCTGGTCTGCGCCGCCGCCACCGCGCTCGGCATGCTGCTGACCGCGGCGCTGGAGTCGCGCTGGCGCGCGCTCGGCCGCGGCGTCGGCCTCTGGGTCAGCTTGCACCGCAACACTCCGCTGATGGTGCAATTGCTGCTGTGGTATTTCGGCGTGGCCGGCCTGCTGCCTGAAGCCGCCATGCTGTGGCTGAACACCCCGCGCAGCCTGCCCTTGCCGGGCGGTCTGGCCTTGCCGTGGCCGTCCTTCGAATTCCTGGCCGCGCTGGTGGGCCTGACCCTGTACAGCGCCAGCTTCATCTGCGGCGAACTGCAGGCCGGGCTGCGCGGCGTCGCCGCCGGCCAGCGCCAGGCCGCGCGCGCGCTGGGCATGAACGGCTGGCAGGAATTCCGCTGGGTGGTGCTGCCGCAGGCCTGGGCGCTGGCGCGCCGGCCCTTGGTCGGCCAATACACCGCGGTGGTGAAGAACACCTCCTTGGCGATGGCCATAGGCGTGGCCGAGCTGTCCTACACCTCGCGTCAGGTGGAAACCGAAACCCTGCTCGCCTTCCAGGCCTTCGCCGTCGCCACCGCCGCCTATCTGCTGCTGGTGTTGCTGACCCAGGCGCTGAGCCAGCGCGGCGAGCCGGCATGGAGGGCGCCGCGATGATGCCGCCGGTGATTCAGGACAATCTCGATTATCTGCTGTGGGGCAATCTGGCCAACGGCGAGCCCGGCGGCCTGCTGCTGACCCTGGCCATCAGCGCCGCCGCCGGCGTGCTGGCCAGCCTGCTGGGCCTGGCCGGCGGCATCGCCCTGGTGATGGGCGGGCCCGGCCCGCGCCGCGCGCTGGGCGCGCTGGTGGCGCTGCTGCGCGCCATCCCGGTGCTGATGCTTATCTTCTGGTGCTATTTCCTACTGCCCATCCTGTTCGGCGTGGACATCCCCGGCGTGCTCACCGTGGTGCTGGCGCTGGCGCTGATCAACGCCGCCTATCTGAGCCAGTCGGTGCAGGCCGGCATCGCCGCCATCGGCCCCGGCCAATGGGCGGCCGGACTGTCTCTGGGGCTGGACCGCTGGCAGACGCTGCGGCTGATCGTGCTGCCGCAGGCGCTGCGCATGATGCTGCCCTCCTTCGTCAATCAGTGGATCACCCTGATCAAGGACAGCTCGCTGGCCTATGTGGTGGGCGTAGCCGAATTCACCTTCGTCGCCACCCAGGTCAACAACCGCGAGCAGGTCTACCCGCTGGAGATTTTCGCCTTCATCGCGCTGGCTTATTTCCTGGTCTGCGGCGGCCTGCAGTTGCTGGGCCGCTGGAGCGACAAGCGCTGGAGCCTGCCGGCCCGGGCCTGAGCCCGGGGAAAACCGCCCCGGCGCTGGAGCCTATCTCATCGAGCAGAACAGCGTAGGAGCCGGAGTCCTGTAGCGCGGGGCTCCGGCTTTTGGATTTGAACTGGATGCGCTCCGGCGGGAAACGCGGCGAGCAAGCGCTTGATCCGCGTCAAGCCGCCTCGCAACAGCCCGTGCGTCCGCCGGGCCGCCGGGCGTAGCCTGTTTCGGTCTCGGACAATCAGGATCATCATCATGCACTTGCCGCTACGCTTCGCCATCGTTTCCGCCTTCGCCGCCCTGCACCTCAGCCCGCCCGCTCACGCCATGCCGGCCGCGCCGGACTACATCGACGACAGCCAATACCTGTCCGCCGCGCGCCAGCGGGTGTTGCCGCCGGACATCCCCTGGCAGGGCGACAGCCAGCGCTTCGCCGCCAAGGCGGACGACGCCTGGGCCACCCCGCTGGAAGCCAGCGGCTTCAAGCACACGCCGGCCTATCCGGAAACCATCGCCTATCTGAACCGGCTGGCCGCGGCCAAGCCGGCGCTGCTCAAGCTCAGCCCGATGGCGGAGAAAACCGACCAGGGCCGCGACATGATGATGGCGGTGGTGTCCGCCGCCGCCGATAAATCGCCGCAGGGCCTGCGCGCCAGCGGCAAGCCGCTGATCTATGTGCAAGCCGGCATCCACCCCGGCGAAGCCAACGGCAAGGACGCCGGACTGATGCTGATCCGCGACCTGCTGATCCGCGACGACGCGCTGCTGTCCAAGGTCAACCTGCTCTTCGTTCCCACCGTCAACGTGGACGGCGACATGCGCTACGGCAAATACGGCCGCATCAACCAGAACGGGCCGGAACAGACCGGCTGGCGCGTCAACGGCCGTAACCTCAATCTGAACCGCGACTTCACCAAGCTGGACAGCCCGGAAATCCGCAATGTGGCGCGCGCGCTCAACGACTACCAGCCGGACTTCTTCATCGACACCCACAGCACCGACGGCGTCAACTACCAATACGACGTCACTTATTGCAATAACGGCCAGGGCTGGTCGCCCGCGTCCAGCCGCTGGATGGATCAGGTGATGACGCCCGAAGTCTACCGCGAGCTGCGCCGCTACGGCCACGAGCCCAATGTCTGCATTTCGATGAACGACAACGAGAACCCCGACAAGGGCTATTACCCGTATTACAGCGACCTGGCGCGCTTCTCCAACCAATACGCGGACGCGCGCGGCATCCCCGCCATCCTGGTGGAACTGCACGCGCTCAAGCCCTACAAGCAGCAAGTGCTGGGCAACTACGTGCTCTACCGCGCCATCTTCGACAGCGTGTCCCGCCATTACGACGGCCTGCGCGCCGCCATCGCCAAGGACCGCGCCGCGCGGCCGGACCCGGTGACGCTGACCTGGAAGGAGGCCGAGGGCAAGCCCAAGCTGGTGGACTTCAAGGGCGTCAAATTCGACAAAGTGCCCTCCCCCGTCACCGGCGACAAAATCATGCGCTGGAGCAATCAGCCGCGCGACTACCGCCTGCCCATCACCCCGCTGACCGTGCCGGACCTGATCGCCGCGCGGCCCAAGGCCTATGTGGTGCCGGCGCAATGGCATGAGGTGATCGCCCGCCTGCGCGCCCACGGCATCCAGCTTCGCGAACTGAGCCGGCCGGAAACCCTGGACGTCACCGTCTACCGGCTGGACGACATCAAGCTGGGCACCCCGTTCGAGCCCGATCGCGAATCCGCCGACAAGATCCCCGGCTATGAAGGCCGCTTGCTGATAGACGGCAAGCCCAGCCCGCTGCAGCGCAAAGTCACCTATCCGGCCGGTTCCGTGGTGGTGGACCCGCAACAGCCGCTGGGCACGCTGGCGATGCTGCTGCTGGAGCCCTCCAGCCCGGATTCCTTCCTGCACTGGGGCTTCTTCAACGCCAACCTCACCTCGGCGGAAGCGCCGGAAGCCTATGTGATGGAGCCGATGGCGCGGCGGATGCTGGCGGAAAGCCCGGCCCTGCGCCAGGCCTTCCAGGCCAGGCTCAAGGACCCCAAGTTCGCCAAGGACCGCAACGCCCGGCTCAACTGGTTCTATGAGCAGACCCCGTTCGCCGACAGCAACCGCTTCCTCTACCCGGTAGGCATCGTGCGCTGATCCCGTCCCGCGCAAGCGTCCGCCGGCTTGTCTACAATGAATAGATTAAAGCCGGCCGGACCTCACGGCGCGGGCGCCCACTCAAGGCGGGGCGGGCAGCAGATCGTTTCCATGTTTGCAGCGGCGGACCGGCCAGGCCGGTCAACGGCCGCAACCAGGAGAAACCCATGCACATCAAGATTCTCGGCGCCGCCGCCTGCATCGGCCATCCCGGCCACACCACCAGTTTCCTGATCGACGAGGACACTCTGATAGACTGCGGCACCGGCGTCACCAGCCTGCGCCCGGACGAAATGCTGTCCATCCGTCAGGTGCTGCTCACCCACAGCCACGCCGATCACTGCGGCTGCCTGCCGCTGCTGGCCGACGTCCACGCCAGCCGCCGCGGGCCCGGCCTCACCGTTTACAGCCAGCAGGAAACCCTGGACGCGCTGCGCGCCCACCTGTTCAACGGCGAGCTGTGGCCGGACTACACCCGCCAGCCCAGCGTCGAGCAGCCCTGGCTGCGGCTGCAGGCGGTGGAACCCGGCTACGCGCTGCCGCTGGGCGAAGGCCTGGCCACCGCGCTGCCGGCCAATCACAGCGTGCCGGCGCTGGGCTGGCTGATAGAAGGCAGTTGGCGCGCGCTGGCCTTCAGCGGCGACAGCGGCCCCTGCCCGGCTTTCTGGCAATGGGTGTCCAATGTGCCCTCGCTGACCGACGTGATCTGCGAGCTGACCTACACCGACGAACGCCAGGGCGAGGCCGCGCGCCAAGGCCATATGACGCCCTTGCTGCTGCTGCCCTTCCTGCCGCAGCTGCCGGCCAACACCCATCTGTGGATCAGCCACATCGACCCCGGCTGCCGCGAGCACCTGCTGGAACAGCTGCGCTCGGAATACCCCAACGGCCTGCGCGTCTGCCCGCTGCGCGAAGGCATGGTGATCGAACTGTAGCCGCAGGAGGCCCGCGCCATGCAAGGCTATCAACTCTCTTTCTTCACTCAGCAGGGCCACAGCCACGACGGCCAGCCCTTGGCGGAATGGATACTGCAACAGGCGCGGCGGATGGGCGTCCGCGGCGCCACGCTGTTTGCCGCCAGCGAAGGTTACGGCCGCCACCGCCGGCTGCATTCCGCTCACTTCTTCGAACTGGCGGACCAGCCCGAGGAAGTCACGCTGGCGCTCAGCGCCGACGAGGCCGAACGACTGCTGGCCGCGCTCGCCGCCGCCGGTATCAAGGTGTTTTACGTGAAGACGCCGGTGGAGTTCGGCGTGCTGGGGGAGGAGGAATCGTAAAAACGAAGCGCCAAGGGACGGCGGATAAAACAAACCCGCCGGCGGGAGAGGGAGAAGCTGCGTCGATTCAAGCGCTCAAACGCTCCGGCAGAGGCTGGCGCTCTTCCTTCATATGCTCGTACACGTCTTTCACCAGCGCGACGATGCCATGCAAGGCCTTGTCCTGAGTACTGTCAAGGTGCGACAGCAAGGGAAACTCGTCGCAGAGCCCAACATACTCCTCGTCTTCCGACGACCAGACGACCCGGTACGAGTAGTGTCGATAATCCATCTTACGCTCCTTCAATCTTCTCAATCGCTTTCAGCACCTGCTTAACCTGATAGGCTTTCGCTTTGCCGTGGCCATTGTCTTGAATATTAACCCCTCCCGGCACACCTGGGATCTTGTAGATATGATGGCTGCCCTTAGAGCCTGTTCAAAGTCTCGCGAGCAAGAGCGAGACAAGGCGAAAACGAGCGAAAAAGCGGAATGTACAAGTGGTACATGAGCATTTTGAGTTCGGTTTCAACGCTGTATCGCCGCAGCGCAGCAGACTTTGAACAGGTTCTTAACGCGCCCTTCGCCGAAAAGGGCATCACACACGGCCACAAGTTCATCAAAACTGATATTGCCCGCCGATGTCCTCATTTTCCCTATGGTTTTCTCGACAGTCATCATTGACCTCTGCCAGCCAAGTATAGCTTGATGCTGGCACCCACCCCCTAAACCGTCAAGCCGGCAAGATCATTGAAAAACAATATATTGCCGTCAGCCCGCCGACGTCCACGCCTCTGAAAATCGCAGGTGCTCAGTCAACGCCCCACCATGGAACACAATGAAACAGGGCATGGCTCGCAAGCCATGCCCTGTTCCGCTACGTCGCCGTTTAAGGCTCAGCGCGTCACGTCGAAACCCGCGTCCTCCACCGCCGCCGCCAACTCCTCCGGCGACACGATCTCCGCGTCATACACCACCTTGGCCTGCTTGGCCTCCAGGCTGACCTCGGCCTCGCTGACGCCGGCCATGCCGCTGAGCACGCCGCTAACGCTTTTCACGCAACCCTGGCAGGTCATGCCATCCACTTTCATGATCAATTCGGACATTGCTTTCTCCTGAAAAAATTCAAAACTTCGCTAGCGCCGATGCCGCCTTATTTCCAGCGCCGCAACAACAGCGAATTACTCACCACCGATACCGAACTCATCGCCATCGCCGCGCCGGCGATCACCGGGTTCAACATGCCCAGCGCCGCCAGCGGTATCCCCATCACGTTGTAGATGAAGGCGAACAGCAGATTCTGCCGGATTTTGCGCAGGCTGGCGCGCGACAGCCGGATCGCGTCCACCGCGTGCATCAGGTCGCCGTGCATCAGCGTGATGTCGGCGGCCTCGATCGCCACGTCCGAGCCGGCCCCCATCGCCAGGCTGACGTCGGCGGCGGCCAGCGCCGGCGCGTCGTTGACGCCGTCGCCCATCATCGCCACCTTGAAACCCTGCGCCTGCCAGCGCCGCACCTCCGCCGCCTTGTCCTGCGGCTTCACCTCGGCGCGGTAATCGCGGATGCCCGCTTCCGCGGCGATGCCGGCGGCGGTGGCCGGGTTGTCGCCGGTCAGCATCGCCACCCGTATGCCCATGGCCTGCAACTGCGCCACCGCCTGGGCCGAACTGGGCCGGATGCGGTCGGCGATCGCCAACAGGCCCAGCAGTTCCTCGCCGCGCGCCACCGCCACCACGGTGTTGCCCGCCTGCTGCAGGGGCAAGGCGGCGGACAGCGCCTGCTCGCCCAGCCAGCCGGGCACGCCGGCGCGCACCAGGCCGTGGCCGGCCACCTCCGCCTGCACCCCCTGCCCCACCTGGGCGGCGAAGCCGCTGACCGGCAGCAAGGGCAAGCCCTGCTGCTGCGCCTGCTGCAGGATGGCGCGCGCCAGCGGGTGTTCCGAACCGGCCTCCACGCTGGCGGCCAGTTGCAGCACCAGGTCCGCGTCCGCCGCCAAGGGCAGCACTTGTTTCACTTGCGGCTTGCCCTCGGTCAGCGTGCCGGTCTTGTCCACCAGCAACACCCCCACCTGGCTGGCCAGTTCCAGCGCGGTGGCGTTGCGGAACAGAATGCCGCGCCGCGCGCCGTTGCCCACGCCCACCATCACCGCCGTCGGCGTGGCCAGGCCCAAGGCGCACGGGCAGGCGATCACCAACACCGCCACCGCGTGAATCAGCGCCGCCGACCAGTCCTGCAGCCACAGGCCGGTGACGACGAAGGTCAGCAGGCTGATGCCCACCACCACCGGCACGAATACGCCGGAAATCACGTCCGCCAATTGCTGGATCGGCGCCTTGGAGCCCTGGGCCGCGCTGACCAGACGCACGATCTCGGCCAGTTGGGTGTCGCCGCCCACGCCGGTGGCGCGCACTTTAAGCATGCCGTCCTGATTGCGGGTGGCGGCGTAGACGCTGTCGCCCACCCGCTTGGCCACCGGCAGGCTTTCACCGGTGAGCATGCTTTCGTCCAGCGCCGCCGCGCCGTCCACCACCTCGCCGTCCACCGGCAGGGTTTCGCCGTGGCGCACCACCACCACATCGCCCTGGCGCAGCGCGGTGACCGCCACCTCTTCCACCCGGCCGTCCTCGCGCTCCACGCGAGCGGTCTTGGGCGCCAGCCGGATCAACTCCTCGATCGCCGCCGAAGTCTTGCCCTTGGCGCGCGCCTCCAGCAGCTTGCCCAGCAGCACCAGGGTGATCACCGAGGCGCTGGCTTCAAAATAAACATGCTGGTCTTCCAGCCCCAGCAGCGTCACCGCCGCCGACAACAGCCAGGCCATGCTGGTGCCCAGAGCCACCAGCACGTCCATATTGGCGCCGCCGCCGCGCAGCGCCGCCCAGGCGCCCTTGTAGAAACGCCAGCCAACCACGAACTGCACCGGCGTGGCCAAGGCCAGCTGCCAGTAACGCGGCAGCCAGCCATGGTGGCCGCCGCTGAACATCGCCGCCATTTCAATGACGAAGGGCAGCGTCAACAGAGCGGAAAACGCGAACCACAGCCGCTCGCGTCGGTAGCGGCGCGCATGCTCGGCGGCCAGGGTGTCGTCGCCCGGCCCGGCCTTGGCCGCGGCCTGGTAGCCGGCGCGGCTGACCGCGGCGAGCAGCGCCGCCTCGTCGGCCAGCCCGGCCACGTAATCGACGCGCGCGCTCTCGCTGGCGAAGTTGACCTGGGCGGACACGCCCGGCAACCGGTTCAGCACCTTCTCGATGCGGCCGGCGCAGGCGGCGCAAGTCATGCCCTGGATGTCCAGTTCCGCCTGCCGGCGTGGCACGGCGAAACCGGTCTTGGCGATGGTGTCCACCAAGGTTTGCGGCGGGGTTTTGACCGGGTCGAACGAGACCTTGGCCGATTCGCTGGCGAAGTTGACCGCCGCCTCCACCCCGTCCAGCCGGTTCAACTGTTTTTCAATCCTGGCGGCGCAGGCCGCGCAACTCATGCCCTCAATCGGCAAATCCACGGTGCTTGCTGTCATGATGACCTCCTGAGCCGAATTATATACCCCCATAGGGTATTTGTGGCAAACCCTTTTTTCACTCTTGTCACCGTGGCGGGCTTTACCACGCCGGCGGCCGCGTGGTAACAAGATAGGCTGAGAACCCTTGCAGGAAAACGCTATGCCCCTGAAACGCTACGGCGACGATTGCGCCTTGATCGTGGTGGACGTGCAAAACAGTTTTTGTCCCGGCGGCGAACTGGCGGTGGCCGACGGCGATCAGATCGTGCCGCTGATCAACCACATGATGCAGTTCTTCAACCGGGTGGTCCTGACCCAGGACTGGCACCCGGCCAAACATGTGTCCTTCGCCAGCCGGCATGCCGGCAAGCAGCCTTTCGACAGCATCCAGCTGCCGTATGGCGAGCAGACGCTGTGGCCGGATCACTGCGTGGCCGGCAGCCATGGCGCGGCATTCCACCCCGAGCTGGACACCAGCCAGGCCCAACTGATCATCCGCAAGGGCGGCAACCCGGCTCTGGACAGCTATTCCGCCTTTGTCGAAGCGGATCGCCAAACTCCCACCGGCCTGGCCGGCTACCTGGCCGAGCGCGGCGTCAAGCGGGTATGGCTGGCCGGGCTCGCCACCGACTACTGCGTGGCCTGGAGCGCGCTGGACGCGCGCGCCGCCGGCCTGGAAACCACGGTGGTGGACGACGCCTGCCGCGGCATCAATCTGAACGGCTCGCTGAGTAGCGCCTGGGCGCAGATGCTGGCCGCCGGCGTGCAGAGGCTGCGCTCGGACGAGGTGTAAGAACCTGTTTACGATCTGCTGCGCGTAGTGAAGCGTTGCACGGTGAGTACGAGCTCAAAATGCTCATGTACCACCTGTACACTCCGCTTTTTCGCTCGTTTCCGCCTTGTCTCGCCTTAGCTCGCGAGATCGTGGACAGGTGCTAAGCAAGCCCGGCGCTGGCAGGCGCCTGGAAACAAAAACACTTAGGAGAAAAGAATGAAGCTATTCAAACACGCCCGCCTCTGGCTGGCCGCCGGCCTGCTGCTGGCCGGCTTGGCGCGCGCGGACGCGCCGCTGGTGCTGATGACGGACTTCGGCCTCAAGGACGGCGCGGTGTCGGCGGTGCGCGGCGTCGCCTACTCGGTGGATCCCAAGCTGACGCTGTCCGACCTGACCCACGAGATCCCCGATTACGATATCTGGAGCGGCGCCTACCGGCTGTACCAGACTGCCAACTACTGGCCCAAGGGCACGGTGTTCGTGTCGGTGGTGGACCCGGGCGTCGGCACCGAGCGCCAGTCCGTGGTGCTGAAGACCCGGGACGGCCGCTACTTCGTCAATCCCAACAACGGCCTGCTGACCTTGATCGCCGAACGCGACGGCGTGGCCGAACTGCGCCGCATAGACGAGAAAACCAACCGCTTGCAGGGTTCGGCCGACTCCTACACCTTCCATGGCCGCGACGTCTACGCCTACACCGGCGCGCGGCTGGCCGCCGGCAAAATCCGTTTCGAGGACGTGGGCCCGCCACTGCCGGCCGCCGCCGTGGTCAAGCTGTCGTACCAGCGCGCGGAAGCCGCCGACGGACGGCTCAAGGGCATGATCCCGGTGCTGGACCCGCAATACGGCAATGTGTGGACCAATATCCCCAAAACCTTATTCGAAGCCCAGGGCTTCCGCCCCGGCGACGCGGTGAAAGTGCGCATCTTCAAGCAGGGCAAGCCGGTGGACGAGGTGGTGGCGCCTTATCGCCGCACCTTCGGCGAAGTGCCCAGCGGCCAGCCGCTGGTCTATCTGAACAGCCTGCTGGACGTGTCGCTGGCACTGAATATGGACAACTACGCCGCCAAGCGCGGCATCGGCTCCGGACCGGAGTGGTCGGTGGAGCTGAGCCGGCCCTGAACGCCGCCGCTACTCGAAATCGAACTTCAAAGTGGCGCTGCCCTGGAACCCGCCCGGCGTCGGGTTCTCCACCATCTTGACCGGCCAGGCGGTCAAGCCGAACAAGGCGCGCAGATTGTCGTAATCCAGCGCGATCGGAATCAATTGCCCGCCGGCCGGCGTCCCGCCAGGCAGGCTGGGCGGCACCAGCTTGCCGGCGCTCTCCATCGCCACCGCCACGTTCTGATGCGTGGTTTCCAGATAGCGCGCGTCCCGGCCGTGCGGCCGTCCTTCCAGCGCCAGATTGATCTTGACCCCGGCGGAGATATTGGTGCATTGAATCTGGAAAGTGCGGCTCACCGCGCTTTGCCTGGCCGCGCCGGAACGGGCCAATTGCCCGGCGATCAAGGGGCCGAAATCGATGGTGGTTTGCTGCCCCGCGGCCAACTTACAGTTCTGCGGCACCGTCACGCTCATGCTCATGAACAGGCTGACCATAGGAGAGCTGTCCGGTGCCGTAGGGTAGCCACGCACGCCGAACACATCCAGCACTTTGAATTCCGGCACATTCAAGGTGCCGACAAACGGACGGCTGATCAACAAATGCACCCGCCCCCGGCTGCCGGTTTCAAAGGGCCGCGAACCTATCGTCTCGCCGTTTACGCAGCGTAGCTGGCCGGTCATTTCATTGCTCAAACTGTCCCACGGCACCGCTTTATACTGTCGAACCTCCCCTGCGAGAAAGACCTCCACCCCCACTTGCAGATTGCGGTTCAAGGCATAGAACTGCAACGGCACGCCATTGACCGTTCTGCGCTCCCCCTTGGGCAACTCGGTCCTGGTGGTGTAGAACACCTTGTAAGGTATTGTCGATCCAGTACAAGCGCAGCCCGCCACATACGTCTTGCCCAAATCCCATAAATAAGCGTTCGGATACAAGGCCCCCGCCGCATTGTCATCCGGCGAGGTAAAAGTCCGGTTAAACGCGAAACTGAACCGGGGAACCGAGCCTGTAGGCTCGCAAGGCCCCGCATTGGCCATGCCTCCAAGCAGGAAGCTCAGCAGCATGACGCCGATGCTCCGCCGAATTTTGATGTGCTTCATTCGCTGATGCTCCACTCGATCATATTGCAAAGTCGGCCCGCTCCCGCGGGCTAGCCGCAGTTCAGAGTCCGCCGCTGGTAATAGCGGCCGGCCTTGGCCGGCGGCAGCCGGTAATCGGCCGTACACTGGCCGCCCCGCCATTTCACCGTCAGCCGGCCGGTCTCCCGCTTCAGCAAGGCCAGCACCTTGCCCCTGGGGTCGACGATGCCCAGCGGTTTGCCGTCGGCGTCCTCCACGCTGGCGCCAAACGGCGCCGGAGCGCCGTCCGGCCGCAGCAGGGTGAACTGGGCGCGCTGGCCGCTTCTGGCCTTGAACACGCCCTTGACCACAGCGCCGCGCCGCGGCACCACCAGCTTGACCGTGTCGTCCAGTTCCACGTCGGCCCCCAGCTGCCGGGTATCCAGGCTCAGGGTGTTGACGCGGTAGGGCTGCGCGTAGGGTTGCACCGCGTAGCCGTTGCGCCCCAGTTCGCCGCCGTTGCCGGTGCGCAGCGCCGGTCCGGTCACGCCGTCCACTTGCAAGAGCGCGAAGGTGTCGCCCACCGGACGGCTCAGGTTGACGCCGCCGCCATGGGCGACAATGGCGCCGGACAGGCCGACGCTGGCGGACTGGTAATGACGCGCCGCGTTGTAGGCCGCGCTCAATTGCACGAAATCGGCGTTGTGGTTGACGCTGAGCCCGCCCGAGGTGCTGCCGTTGCGCCCGGCATGGCCAAGCTGCACGGAATAGGTGGTGTTCTCGCCCAGATGGCCGCTGACGCCGGTTTGCAGCGTGGAGCCGTTGCCGGAGGTGTGGCTCAGGTTGGCGTACATCCGCGGCGAGCGCGGCTTGGGCCCCAGCGGCACGGTAAAGGTCAGCATCACCTGGTTGCTGCTGACGCCGCCGGGCCGGCTGTCGCGGCTCCGGCTCAAGGTGAAGTTGTAGCCCAGCAGTTTCCAGTTGTTGCCGTAGCCCAGGCCCACGCTGCCGCTGCTGCCGTTCTGTCCCCAGTAGCTTTGCTGGCTCAGGTTCAGATACAGGCTGCCGAAACGCCGCTCGCGGCCCAGGTCCTGCTGGGTGCTCAAATCGATGCGCGAGCGGCTGCGGCCGAACTGTCCCTGGCTATTGCCGGCGAGATCGTTGGCGTGGTCGTTGAAACTGCGATAGCCGGAGGTCGAATAGCGATACGCGGCCAGCGTCAGGTTGGTCAGGGTGCGGGTAAAGGTTTTGGCGTAAAGCAGTCTCAAGCTCTGCCCTTGCCGCCGCGCGCCCCTGACCCGGCTGTTGGACTGGGTGAAGTCCAAGGACAGCGCGCCCAGCGGGGTGTTGGCGCCCACGCCCAGGTTGACGGCCTGAAAATTCGATGTGAGCTGGAAGCCCGCCGCCACCGTGCTGTCGTCGCCCGCGCCGTAAACCAGGGTGCCGGCGGCGAAGCTGGGATGCACGTCCTGGCTGCCCTGATACTCGCCGAAGGCGGCACTGTAGCGCCAACGGCCCTTGCGCAGCATCAGGGGCAGGCTGGAGAAGGACTGCTGCGTCACCCGCTTGCTGCCGTCGGCCTCGGTGACGGTGATTTCCAGATCGCCGTTGGAGCCGGACGGGAAAATATCGCTCAGCTCGAACGGCCCCGGCGGCACATTGGCGCGGTACAGCGTATAGCCGTTCTGGCGGACTTCCACCACCGCGTTGCTCTGCGCCTGGCCGCGCACCACCGGCGCGTAGCCGCGCTCGCCGTCCGGCAGCATCGCGTCGTCGCTGGCCAGCTGCGCGCCTCGGAAGCGCACGCTGTCGAACAAGGTGGAGTCTGCGTATTGCTCGCCCAGCGCCAGCTGGCTTTTCCAGCCGATCAAGTCGCGCTGCAACACGCTGCGGTTGCTGCGCGCGCTCATGGACTGGCCGTCGGCCCAGTTGAAGGTGCTGTCGTTGCGCAAACGCCAAGCGCCCAGATTGACGCCGTTTTGCAGGCCGAGGAAGGCGTTGCGGCGGTTGACCCCGCCCGGCTCGCTGCTGCGGCTCTCATTGCCGTTGAACTGGTAGTTGACGTAGGCGGCGGCCACGCCGGCGTCCCAGAGCGCCGGGTCGATATAACCGCGCGCGCCGCGGCTGAGAAAGGCCTGGGGAATGCTCAAGCTCAGTTGCAGCCGATTGGCGTCGTAGTCCGCCGCCGCCAGGTCCATCAGCGCCGGCAGGTCCAGGCAGGCCGGGTCGTCCGCGGACAAGGTCGGCGTCAGGCTTTGCAGCTGCACGCCGGCCGCCTGCAGCAAACCGGCGTCGATGCAGGCTTCCACCTTGCCGCTGGCCGCCTGGCGAAACAGCACGTCGCGGCGGCCGGTCAGATTGCCGTTGACCAGCACGTCCACGCGATAGTTGCCGGGCAGCAAGGCGTTGCCGGCGCTGAGCACCGCGCTCAAATCCGGCATCCGGCCGGAGCCGTTGATGAAGTTGGTGTTGAAGGCCAGCAAGACGGGCGCGGACTGCGCCTCTCCTTCCGCCGCCTCCGCCCGGGCCAGTTCCGCCAGCGCCATCAACAGGGCCAGGCAGCCGGGCTTCAGCGCGGAACGGCGTCGGATCGAGGTTTTATTCCAGGGCTGACGATTTGGACGTATGCGCATGATTGGGCTTTATACGGGGGGGATCCGGCAGATGGCCGAGGAAGATGGAAGCGACATGGTCAAGGTTCCTGGGGGCGCTGCTGAGGGCGGCCTTCCCGGCCGGCTTCGAGCGCGACCTCGTACTCCACGAGCCCGCCGAAGTCGTTGATGATGCCGTAGCGCAGTTGCGCGCTGCCGGCGGCGGACGGTTTCAGCGGCCATTGCCCGCTGCCGCCCGGCGCCACCATATAGGCGCTCGCCAGCTCCTGCGTTCCAGCACCGGCCTTGAGCGTCAAATCCACCACTGTCACGTGATAGCGGCTGGGGTTGTCCACGCGCAAGGCCGGCCTGCCGTCGGCCTGGAGCAGGCTCCAGCGCAAGCCTTCCGGCGCTTGCAAGGCGGCGTCGCTGCCCAGCCCCTGAGGCCGGAAGAACACCTTGACGCGCTGGCGCACCGCCAGTTGCAGCACATTGTCTCCGCGCGCCGCCTGGGGGATTTCCTGCACGTTCAGCCAAAATACCGACTCCCGGTCGGGCGCCGCTCCGGCGCCCTCGTACAACACCCGCAGCAACTGCTGCTGTTTAAGCGGCAAGCGCGCCAGCGGAGGCGTCACCGCGAACGGCAGTTCGTCCGGCTGGCCTTCCGCCGACTCCAGCCAGGACTGGACCAAGATCTCCTCGCCCAGATTGCTGACGATGATGGAGGCCTCCTTGTCATTGCCGTCAAAGATGACGCGGGTGCCGTTAAGCGCGATGCCGGCCCAAACCGGACTGATGAGCAAGGCCAGGGAGAGGAACAGAATGATTTTCATGAGTGAGGCCACGAGATATCCAACAATGGTCCCAAGGCGGCTGACGCGGCCGGGCACGCGATGAGGAAAGGGAGGACGGCGCGCCGCCCTCCTGGCAGAGCCTGTTCAAGGGACTGCGCGGCGCGGCCAGTCCCGCGCCGCGGCATGGCGCGGACGCCTGACGACGCCGCGCCGGCGCTTTAGTCGTAAGTCAGGGTAAACGGCAGGCTGGCGTTGGCGATGCCGGGCGACATGGCCCCGCCGGAGCCGACATAGGCGGCGGCGAAACTGACGCGACGGATATCATCGGGCTGACCCGGCTGGTCCTCTTGCAAGAGAACGCCGCTGGTCAGGTTGTAGGCGGAGGGGTTGGCCACCGCGGCGCTGTCGAACACCGCGATGCCGACGCCCCGGGCAAAGCCCGGAGACGAGGTGCCGTTGTTGACGCGCAGGATGTTGTTGCCGCTCATCACTTCCGGCGCCGCGCCGGCCAGCTTCATCGTCACTTTGCTGGCGGTTTTGCAAATGATGTTGAAGTTCACCTGCCGGCTGCCGGCGCCGGTGAACTTGGGATTGGCCAGCGTGCCGATGTCCTCCACCGACACCGTGCCCATGTCCACCTTGATGCTGTTGGCGTCGCCATTGGGCGAGCTGAGCCGGCAAGAATCGGAAATCACTCGGCCGGTAAAGTCGATCTGGCCGGAAAGGGTATCGGCAAAGACCGGACTGACGGCAAAGGCGGCCAGCGCCGCCAAAACGAATTTCCCTTGCTTGCTGTTTAACAATTTCATGCAAAACCTCCCTCAGATTGAAAAAGCCGCAGACCAAAGCCTGCGACGTTCGAATGGCGAAAACACGCCAATGCCAAGATTGTCAAACAATCTGAAGAGGATTTTAGGTTTTCAAATACTTATGAAATATAGGATTTATCCTATTTTATTGTCATATGGTTATATGAAACGCTAACCATGAGGTAATCATCTTAAAATCGCATAATATTAATATGCGAAATTAATGGATTTTTATTGGGAAACTCCATATAAAAATAAATCCCCCTCAGGGGAAGGAGAAAAGCCCAAGGCAAGCTGGGCCGAAAGAGGACTCGCCGCGCTTTTCAAGTGCGTAACGCGCGGGCGGAAAAAAACGGCAGCCGCCGTACAGGCGTCTGCCGTTTCTCAGGGAATACGCTGGGCTGGTCCGGCCTAGGCGGGACCGCGTCTCAGAGCCAGCGCCGCTTCCAGAACAACCATCCCAACCCGCCGGCGATGCCCAGCATCGCCACCAGCACCAGGTGATAGCCGTAATGCCATTTCAGCTCCGGCATGTATTCGAAGTTCATGCCGTAGATGCCGGCGATCAGCGTCAGCGGCATGAAGATCATGGTCAAGACGGTGAGCACCCGCATTTGCAGGTTGAGCCGATGGGACTGGGTGGACAGATAGAGGTCCAGCATGTCGCCCACCATCTCGCGCGACATCTCCAGCGATTCGATCACATGCATGGTGTGATCGTAAGCGTCGCGTAGATAGACCAAGGTCTCCGGCTTGAAAAAGCCATGCTCGCCGCGGTTCAGCGAAATCAGCATTTCCCGCATCGGCATCAACGCGCGGCGCAGCTTCAGGCAATCGCGCTTCAGCCTCTGGATCTGCAGCAAAACGCCCTGATCGCGTCCGCGCAGCAGCATGGTGTCCATGCGCTCCACTTTTTCGTTGAACTCGGTGAGCACGCCGAAGTAGTCGTCTATCATCGCGTCCAGCAAGGAATAGCCCAGGTAGTCGGCGTCCTTGTGGCGCAGCAGCCCGCGTCCGCGGCGCAGCCGTTCCCGCACCTCCTCGAACACGCCGGTGGGCCGCTCCTGAAAGCTCAGCACGAAACGGCGGCCGATGACCAGATAGATCTGATCGGACAACAAGCGCCCGGCGCCGTTTTCACTGTGCTGGTGGTAGTCGAACACCCGGCTGGCGACGAACAAATAATCGCCGTAGTCCTCCACCTTGGGCCGCTGGCGCGCGTTCATGATGTCTTCCAGCACCAGGGAATGCAGGCCGAAGCGCTGGCCGATGGCGCGCATCACCTCGGGCTGGTGCAGGCCGTAGACGTTGAGCCACAAGACGCCGCCGCCGGGCTGGTGGGCCAGGCCCTCGGCCACGGTCTGGAACACGGTTTCCTGCAATTGCTCCGGGCCGTATTCGAACAGCGAGATCGAGGCTTCCGGCAATTTCGCCTCGCCCACAGACAGCAGGGTGCCGGGCGCCTCGCCCAGCGTGGGAATGCGTTTTTTCAGCGTGGCGTGGCGCATGGGCGGATCACACTTGCACGATGTCGAGCACGAAGCCGACGTTCTTCCACTGGCCGATCTCCTGCTTGAAGCCGCTCGCCGTCAGCGGGCTGCCCTTCAGCCAGACCTTGTTCAGCGTCAGCGCGAAGCCGGTGGCGTGCTGGCGCAGGTCCAGCATTTCCGGCAGCGCGATGCTGTTGCGGCTGCGGTGGAACAAGACCGCCAGCCGCAGCGACACCACCGCCTGCCACAGGCTGGAGTCTTCCATGTATTGCCGCATCTTGCCCATGTCGCCGCGGTGGCCCAGCACGATGGCGGCCAGCGTGGCCTGTTCGCGCTTGGAGAAGCCGGGCATGTCGGCGTGCTGCAGGATGTAGGAAGAGTGCTTGTGATAGGCGGTGTGCGAGATGGTCAGCCCGATCTCGTGCAGCTTGGCCGCCCACAGCAGGCGCTTGAGCATGGCCTGGTCCACGTCCTCGCCGGCCACCATCCGGTACAGGCGCTCGGCCAGCGCGGTGACGCGCTCGGCCTGGGCGGTGTCCACATGGTAGCGGCGCTTGAACTGGGTGACGGTGGTATCGCGCATGTCCTTTTCACGCTGACGGCCCAATAGATCGTATAGCACGCCGTCGCGCAAAGCGCCTTCGGCCACCGTCATCTTGTCGATGGCCAGTTCCTGGAACACCGCGATCATGATGGCGAGGCCGCCGGCCAGCACCGGCGCGCGGTCGGCCTTGAGGCCGTTGACGTCGATGGCGGCGATGCCGCCCTGGCGGATCAGCAGCGCCTTGAGCTTTTCCATGCCGGACAAGGTGATGTCGGCCGTGCTCCAGTCGTTGATTTCCAGCACGTCGCGCAGGGAACGCGCGGTGCCGGAGGTGCCCACCGCCAGCTGCCATTCTTCGCGCTGGTATTGGTGGGCGATGCGCTGAATCTCGTTGCGCGCGGCCAGGATGGCGTCCCGGAAATTGGCCTGGGTCAGCTTGCCGTCGCCGAAATAGCGCAATGTGTAGCTGACGCAGCCCAGGGGCAGGCTTTCGGTGACCAGGGCTTTGTAATGGCTGCCGATGATGAACTCGGTGGAGCCGCCGCCGATGTCCACCACCATGCGCCGCTCCTTGGTGTCCGGCAGCGAATGGGCGGCGCCCAGATAGATCAGCCGCGCCTCTTCGCGGCCGGCGATCACCTCGATGGGAAAGCCCAGCAAGGGCTCGGCCTTGGCGATGAAGTCCGCCGCGTTCTTGGCCACGCGCAGGGTGTTGGTGCCCACCGCGCGCACTTGCGCCGGGGTGAAGCCGCGCAGGCGCTCGCCAAAGCGGGCGAGACAGGCCAGGGCCTTGTCCTGGGTTTCCTGGTCCAGTTGTTTGTCGGCGGTCAGGCCCGCGCCCAGGCGCACGGTCTCCTTCATCACGTCCAGCGCGTACAGCTGGTCGTCCACCACCCGCGACACTTGCAGGCGGAAGCTGTTGGAGCCCATATCGATGGTGGCGAGCACGTTGTTTGGGGGCGTGGTCAGTGTCAAAGACACCCCTTCTCTCTTTATCAAGGCCCGCGCCCGCGCGGCGGCGCCGGCGGAAACGGGGGGATTCATCATCAGGTTGGATCGCCGGGGGACTGGCACGGACGCCGGACGCAACAATGGCGGTAACACCGAATGTTACCGCCATTTTAGGCAAACCGTCATGTCAAGTCGCCGTGGCCGGCGCGGGCCGGCTCAGCCCAGGGTTTCGCGCTTCTTGGTTTCCAGCGTGGTGTGGCGGATGTCCTTGCCCTTGACCAGGTAAACCACGTATTCGGAAATATTGGTGGCGTGATCGCCGATGCGCTCTATCGCCTTGGAGATGAACAAGGTGTCGATGGACATGCTGATGGTGCGCGGGTCTTCCATCATGAAGGTGATCAGCTGGCGCAGTTCGGCGGCGAAGTCTTCGTCCAGCTCCTGGTCGGCTTCGGCCAGTTCCAGCGCGGCGCTGGTGTCCAGGCGGGCGAAGGCGTCCAGCGCGCGGCGCAGCATGCCCAGCGCCGCGTCCGCCATTTTCTCGATCTCGCGGAAGCGCGGCACCTGATAGCGTTCGGACTGGTAGATGGTCTTGCCCATGCGCGCGATCTTCTTGGCTTCGTCGCCGATGCGCTCCAGATCGGTGATCACCTTGATCACGGTGAACACGATGCGCAAGTCGCTGGCCGCCGGCTGGCGGCGGGCGATGATGTGCAGGCAGTCGTCGTCGATGGTGACTTCCATCGCATTGACCAGCGCATCCTCGGCGATCACCTTGTCCAGCTTGTCAATATCGCCGGCCAGCAGGGCTTCCACCGCGGACAAAATCTGCTGCTCCACCAGTCCGCCCATCTGCAGGACGCGGGTGCGGATGGTTTCCAGCTCCATATCGAACTGTTTGGAAATATGCTCTGCCATGTCTGCCCCAAACCAAAACCAGTCAAAAAACGCTATGTTAATGCGGGCAGATGACGCCGATGTGACAATTCATCTGCCCGCCTGCGGGCGGCCTGCTCGAAGGCGAACGGCCCTTAACGGATTTCTTCCACGCCGCTTTGCCGCCCCAACACCAGCACATCGGCGCGACGGCGCGCGAACAGGCCGCAGGTGACCACGCCGGCCAGATGGTTGATGATCTCCTCCAGTTCCACCGGCTTCTGGATCTTCAAGCCGTGCACGTCCAGGATCACGTTGCCATTGTCGGTGCTCACGCCCTGGCGCAGTTCCGGGTGCCCCCCCAGCTTGACCAGTTCGCGCGCCACATAGCTGCGCGCCATCGGAATGACCTCGATGGGCAACGGGAAGCCGCCCAACATGGCGACGTATTTGCTTTCGTCGGCGATGCAGATGAATTGATCGGCCACGCTGGCGACGATTTTCTCGCGGGTCAGCGCGGCGCCGCCGCCCTTGATCATGTGCAGGTGGTGGTTGATTTCATCGGCGCCGTCGATGTACACCGGCAGCGCGTCCACTTCGTTCAGGTCGAACACCGGGATGTGGTGGGCCTTGAGGCGGGCGGTGGAGGCGTCCGAGCTGGACACCGCGCCGCGGATGCGGCCCTTGATGGCGGCCAGCTCTTCAATGAACAGATTGACGGTGCTGCCGGTGCCGACGCCGACGATGCTGTCGTCCGGCACGAATTCGATGGCCTTCTTGGCCACGGCAAGCTTCAGTTGGTCCTGAGTCAACATGGTAATGCCTCCTGTGTTGGGATGGTATTGCGCCGGGCGGATTATGGCACGGGGCGGGCCGCCGGACACCTGTCATCAATCTCGAACGGCGAATCTCGGCGCGGTTTTACACGGGCATCAGCAGGCAGGCGGCTTGCGCCTCTATCGCCTCGCAGCGGCCCAGATAGCCCAGCTTTTCATTGGTCTTGCCCTTGACGTTGACCGCGCCGATCTCCAGGCCCAGGTCTTCGGCGATGGCCGCGCGCATCGCGTCGATGTACGGAGCCAGCTTGGGCTGCTGCGCGATCAGCGTGCTGTCCACGTTCACCGGGCGCCAGCCGGCGGCGCGCACGCGCTTGGCCGCTTCGCGCAGCAGCGCGCGGCTGTCCGCGCCTTTGAATTCGGGATCGGTGTCAGGAAAATGGCGGCCGATGTCGCCCAGCGCCGCCGCGCCCAGCAAGGCGTCGGTAATCGCGTGCAGCAAGGCGTCGGCGTCGGAGTGGCCCAACAGGCCCTTATCGTGCGGAATGCGCACGCCGCCCAGGATCAACGGCCGGCCGGCCACCATCTGATGCACGTCGTAGCCCTGTCCAACTCGAAACATATCAATCCTTTCTTGCCGCCAGCACCGCGCGCGCCAAGGCCAGATCGCGCGGATAAGTCACTTTGAAATTCTGGGCGTCGCCCTCCACCAGCCGCGGCTTGCCGCCGCAGCGCTCAATGGCGGAGGCTTCGTCGGTCACATCCGCCAGATCGCCGCCTTGCAGCGCTTCCCGCAATTTGCCGCGGCGGAACATCTGCGGAGTTTGCGCCAGCCACAGGCCGGCGCGGGAAACGGTGACCGCCACGCGCTGTTCGGCGTCGGCGCGCTTGACGGTGTCCGGCACCGGCAGGGCCAGCAAGCCGCCCACCGGATCGTCGCCCACCTCGGCCAGCAGCCGCTCCACCGCGTCCGCGGTCAGACAGCAGCGCGCGGCGTCGTGCACCAGCACCCAGTCGTCGTCGGCGCAGTCCAGCGCCTCCAGGCCGTTGCGCACGCTCTCGGCGCGGCTGACGCCGCCCGCGCGCAGCACTTGCAGCTTGGGGATGTCCCAGTCGAAATCGTCGAACCACTCGTCGCAAGGAGAGATCACCACCGCCACCGTCTCCACGGCGGGCACCGCGGCCAGCGCCTGCAGGGTGTGCCACATCAGCGGCCTGCCGTTCAATTGCAGGTATTGCTTGGGGCTGGGCGCGCCGAAGCGGCTGCCGTGGCCGGCGGCCGGCACCAAGGCCAGATAGCGGCTCACGCGCCCTCTCCAGCCGGCGTCTCCAGGCTGCGCCACAGGCAGCTGCCCTTCACCGACTTGTCCAGATCGTTCAAATAACTTTGATGATCGGCCAGCTCCCGCTCGTTGGCGCGCTTGACGATCAGCGGCTTGCGCTCGAAATCCATCGCGCCATGCTGGCCGCCGGGCAGATCGACATCGATGTCCATCACCAGGCTTTCCTGGCCGCGGGTCATCCACAGATAGACTTCGGACAGCAGCTCGCAGTCCACCAGCGCGCCGTGCAAGGTGCGGTTGGAGCGGTCGATCTCGAAGCGGTCGCACAAGGCGTCCAGGCTGTTGCGCTTGCCGGGGAACTGGTCGCGCGCCTCGCGCAGGGTGTCAATCACATTGGCGCACAGGTTTTTGATCGACGGCAGGCCCACTCTTTCGAATTCGGCGTTGAGGAAGCCGACGTCAAACGGCGCATTGTGGATGATCAGTTCCGCGTCGCGCAGGAAGTCGGCCATTTCCTCGGCCACCTCGCGGAACTTGGGCTTGCCTTCCAGGAACTCCAGCGAGATGCCGTGCACGCGCTGGGCGTCCGGATCGATGTCTCGCTCCGGGTGGATGTAAAGATGCAGATGCTTGCCGGTCAGCTTGCGGTTGATCATTTCCAGGCCGGCGAATTCGATGATGCGATGGCCTTGGGCGTGTTCGAGACCGGTGGTTTCGGTATCGAGAATGATTTGTCTCATGCGCTATCCTGGCGACGGCCGCCGGCGGCGGCGTCGCTCTGACTTCAGAAGAAGGGCGGACGCGGCCGGCTCAGGCCAGCTCTACGCCGCGGTTGGCCAGCTGATCGGCCCTTTCGTTGAACTCATGGCCGGCGTGGCCTTTGACCCAGCGCCACTCCACATGCAGATGGCGGTTGCGTTCGGCGTCCAGTTGCTGCCACAGATCGGCGTTCTTCACCGGCTCCTTGGCCGCGGTCTTCCAGCCGCGCGCCTTCCAGCCGTGGATCCATTCGGAAATGCCTTTTTGCACGTATTGGGAGTCGGTGTACACCACCACCTGACACGGCCGGTTCAAGGTGGCCAGGCCCTTGATCACCGCCAGCAACTCCATGCGGTTATTGGTGGTGTTGGCCTCGCCGCCGCACACTTCCTTTTCCTTGCCCTTGAAGCGCAGCAAAGCGCCCCAGCCGCCCGGTCCCGGATTGCCCTTGCAGGCGCCGTCGGTATACATCTCTACCTTGTCTTCAGTCGTCATGCTGTCTCGTCATTGCCGGGGCTCGCGCCCCGCTTGCTGTGTTGTTTCATGGTTCCCGGTGGCTATGATGGCGCTCGTTGCCGGCGGCCACCGCCAGGCCGGCCTTGGCCTTGCCCTGCTTCCAATTGGGCAGGATCAAGCGCATGCCGCGCTGGCGCTTGATCGCCTCGATGCCGTACACGCCGGCGGCCAGCGGCCACCAGCGGTCCCCGGCCCGCTCCATGAAGCGGAAACGCTGCACCCAGTCGCAGCGGGAGAACGGCGGCGCGTAGCCCATGAAGCCTCCGCTCGCGGGTTCCAGCTCCAGCAGGGTCAGCCAGTCCTTGATGCGCACCAGCGACAGGAAGTTGCCGCTCCACGGCGCGTTCTCGCGCCCTTGGACCAGTCGGCGCACGCCCCACAGCGACACCGGATTGAAGCCGGTGAGGATCAGGCGGCCCTCCGGCATCAGCACGCGCTCGGCTTCGCGCAGTACCTGATGCGGCACGGTGGTAAAATCCAGCACATGCGGCATCACCAGCAGGTCCAGGCTGCGGCTTTCGAACGGCAGTTGCTCCGGAGCGCACAGAATCTGCGCCGGTCCGGAGTCCGAAACGCGGCACTGCCAGGGAATGCGGTTGGCGCGCAGGAAATCGACTTCCGGCAAACCCAGCTGCACCGCATGAAAGCCGAACACGTCGGCGACGGCGCGGTCGAAATAAGCCTGCTCGCGCTCCAGCAGATAACAGCCCAATTCGCTGGAGCTCAGCCAGTCGCTAAACGAATTCTTCATCGAGAGAAGCCTTATGCCAGCCAAATACACCGTCAGCCCGGTAGGGGCCTTCAGTGACAATTATATCTGGGTTTTGCATCACAGCGGCCGCGCTGTCGTGGTCGACCCGGGCGAAGCCGCGCCGGTGGCCGCCTTCCTGGAACGGGAAGGACTGCAACTGGAAGCCATCCTGATCACCCATCACCACGCCGACCACATCGGCGGCGTGGCCGAGCTGTCCGCGCGCTGGCCGGACGCCGCCGTCTACGGCCCGGCCGACATCGTCTCGGTCTCCCGCCCGGTGATGGACGGCGCCCGCGTCGAGCTCTCCTTCGGCGCGGCCGCGGTGCTGGAAGTTCCGGGCCACACGCTGAACCACCTGGCCTATGTAATCGACGACGCGCTGTTTTGCGGCGACACCCTGTTCGGCGCCGGCTGTGGCCGGCTGTTCGAAGGCACGCCGCGGCAAATGCACGATTCGCTGGCCAAGCTGGCCGCGCTGCCGGACGCCACCAAGGTCTATCCGGCCCATGAATACACCTTGGCCAATCTGCGCTTCGCGCTGACGGTGGAGCCGGGCAACCCGGTGCTGGCCATCCGCATGAGCCGAGACCTGAAGCTGCGCGAGCAGAACCTGCCCACCCTGCCCTCCACCATCAGCCTGGAACGCGCCAGCAATCCCTTTCTGCGCGCGCATGAACCGGCGGTGCGCCAGTCCGCCGCGCACTGGAGCGGCCAGCCGCTTAATGATGTTGTCGAGGTCTTTTCCGCGCTGCGCGAGTGGAAAAATCGCTTCTGAGGGATTTGTTCACAATCTTGCGAGCCAAGGCGAAACACGGCGAAAACGGCAGGGAAAACGACGGGAAAAACGGAAGGCGCGTCGCGGTCCATTCGTATTTCAAAACGGTTTTCAAGGCCGTATCGCCTACGCGCGGCCTACCGCGAACGGCCCCTCAAACCATGACAAGGAACTGAATCCTGAGCGCCACTGTTAAAAATAACTGGCGCAGGACAGTCTGCATGGCCTATATGTCAGCAAAGCACATGAAGTTATTTGGTTTTTTGGTTGACACCCCTATGTTGGCTGTTTAGCATCAGCCGAAATCAGAATTCCGGGCCCGCCAAATGAATCGCTTCACCCCGTTGGCACTTTCGCTGTCATTTGCTTTTTTATTTGCCTCCGCCGCGCACGCGGACGGGGCGTTTCGCCAATCCGTCGGCGTGGACGAGGGCCTGGCCTCCGGCCTGGACATGATGCTGCTGAACTCCAGCCTGCTTCGCAACGGCGACAATGTCTGGGAGCGCGCGCGCGAAGGCTTCCAACTGCCGGAAGTGAACGCCGATATCGTGCGCCGCCAGGAACGCTTTTATGCCAGCAAGCCGGAATACTTCCGCCGCACGCTGGACCGCAGTAGAAAATATCTGTTTCACATCATGAACGAGGTGGAGCGCCGCGGCATGCCCACCGAACTGGCGCTGCTGCCGCTGGTGGAAAGCGCCTTCGTTCCCACCGCGAAATCCCATGTCGGCGCCTCCGGCCTGTGGCAATTCATGCCAGCCACCGGCCGCCACTACGGTCTGGAACAGACCTGGTGGTACGACGGCCGCCGCGACGTGATGGAAGCCACCCGCGCCGCGCTGGACTACCTGGAAAACCTGTACGGACAGTTTGGCGACTGGAATATCGCCTTGGCCGCCTATAACTGGGGCGAGGGCAACGTCTCCCGCGCCATCGCCCGGCTGCAGGCCAACGGTCAGGAAGTGACGTACGAAAACATCCGCATGCCCAACGAAACGCGCAACTACGCGCCCAAGTTGCTGGCGGTGCGCAACATCCTCAACGATCCGGCCAAGTTCGGCGTGCGCCTGGACAAATTTCCCAACAAGCCTTATTTCGTCGCGGTTTCCACCGGCAAGCACATGAATATCGACATCGCCGCCAAGCTGGCCGGCGTGTCCATCGGGGAATTCAAAGAACTGAACCCGGCTTTCAACCTGCCGGTATACGCGCACAAAAACGGCCGCCAGATGCTGATCCCGGCGGCCAAGGCCGACAAGTTCCAGGCCAATCTGGCCAAGTGGGACAAGCCGCTGCTCACTTGGGAAGTCTACACTCCGCCCGCGGACGCCAACGTCAGCCTGATCGCCAGCGAGCACGGGATGAGCACCGGCCAATTGATGAGCGCCAACAATCTGAGCAGCAGCTCGCTCAAGGCCGGCCAGCCGGTGCTGGTGGCGATGAGCAAGGATCAGCGCGACATCCGTCCGCTGGACGCCACCGACACCGCCTTGCCGGAAAGCGGCGACAGCGCCACCCTGTTGGCGCAGGCGGAAACGCCGCGCGCCGCGCCGGCGGTGATGGTCGCCTCGGCCCAAGCCGTCCCGCAAGCCACCCCCGTCGCTCAGGTTCAGACGCCGCCGGCCGCCGTCCAGCCCGCTCCCGCCCTGGCGGCAGCGCCGGAATCCCCGCCGGCCTCGGCCAAAACCGTCCTCGTGGCGGCTGCGCCCGCGACAACGGCCACGGCCGACGCCGACGGCAATTACACCGTGGCCGCGGGCGACACCCTGTACAGCGTCGCCCGTCGCTTCAACCTTAGTCTGGACGATTTGAAAACGGCCAATCAGTTGGACTCCAACACCGTTCTGGTCGGCCAGGTGCTCAACGTCAACAAAACCCTGGACAAGAGCGTGACCCTGCTGGCGGACAGCCGCGCCAGCCAGGCTCAGCAAGACGCCTTGCTGAAAGTCAGCGGCCTGCAGATCAACCAGCGCGCCACCGGCAGCGTGCCGGCGGAATACGTGGTGCAGCGCGGCGACACCCTGTTCAGCATCGCCCGCCGCTTCGGCGTCAATCACAACGACATCCAGCGCTGGAACGATTCCCGCCAGTTGACCCGGCTGCAGCCGGGCCAGAAAGTGCGCATCCAGGGCCTGTAAGGACTTGGCCCGCAAAAAAAAGCCAGGGCGGGCCCTGGCTTTTTTCATGTCCGCCGCTAACGGCTGCGCCCCTGGCTGGCGCTGCTCAGCCAGTGCCACACCATCAGCAGCACCCCGCGGCTGGGCGGCGGCACCTGCATCAGGCTGGGCAGCAGCAGCGCCAAATCCTCGCGCAAATGCTCGGCGACCAGATTGAACTCCGCGGTCAGCCAGTGGCAATACGAGGGCTTGTCCAGCGCCAGCGGACTGACCGCCTCGCTCAGCACCTCCGCCAGCATCGCCGGCTGATTGAAGCGCATGCCGTGAGCGGCGCGCATCAGCGTGCGCACGATGGCGCGGCGCTGCTCGGCGCCGTCGCTCAGGGCCGGCGTGTTCTGGGCCACCTCGCCCATCCGGTCCAGCAAGCTGCACAGCGCACGCTGACGCCGCTGGATGGCGTCGAAACCCGCCGCGGGCAGGCCGGACTCCTGTACCGCCGCCGCCACCAAGGCGCGCATCCGGATCAAGCGGCTGTTGAAACGCTCCAGCGCCAGGCCGGCATCCACCTCGCGCCGCCGCGCGATCTTGCTGTACAGGGTGGCCGCTTCGCGCAAATTGTCCGCCAGCAAAAAACGCCAGCTGTCTATCGCCCGCAAAGGAAACAGGCCGGCGGCCACCAAGCCCAGCAGGGAACCGGCCAGCACATTGAAGCCGCGCCACAGCGCGGCCTCCACCGGCTCGTTGCCCAGGCCGGCGACAATCACCATGGTCAGCCCCACCAGCAGCGCCAGATACTCGCCCTTGCCCAGCGCGAACCAGGCGCTGAGCATCACCAGCGCCGTCATCCACAGATAGCAGGACAGCGGCGAATGGCGATACAAGGCCATGGCCACCAGGCCGGCCGCCGCCCCCAGCAAAGAGCCGCCCATGCGCTGCAAGGCCTTGCGCCTCACCCCGCCCCAGTGCGGCACGCTGCCCAGCACGATCAGAATGGTCACCAGCATCCAGCTGCCATGCGGTATCTCGAACAGCAGGTTCAAGGCCAAACCCACCAAAAACGCCGCGGCCACCCGCAGCACATGCGCCTGCCGGGCGTACAGGTTCAGATAATACGGCGTCAGCAGAATGCGCCAGGAGCGCCAGCGGCTGCCTTCCATCTCTTACTCCATCATCTTGCTGTCCAGCCAGATCGTCACCGGACCATCGTTGACCAGCGCCACCTGCATGTCCGCGCCAAACACCCCGGTGGGCACCGGCTTGCCCAAGGTCTGCGCCATCGAGGCGACAAATTGATCGAACAGGGGGCTGGAGCGCTCCGGCCGCGCCGCGCGCGAATACGACGGCCGATTGCCCTTCTTGGTGCTGGCGAACAAGGTGAACTGGCTGACCGCCAACACCTCGCCGCCGCAATCCAGCACCGAGCGGTTCATCACGCCGGCCTCGTCGTTGAAGATCCGCAGTTGGCTTAGCTTGCGCGTCAGCCAGGCGATATCCTCCGCCCCGTCTTCCTCCTCAATGCCCACCAGCAACAACAGGCCGGGACCGATCTCCCCGGTCACGCGCCCTTCCACCGTCACCGACGCCTGCCTCGCCCTTTGCACCAATACCCTCATGCCCTCTCCTTGCCAGACCATCATAGATTCAAATCCCGGCCTGCATTCTAGAGCCAAGCGCGCCGCCGGTCACGACGACGGGCCAAGCCCCGCGCAGTCCAGTACAATGACGGCTGCTCAATAAGGATTCGCCTCATGCTGATGGTCATCTCCCCAGCCAAGACGCTGGACTTCGACACCCCCGCCGCCACCGATCACTACACCCAGCCGGACTTTCTGCATCACAGCGCCGAACTGATTCAGGTGCTGCGCGCCAAGAGCCCGCTGGAAATCGGCAAGCTGATGAGCATCAGCGACGCGCTGGCCCAATTGAACGTGGGCCGCTACCACGACTGGCAAGCGCCGTTCAGCCCGGCCAACGCCAAACAGGCGGTGCTGGCCTTCAAGGGCGATGTCTACGAAGGTCTGAACGCCGCCAGCCTGGAGCCGGGGCAGATGAGCTATCTGCAAAACCATTTGCGCATCCTGTCCGGCCTCTACGGCGCGCTGCGGCCGCTGGACCTGATGCAGCCCTACCGGCTGGAGATGGGCACCCGCCTGAGCAACCCGCGCGGCAAAAACTTGTACGAGTTCTGGGGCGACACCGTCACCCACGCGCTGAACGCGGTGCTGGAGCAAAGAAAAGACCCGGTGCTGGTGAACTTGGCCTCGGAGGAATACTTCAAGGCGGTGAAGCCGGCCAAGCTCAACGGCAGCCTGATCACCCCGGTGTTCCAGGACCGCAAGAACGGCCAGTACAAAATCATCAGCTTCTACGCCAAGCGCGCGCGCGGCATGATGGCGCGCTGGGCCGCGCTGCATCAGGTCAGCCAGCCGGAGCAGCTCAAGCACTTCGACAGCGCCGGCTACGCCTTCGATGCGGCGGCCTCCAGCGAGCTCAACTGGGTGTTCCGCCGCGACCTGCCCTAAGAACCTCTAAAGTCTGCTGCGCTTCAGCGATACGGCGTTGAAAACCCCTTCGAAATGCTCATGTACCCCCGTACATTCCGCTTTCTCAGCCTCAACGCCTTGTCTCTCTCTCTGGCTCGCGAAATCGTAAACAGGCGCCCTAAGACCCGCTAACAGCATCCCTGACCCTGCGTTGCGCCTCCTTGTCGTACCACTTGTACTGTCTGCGTCGGCACACCTTGGCTCCGCTTCTCAGCGCGGTTTTCTTAGCAGCCCCAACTAGGCGGAGACGGCGTTGACCAGCGCCTCTCCCCGCTCGAAAGCGCCGGCATTGCCCAAGGTGGTGTCGGCGATATTCATCAGCGCCTCGCGCGTCAGAAAGCCCTGGTGCGAAGTCACCAGCACATTGGGGAAAGTCAGCAGCCGCGCCAGCTGATCGTCCTGCAGCCCGCTTTCCGACAGGTTCTCGAAAAACACGCCCTCTTCCATCTCGTACACATCCAGGCCCACGCCGGACAAGCGCCCGGCCTTCAAGGCCTCCAGCAAGGCGGCGGTATCGATCAGGCCGCCGCGGCTGGTATTGATCAAGACCGCGCCCGGCTTCATCCGCGCCAGCGTCTCGCGATTGACCACATGCCGGCTCTCCGCCGTCAGCGGCAGATGCAGGCTGATCACGTCCGCCTGCCGCCAGACCTCCTCCAAGGACACGAACTCGCAGCCCAGGCTCGCCGCCAGCTCGGCGTTGGGATACAGATCGTAAGCCAGCACCCGCATGCCGAAGCCGCGTGCGATGGACATCGTGGCCTGGCCGATGCGGCCGGCGCCCAACACACCCATGGTCTTGCCGTGCAAATCGAAACCCACCAGTCCGTCCAAGGAAAAATCCATCTCCCGCACCCGGGTATAGGATTTGTGGATGCGGCGCACCACTGCCAGCAGCAAGGCGAAGGCGTGCTCAGCCACCGCGTGCGGCGAATAGGCCGGCACCCGGGTCACCGCGATGCCGTACCGGCGGCAGGCCGCCAGATCCACGCCGTTGTAGCCGGCGCAGCGCAAGGTCACCAGCTTCACCCCCGCCGCCGCCAGTTTGGCCACCACCGCCGCGTCCAGCCTGTCGTTGACGAAGGGGCAGACCGCGTCCACGTCCTGAACCAGGCCCACGGTGTCCAGGTTCAGGCGCGGTTCGAAAAACTGCAATTGATGATGGTGGCTTTGATTGGCGGCCTCCAGCGCGTGGCGGTCGTAATTCTTGGCGTCGAAAACGGCAATGCGCATGCTGCGGCTCCTGAATGCGGATGGATGAAAGCACTATAAGGCAGCGCGGCATCCAGCAACAGCCTCCCTCTCGACGCCGCCGCCGCCGAGGACGCCGGAAAAATATGAACCACAGTAATAGCCTGGATGCATATTGATGATTTGACGACACCTGCTCTGTGCGCAATAAATTCACCTTGCCGGCAATACGATCAACCCTCTCCCAAGGGCGGACCACCGACATGGAAAATATTATTTCAGGTAATAGCAAATCCGGGCAGCTTGCCCCAGGCGCCCGTCAACCGGCGCGCGCCGGACTGGCCGCCTTTGTCGGCACCATGATCGAATGGTACGACTTCTACATCTACGGCACCGCCGCCGCCCTGGTGTTCGGCCAGTTGTTCTTCCCTCCCGGCGACCCCTTTCTCAGCCGCATGGCCGCGCTTGGCACCTTCGCCGTCGGCTTTTTCGCCCGTCCCCTCGGCGGTATCGTCTTCGGCCACCTGGGAGACAGGCTGGGCCGCAAAAAGTCCCTGGTCATCACCCTGATGCTGATGGGCATCGCCACCGTCTGCATCGGCCTATTGCCCACCTACCAGCAGATCGGCCTTTGGGCGCCCGTCGCGCTGGTGGCGCTGCGGGTGCTGCAAGGCGTCGCCGTAGGCGGAGAATGGGGCGGCGCGGTGCTGATCGCCGGCGAACACGCCGGCCGCCAACGCCGCACCTTGTTCGCCTCCTTTGCCCAACTCGGCAGCCCGGCCGGCTTGATCCTGTCCTTGCTGGCCTTCAAGTGGGTCACCGCCATGGAGCCGCAGGCCATGCTGGACTACGGCTGGCGGCTGCCCTTCCTCGCCAGCGCCGGCCTGCTGCTGATCGGCCTACTGATTCGCTTGGGCGTGAACGAATCCCCCGAGTTTGAAACCAGCCGCCAACAGCGGGCCGCCAGCGCCGCGCCGCTGCTGGAGGTGGTGCGCAAGGCCTGGCCCTTGCTGCTGTTGTGCATAGGCGCCAACACCATAGGCATTGCCGGCGTCTATTTCACCAACACCTTCATGATCGTGTTCACCACCGAATACCTGGGCCTGGCCAAATCCGCGATTCTGGCCTGTCTGTTCTACGTCGCCTTCATTCAATTCGCCATCCAGCCGCTGGCCGCCTGGCTGGGCCAAAGATTCGGCGCCGCCCGCTTCCTGAAAATCGCCGCGGCGCTGGCCATCCTGTCCCCCTATCCGATGTTCGTGCTGGTCAAGCAAGGCGCGGCCAGCGGCAATGCCTGGTTGATGGTGATGGGCATCGCCATCTGCGTGATTTGCATGGCCAGCTTTTACTCGGTGATCGCCGGCTTCGTCAGCGGCATCTTCGAAACCCGGGTGCGCTATACCGCCATCTCCCTGTCCTACCAAGTCTGCGGCGCCATCGCCGGCGGTCTGACGCCTTTGATAGGCACCATGCTGGCCCAGCGCTACCACGGCGAATGGTGGCCGCTGGCGATATTCTATTCACTGATGTCCGCCGTCTCCCTGCTGTCCGTCGTGGCGCTGGACCGCCTGCGCCACCTCCATGCAGACCAAGCCTGAGGGGCCCCTCCATGCTGAACATAGACTCCGCCCGCCTATGGCAAAGCCTGCTTGCCATGTCTCAAATCGGCGCCACCGGCCGCGGCGGCGTCTGCCGCCTGGCGCTCAGCGCCGAGGATGTCGCCGCCCGGCGGCTGTTCTCCACTTGGTGCCGGCAAGCCGGCCTGAGCCTGGAGAGCGACGCCGTCGGCAATCTCTTCGCCCGCCGCCGGGGACGCTGCGCCGAACTGGCGCCGGTGATGATGGGCAGCCATCTGGACAGCCAGCCGGAAGGCGGCAATTTTGACGGCGTCTACGGCGTGCTGGCCGCCTTGGAGGTGATTCGCGCGCTGAACGACCATGATGTCGAAACGCGACGCCCGCTGGAGATCGCCTGCTGGACCAATGAAGAAGGCGCGCGCTTCGCGCCCGCCATGCTCGGCTCCTCTGTGTTTGCCGGCGAATTGCCGCTGGAACAGGCGCTGCGCGCCGCCGACAGCCAGGGCGTCACGCTGGCCGCCGCCTTGCAGGCCAGCGGCTGTCAGGGCCCGCGCGCAACGCCCGGCCCCATGCCGGACGCCTATTTCGAAGCGCACATCGAACAAGGCCCGGTTCTTGAGTCGCGGCGGCTGCCGATCGGCGTGGTCAGCGGCGGACAAGGCATCTTGTGGCTGGAGGCGGAGCTTGAAGGCGCCGGCGCCCACGCCGGAACCACCCCTCGGACATACCGCAGGGACGCGCTGCAGGCGGCGGCCGCCATCCTGACGCAATGGGAGAACGACGCGCCCAGCCGCTACCCGCAAGCCTTGTGGACTTGCGGCCAGCTGACGATAGGCAAACCTTCGCGCAACACCGTGCCGGGCAAGGTTCAATTCAGCCTGGACTTGCGCCATCCGGACGCCGCCGGCCTGCAGCTCATGGCCAACGACATCTGCGAGCGGATCCGCGGCGTCGCGCAGGCGCGCGGCATCGCCGCCCGCATCGAAACGCTATGGCATGCCCCGCCCACTCCGTTCGACGCCGGCTGCCAGCGCTTGCTGGCCGAGGCCGCCGCCCGGCTGGGCTATCCCCACCAAGACATCGTCAGCGGCGCCGGCCACGACGCCATCGTGCTGGCTCGCCACTGTCCCAGCGCCATGGTCTTCATCCCCTGCCGCGACGGCATCAGTCATAACGAAGCCGAATCCATCGAACCCGAGCATGCGGCCATGGGCGCCAATGTGCTGCTCCACGCCGTGCTGGCTCGCGCCAACGCACAGGACAACGCCTCATGAAAACTTTTTTCCATCCGCTGCAACGCCGGCATCAACCGCAAAGCTATCTGTCTCGCGGCCAAATGCGCCAAGCGCAGGAAGTGCCGCAGCGCATCGACGCCCTATTGTCCGCGGTGCGCCAATGGCAATTCCCGCTCCACGAGCCCGCCGACCACGGCATGCCCCCCCTCGAAGCGGTGCATCAGCGCGACTACCTTGAATTCCTCCAGCACGGGCACGAGGCCTGGCTTGCCGCCGGCCAAGGCGAATGGGGCGATGAACTGATATCCAATATCTTTGTGCGTTCGCCCAACGCCGGTCGCGGCATCCTGGCCCAAGCCGCCAAACACCAGCTGGACGGCAGCTGCCCGATTGGCGCCGACACCTGGCTGGCCGCATATTGGTCGGCCCAGAGCGCGGTTTCGGCCGCGGCGGCCGTCCAGGCGGGAGAACGCTTCGCCTACGCCTTGTGTCGCCCGCCCGGCCATCATGCCCGTCCCGACGGCGCCGGCGGTTTCTGTTATCTGAACAATGCCGCCATCGCCGCGGAAAGCCTGCGCCCCGCCTACCCTCGCATCGCCATCCTGGACACCGACATGCACCACGGCCAAGGCACTCAGGACATCTTCTATGCGCGCGACGACACGCTATTCGTCTCCATCCACGGCGATCCCACCAATTTCTACCCGGTGGTGGCCGGCTTCGCCGACGAATGCGGCGCAGGCGCCGGCCAGGGTCACAATCTGAACCTGCCCCTGCCCCATGGCAGCGATGAAGAGGCCTTCTTCCGACAACTGGAACCGGCCTGTGCCGCAATCCACCGCTTCCAGGCCGACGTCCTTGTGCTGTCGCTGGGCTTCGACATCTACCAGGAGGACCCGCAATCCAAAATCGCCTTCAGCAGCCCCGGCTTCGCCCGCCTGGGTCGGCGGATCGCTCAATTGCGCCTTCCCACCGTCATCGTGCAGGAAGGCGGCTATCACCTGGACAGCCTGGGCCGCAACGCCGGACAGTTCTTCTCCGGCCTGCTGCAGCCCTGAGCGCGAGAGGCTTCGCATGGAAAAGCGCGCCAACACTGTGGAAGCCGTCTTCGGCCGGCTTAACGACACCCTGGACTGGAACCTGCTGCGCACCTATCTGGTCATCGTCGAAGAGCGCGGCATCAGCCGCGCCGCCGTCCGCCTGCACCTGACTCAGCCGGCGATCAGCCGCTCCTTGCAAAGACTGGAAGAACATCTGAACATGCGCCTGATCAGCCAGCGCTCGCCGCAGCACTTCGCCTTGACCAAGGCCGGGGAGGAGGTTTATCGCATCGCCGGCGAAGTGCGCGGAGCGGTGTCCCGGCTGCAACTTGGCTTGCAGCAAACGCCCCATCACCACGATGTCGCCGGCCTGGTGGTCCTGCTGACCATCAGCCGCATCGAATCAGCCGTCTACGACAAATGTCTGGCCGAATTCCATCGCTGCCATCCACGCGTGGACTTGCGCATTGACGTGATGCGCAGCGCCGACATCATCAACTCGCTGCAGCAGAAAACAGCCGGCCTGGGCCTGAGCCTGTCCCGCTTCGCCGTGGACAAACTGGAGCAAGTCTGTATTTTCCCGCAGCGCTTTGCGCTGTATTGCGGCCGGCATCACAGGCTATTTGGCGAAATGGACTTGCAACTGACCGATCTGCTGACGGAAAACTTCGTCAGCTTTTCCAGCGATCAGCTGGGCGACTGCCTGTCTCCGCTGACCATTTTCCGCGAACAAGCCGGCTTCACCGGCCGCATCGTCGCCAGTTCTCCCAGCCTGGACGAGATTCGCCGCATGATCTTCGCCGGCTACGGCATCGGCGCGCTGCCGGAACATAGCGTCGCCAACGACATTGTGCAGCAGCGCTTATGGCGGCTGCCGCCGGAACAAGGCGTCGCCGATATCGACATCTACCTGATGTGGCATCGCGAGCGCAGCCTCAGCGTCGCGGAAACCGCCTTCCTGAAATTTTTCCGGACATTCATGCTGGCCTACCCGCCCTGTGAACGACTGGGCGCCGTCAGCGGCATTTGAAAGGCAAACTCATGGACCAAGCCGCCTTACGCCCATCCCCAAGCATGCCGGCGACGATTCCGATGCTGACGCTGCTCCGCCAGAACCTGGAGCAGCTGAGGCGGGAGCCGCAGCCGGAATGGCCGCAATTGGAACACGCGTTGGCGCAAGTGGAAAAGACGCTGGAGCAAAATCTGGTGGAACTGAGCGGAGTCAACGCCGCGCTGGCCACCTTGGCCGGCCTGCTAGGCCATCATGAAGACCGGGCGCTGTCCGGCCCCGGAGTGCAGGCGCTGCTGGAGCCCTTGCAACTGAAGCTGGAAGATATTTTCCGGCAGTTGAACGAACTGGCTTAATCGAGAAGGAAAGTAAAACGCAAAAAACCCGAAGCCGTTTGGCTTCGGGTTTTTTAACTTGGTTGCGGGGGCAGGATTTGAACCTACGACCTTCGGGTTATGAGCCCGACGAGCTACCAGACTGCTCCACCCCGCGTCTGATCTGTCTGCTGTGTTTCGTGCAGAGGAGCGAACTATACCCCGCCCCGTTTTTCTGGTCAAGCGTTTTGGGAAAAAAGATTTCTGATGCGGGGAAAGTTCGCACCAAGACGATTCATACTTGTTAACAGTTGATCTTTACTACCACACACCTGATCAACAAAGACCGTCTAAAGTGAACTCAAGGTCAGCGCAGTCGTTCTCCCCGAGCGATTGCGGCCCGAGAAGTCAGCCGCCTGTCTGCCAACAGGCGCTGCCGATGCGGGCGCGATCTTGTGCATTTTGGAAGACATTGCCGCTGCGGTTTCGACTGCCAGCGAAGCCGCAAAACAAGCAGCCGTGTCTTTCCTCCTAAGTGTTCATCACGGAACTTCAGGGCCGCTTTTGCGGCCCTTTTTTTTGTCTATTCGCCCGAGATCCGCTTCAAAGCGCGGCCATGGCCACGGCGGCTTCGCGGCGCATCTTCCGCCTATACAGCAAGGTCATCAGGCACAGCCCGCCCATCACACCGTAGCTGATGAAGGGCGCCACCAGCAGAAAACGCTCCACCGGCCAGGTCCAGGCCAGATAAGCGCGCCCGCCCGCCTCCAGGCTCAAGCCCAAGCCCCACCACAGCGTCATTTGCTGGATGGCGCGCCTGAAGCCATCCGCGCGCCATAGTTGTTCGAACCGTTCCCGCCCCTGCTCCGATTCCCGCGCCAAGGTCGCCCGCGCCAGATAGAACACCAGCGGCCGACGCAGCGCCAGGGACAGCAGAAAGCCGCAGCCGATCAAACCTGTGATCAGGGACTCGCGCAGCAACAGCAGGCGCGCGTCGCCGCCCAGCAGCATGGCCAGCAAGGACAAGCCTATGCCCAACAACACCAGCAGGCTCAAAGCGTCCACGCGCCGGAAGCGCAACAGCTCGATCACGCTCCACAGCACCGGCGGCAAGGCGGAAAACATCAGTGCGCCGGCTTCGCCCCAGCGCGGCTCGCCATAGCGGTAGCACAACCAGGGCAGCAGGAAATTGACGATGATTTCCAGTATCAGTTTTGCGCGTTTCGGCACGGCGCCTCCGCCTTCAAATGCAAAAAGCATGAACAATTTGCATCGAAACGTCAACTGCCTGACTTGAGTTTTTCGCAGGGGGAGAAAAAGGACGGGCCAAAAACAAAGCCCCGCATTTTGCGGGGCTTCATCTGTAATCTGCGCAATGGAATGGACAAACGCAGGGGAGTGGCATCAGGCGGCCGCCTGAATGAAGGCGTTGGCGGGATACAAGGCGCTGGCCAAACCCAAGGCGGACTTGAAAGTCACTTCAAACATCTTGCCAACCTGTCGAATGCTGACCACTTCGTAATGCATGGTAGAGCCGCTGTCCTTGTGCTCAAGGATTTTGTAGCCGGGTTTCAGTTGAGAAATTTTCATGATGGTTCATTCCTTTTTCTTTTTTTTGGGTTGTTCAAAATTCATTTCATCTAGAGACATACCATATTTTCAAAAGTTCCGCCAGCCGGACGAGAATGTTTCGCATTTGGCTTGCAGTGAATGTAACAGCCTCAGATGACAGCCCGGTGAAGGTTTCGGGGCCGCGAAATGACGCGGCCCCTGCATGCCAATATGACAGCAGGGGCCGCGGGACCCAACTAGTAAAAAGAACAGTCAGGATTAGGAACTACCGGCTCAGCCTATGCGCATGCCCGGCTTGGCGCCTTGATCGGCGTCCAGCAGGAACAGGCCTTCGCTGTCGTCCTGGCCGGAAGCGCAGACGATCATGCCCTGCGACACGCCGAAGCGCATCTTGCGCTCGGCCAGATTGGCCACCACCACCACATTGCGGCCCACCAGTTTTTCCGGCTCCTGATAAGCCTTGCGGATGCCGGAGAAGATGTTGCGCTTCTCAAAGCCCATATCCACGGTGAACTGCAGCAGTTTGTCCGAGCCTTCGACGAAGTTGCACTCCAGCACCTTGCCGATGCGCAGGTCCAGCTTGGCGAAGTCGTCGATCTTGATGGTTTCGGCCAGCGGCTCGTATTGAGCCGCGGCCGGGGTGTCTGCGGTGGCTTGCATATTCTGTTTGTTCGCTTCTATCAGTTTGTCGATCAGCACCGGGTCGATGCGCTGCATCAGGTGCTGGTAGGCGTGAATCTTCTTGCCCAGCAGCAGGTTGGCGGCGTCGCTCCAGGCGAGCGGCGCCACGTCGAGGAAGGCTTCCACGCCTTCGGCCAGCTTGGGCAGCACCGGCTTCAGGTAAATGGTGAGCAGGCGGAAGGCGTTGATCAGCACGGTGCAGACTTCCTGCAAGCGCGCGTCCTGGCCTTCCTGCTTGGCCAGTTCCCACGGCTTGTTGGCGTCCACGTAGGCGTTGACCACGTCCGCCAGCGCCATCACGTCGCGCAGCGCCTTGGCGTATTCGCGCGCCTCGAAGGCGGCGGCCAGTTCATCGGCGGCGGCCTGCAGCTTGGCGAGGATGTCGCCGTCGCTAACCTGGCTGGCCAGCATGCCGTCAAAGCGCTTGGCGATGAAGCCGGCGGAGCGGCTGGCGATGTTGACGAACTTGCCCACCAGATCGGAATTCACCCGCGCGACGAAGTCGTTCAGGTTCAGATCGATGTCTTCGATGCGGCCGTTCAGTTTGGCGGCGATGTAATAGCGCATCCACTCCGGATTCAGCCCGCAATCCAGATAGCTCTTGGCCTGGATGAAGGTGCCGCGCGACTTGGACATCTTCTGCCCGTCCACGGTGAGGAAGCCGTGGGCGAACACGCCGGTGGGCGCGCGCAGGCCGGAGTAGTTCAGCATCGCCGGCCAGAACAGCGCGTGGAAGTACAGGATGTCCTTGCCGATGAAGTGGTACATCTCGGTACGGCTGTCCTTGCCGAACCACTCGTCGAAATTCAGGCCGCTGCGATCGCACAGGTTCTTGAAGCTGGCCATGTAGCCGATGGGCGCGTCCAGCCACACATAGAAGTACTTGCCCGGCGCGCCCGGGATTTCGAAGCCGAAGTACGGCGCGTCGCGGCTGATGTCCCAGTCCTGCAGGCCGCCGGAAATCCACTCGTTCATCTTGTTCAGCGATTCCGGCTGCAAATGCGGCTGGGTCGCGCCGTCGGCGCGCACGCTGCTGCCGCCGGTCCATTGTTTGAGGAAGTCGGCGCACTCGCCCAGACGGAAGAAATAGTGCTCGGAGGTTTTCAGCACCGGCTTGGCGCCGGACACCGCCGAGTACGGGTTCTTCAGTTCGGTGGGGTTGTAAGTGGCGCCGCAGACTTCACAGTTGTCGCCGTATTGATCCTTGGCGCTGCACTTGGGGCATTCGCCCTTGACGAAGCGGTCCGGCAGGAACATCTGCTTTTCCGGGTCGAACAACTGCTCGATGGTGCGGCAGGCGATCTTGTCGTCGGCTTTCAAGGCCAGATACACCTGCTCCGCCAGCGCCTTGTTCTCCGGGCTGTTGGTGCTGTAGTAGTTGTCGTGGCCGATCAGGAAGCCCAGAGAATCCGCCAGGTGCAGTTCGCGCACGCTGTCCACCAACTGCTCCGGGGTGATGCCCTGTTTTTCCGCCGCCAGCATGATGGGGGCGCCGTGGGTGTCGTCGGCGCAGACGTAATAGCATTCGTGGCCGCGCATCTTCTGGAAGCGCACCCAGATATCGGTCTGAATCTGTTCCAGCATGTGACCCAGATGCAGCCCCGCGTTGGCGTAAGGCAGTGCGCTGGTCACCAGAATCTTGCGTTTGCTCATTAGGATTGTTCCAAAGGTGCGATCTGAAACGATCGATTATAGAGGCAGTCGCCCCCGGCGGTCACGACGGATATCCGGGAAACGGCGGCCATCAAGACAAAGCCCGGCCGCGCATGCGGGCCGGGCTGTGCCAGCGGGGCCGGGTTCGGGCTCAGGAAGCCTGATTGGCCAGTTCCGGCTGCTTGGCCTCGGCCTGTTGCGCGCGCTCCAGCATGGCCCCGCGCACGGTGCGGCGCGCCACCTGCACATAGGCCAGCGAGAAGGCCAGCGACAGGCAGGCGAAGCCGAGCATGCCGGCCTGCTGGTAAGCGATGCGGAACAGCTCCACGCCCAGCGCGTAGCCGGCCATGGACAACATGCTCATGCTGGCAGACACCGTGCCCTTGCCGGCGGCGTCGCAGGACATCAGCGCAAAACGGTAGAGCACGCCAAACGCCAGGCCTTCGCCGAAAGCCATCAGCGTCATGCCGGCCACCATGAAGTATTGCGGATGCGCGGACAACAGCACGCCGGACAGCATCAGGCTGAGGCCGATCACGATGGGCCACATGCCGATCAGCGCGGAACGGCCCAGCGGCCAGCGGCCGGCCACCAGCACCAGCGCCAGATTGCCGGCGATCAGGCCGCCGAACACCGGCAGCTGCATCAGGCCGTATTCCAGCGCGCTCATGTGCAGATCATTCACCAGCAGCACCGGCGACATGGCGATCCAGCCCATCAGCGGCAGCGCCAGCAGCGGGATGCACAGCGCGGACAGCACGAAGCGGCCGTTGCCGAACACTTTCAGATAATCGCGGCCCATCTGCGCCAGCGGCAGTTTCTCGTGGCTGGGCTGGGTGGTTTCCGGCATTTTCCAGATCAGGCCCAGCAAGGCCAGGAAGGACAGCGCGGCGATCAGCAGGAAGCTGGTGCGCCACGGCGCCAGCTCCATCAGCGCGGCGCCGGCCAGCGGGCCGGCCAGCGGCGCGATCAGCGCCACATTGGCCATCAAGGCGGTGACCTTGACCGCGGCTTTTTCTTCAAAGGCTTCCTGCACCGCGGCGTAACCGACGGCGTTGATGAAGCACAGGCCAATGCCCTGCAGCAGACGCAGCGCGATGAAGGCCTCGATGGAGTTCACCAGATAGGTGGCCAGGCAGGTCACGGTGAAGTAGGCGACGCCGAACAGCAGTACCGGCCGGCGGCCGATGCGGTCGGACAGAGGGCCGGTCAGCCAGGACAGCAGCGCGCCGCCCAGCAGGAAGGCGGTCATGGACGCCGGCACCCAGGAGGCGTCGACCAGGAATTCCCGGGTGACCGCCAACATGGCCGGCTGCACCATGTCGTTGCAGATGTAGACGGCGAATTCGAACAGAACCAGGGCCAGCGGAAACAATAGATTGGAACGGCTAAGCTTTGCGTGTAGAGCGGACATTAGGGAGATGCAGCCTTTCTGAGACCGGCAAGCGGCGCGCTTGCCCATGCGGCCGGACGGACAAGGGCCAAATAAAGCGAAAAAGGGGCGCAATTGTACCTGCAGAAAGCCTGGCGCGCAAAGCAATTTTTGCCACAAACACAATAAAAACAGCAATTTGCAACCCAAACACCCCACACCCCGCCAAGCAAAGACGAGACGAGCGCGCAGGCGCCGGCCCAGCCATCGTCGATCGCTCCGGCTCGGCGCCACGGCGCGATTGATAGAAAAACAATCAATAAGCTTATGCTTATTAATATGAGTAAAGCGCGGGGAATATCGGTAAAATCGCCGCTTTTCGCCGTATTCCCCCGGCGCGGCCGCGCGGGCTCCCGCCAGCGGCGCCCCGCCGGGCGAAGCTTTTTTATCAGGATTCCAAGCTCGTCTGACCTCGCTCAAAATGCCGACGCCGCGCCGTCGCTACGCTGAGCCCAGCTCGCCGCCCCACCCCAAAACCCGCCCCTGCGCTTTGACGCCAAGCCGGCCCGGGCGGCCAGCGGAACCTGACGACAAAACCAATAGATTAAGGGGTTTCCCATGACCTTGACCGTCATCGCCACGCTAGCCGTCACGCTGGCCTTGTTGGCGCTGCTGTGGCAGCAGCAACGCACTCACGTCTCCTTCACCAAGCGGGTCTTCACCGGCCTGGCGCTGGGCGTCGCCTTCGGCGCCGCGCTGCAATGGCTGGCCCAACCCGGCTCGCCGGCGCTGGCCGCCTGCCTGGAACTGTGCGAAATCATCGGCTCCGGCTACGTCAAGCTGCTGCAGATGATCGTAATCCCACTGATCATGGTGTCCATCATCGCCGCGCTGTTGAAGCTGGAAGGCGGCTCCTCGCTGGGCAAGATCAGCGCCGCCACCCTGGGCGTGCTCTTGTTCACCACCATGCTCGCCGCCGGCGCCGGCATTCTGATGGCCAATCTGTTCGGCCTCAGCGCCGAGGGTCTGACCGCCGGCGCCGCCGAGGTGGCGCGCGGCGAATCGCTGGTGAAGAACCTGAGCACGGTGGAGGACTTGTCCTTCAGCAAGCTGGTGCTGGACTTCCTGCCGGCCAACCCCTTCCTGGACATGACCGGCGCGCGCAAGACCTCCACCATCGGGGTGGTGATCTTCTCGGTGCTGATCGGCCTGTCCGCCACCGGCATCGCCCGCAAAAAACCCGAGCTGTTCGCCAGCTTCAGCCATTTCATCGCCGTGGCCCAGGCCATCGTGATGCGCATGGTGACCCTGGTGCTGCGCCTGACCCCTTACGGCGTATTCGCGCTGATGACCAAGGTGGTGTCCGGTTCCAGCTGGGCCGACATCGTCAACCTGATCAACTTCGTGCTGGCTTCCTACGGCGCGATGCTGCTGATGTTCGCCGTGCACCTGCTGCTGGTGGGCCTGGCCGGCGTCAATCCGCTGCGCTGGACTAAAAAAGTGATCCCGGTGCTGACCTTCGCCTTCACCTCGCGCACCAGCGCCGGCTCCATCCCGATGAACGTGGCCACTCAGAACAAGCTGCTGGGCATTCCGGACGGCATCGCCAACTTCGCGGCCTCCTTCGGCGCCACCATCGGCCAGAACGGCTGCGCCGGCATCTACCCGGCCATGCTGGCGGTGATGATCGCCCCCACCGTGGGCGTCAATCCGATGGACCTGCACTTCATCGTGCCGCTAATCGCCATCATCACCATCAGTTCCTTCGGCGTGGCCGGCGTTGGCGGCGGCGCCACCTTCGCCGCGCTGATCGTGCTGTCCGCGCTGGACTTCCCGGTGGCGCTGGCCGGCCTGCTGATCTCGATCGAACCCTTGATCGACATGGGCCGCACCGCCCTCAACGTCAGCGGCTCCATCACCGCCGGCACCGTGACCAGCCGCCTGCTGGGCCAGACCGATATGCAGGTGTTCAATAGCGACCGCGAGATCAATCTGGACGAAGAAATGGCTTAGCAAGCGGCGCGAGACTCCGCCTTGAAAACCGCCTGGGAATGCCTATTTACAACCTGTAAATCCAGCATACTAGGCGGTTTTTCCATTAAAGCCGCCAACTGCCCCACAATGCGGCACAGCAACAACCCGGACGGGAACACACTATGAAAATCGTCATCATCGGCGGCGAAGCCGCCGGCATGAGCGCGGCGGCCAAGGCGCGCCGCAGCGCGCCGCAAGCCGAAATCGACGTCTACGAGATGTCCGAGGTCATTTCCTTCGGCGCTTGCGGCCTGCCCTACTTCGTCGGCGGCGAGTTCGACGAGCCCGGCTATATGGCCGAATTCAGCGTGGAAGACTTCGCCAAGCGCAATATCCGCGTGCACACCGGCCACCAGGCGCTGAGCATAGACCCCGCCTCCAAACGGGTGCGCGTGCGCCGGCTGGCGGACGGCGAAGCCTTCGACGCCGCTTACGACAAGCTGATGATCGCCACCGGCGCCAGCGAAATCCGCCCGCCGCTGCCGGGCCTGGACTTGCCGGGCGTGCATACGCTACGGGTGATGGAAGACGGCCTGGCGCTGCGCGCGGCCGCAGCCCGCGAGGAAGTGCGCGAAGTCGCCATCATCGGCGCCGGCTTCATCGGCCTGGAGTTGGCCGAAGCCATGGTCCGCCTGGGCAAGCGCGTGCGGCTGATCCAGCTGGCGGAACGGGTGATGCCGGATGCCTTCGACGCTGAAATCACCGACCTGATGGAGCAGGAGTTGCGCGAACACGGCGTGGCCTTGCACCTGTCCGAGGCCGTCACCGCGCTGCGCGGCGACGGCGCGGTGCAAAGCGTGCTCACCGAACGCGGCGAATACCCGGCCGATCTGGTGGTGCTGAGCATAGGCATACGCCCCAACACCGCCTTCGCCGCCGACGCCGGCCTGCAGCGCCTGGGCAACGGCGCCATCGTGGTCAACGCCTACGGCGAAACCAGCCTGCCGGACATCTACGCCGCCGGCGACTGCGCCGCCGCGCCGCATCAGCTGACCGGCCAACCGGTCTACGTGGCGCTGGCCACCGGGGCCAACAAGCTGGGCCGGCTGGTGGGCGAGAACCTGGCCGGCGGCCGCCAGGCCTATCCGGGCACCCTGGGCTCCGCCGCGGTGCGGGTGCTGTCGCTGGACGCCGCGCGCACCGGCCTGTCCGAAGCCCAGGCGCGCGCCGCCGGCTTTGATTGCCAAAGCGTGCTGGTCAAAGACAAGAACCACACCAACTACGTGCCGGGCCAGGCGGAAGTCCACGTCAAACTCTGCTACGAAACCGGCAGCCGGCGGCTGCTGGGCGCGCAGATGATAGGCCGCAATGGCGATGTGGTGCACCGGCTGGATGCGCTGGCGGTGGCCATCGCCAAGGGCGTCAGCGCACGCGAACTGGGCATGATGGACTTCTGCTACGCGCCGCCCTTCGCCCGCACCTGGGACGTGCTCAACGTCGCCGGCAACGTGGTCAAATAAGCCAGGCCGGCAGCCCCCGCCCGCCCGCGCCGATGCCAGCGCGGGCAAGTTGGGGTAAACTGCCGGACAGCCAAAGATTCAACGGATGTCCTCCCCATGCTCTCCAAGCTCACCCGCCTTTTCCAGTCCTCACCGGGAACCGAAAACAGCATGTCACTCAGCGATGCTCAAGTGCTGGAAGCCGTGTCCAGCCTGATCGACGACAACACCGGCAAACCCTTCGTCGCCGCCAAGGCGGTGAAAAACATCAAGATCAGCGACGCCGAACTGTCGCTGGACGTGGTGTTGGCCTATCCGGCCAACAGCCAGCACGAACCGGTTCGCCTGCGCTTTGAAGCCGCGCTGGCGCCGCTGGCCGAGCAACGCAAACTCAGCGTGCGCGTGGGCAGCCTGATCACCAGCCACTCCGCCCAGCGCGGCGTGCCGCTGCTCTCCGGCGTCAAGAACGTGATCGCCGTCGCCTCCGGCAAAGGCGGGGTGGGCAAATCCACCACCGCGGCCAACCTGGCGCTGGCGCTGTCCGCGGAAGGCGCGCGCGTCGGCATCCTGGACGCCGACATCTACGGCCCGTCCCAGCCGCTGATGATGGGCTTGCAGGGCCAGCGTCCGGAAACCCCGGACGGCAAAAGCCTTAAGCCGCTGGAAAGCCACGGCGTGCAGACCATGTCCATCGGCTATCTGGTGGACGCGGACCAGGCCATGGTCTGGCGCGGCCCCATGGTCAGCCAGGCGCTGCAACAGCTGCTCAACGACACCCGCTGGGACAATCTGGACTATCTGGTAATCGACATGCCGCCGGGCACCGGCGACATCCAGCTGACGCTGTCTCAAAAAGTGCCGGTCACCGGCGCCGTCATCGTCACCACCCCGCAAGACATCGCCCTGCTGGACGCGCGCAAGGGCGTCACCATGTTCCAGAAAGTGGGCATCCCCATCCTGGGCATGGTGGAGAACATGGCCATCCACGTCTGCTCCCACTGCGGTCACGCCGAACACATCTTCGGCGAAGGCGGCGCGGCGCGGATGGCGGCGGACTTTGGCGTGGACGTGCTGGGCTCCCTGCCGCTGGACATGGGCATCCGCCTGGCGGCGGACGGCGGCACCCCCACGGTGGCGGCCGACCCGGACGGCAAGGTGGCGGAACTGTACAAGGCCATCGCCCGCAAAGTGGCGGTGAAGGTGGGCGAGAAAGCCCAGGACTTCTCCGGCAAATTCCCCAAGATCGTCATCCAGAACAACTGACAAACGCATCATGATCGCGATGTTCGACTCCGGCCTCGGCGGCCTTTCGGTATGGAAGGCCGTCCGCGCCGCGCTGCCCGGCTGGGGCATCACCTATCTGGCCGATCAGGCCTACTGCCCCTACGGCCAACGCAGCCACAGCGACATCGCCGAGCGCAGCGTCAGAATGGGCCGCTATCTGCAAGAACAAGGCGCCACCCTGCTGGTGGTGGCCTGCAACACCGCCACCACCGCCGGCATCGCCGCCATGCGCCGCGAGCTTTCCATCCCGCTGGTGGGCATAGAGCCGGCGATCAAGCCGGCGGCGGCCATGAGCCGCACCGGCCGCATCGCCGTGCTGGCCACCCAGGCCACGCTGCAAAGCGAGCGGGTGCGCAAACTGCTGGACACCCACGCCGGCCACGTTGAAGTGCTGCGCCGCGTGGGCGCGGGCTGGGTGGAGCAAGTGGAGGCCGGCGAGCTGGACAGCCCGCGCACGCGCGAACTGGTGGCGGCCGTAGTGCGGCCGCTACTTGACGAGCGCATCGACCACATCGCGCTGGGCTGCACCCATTACCCGTTTCTGGAGCCGCTGATCCGCGAACTGACCGGCGACGGCATCGCCTTGTACGACCCGGCCGAGGCCATCGCCCGGCGCGTGGCCTCCTTGCTGCCGGACGCCGCGCCCGCCGTCGCCCCGGCCTACCGCTTCATCACCACCGACGCCGACAGCGCCGGCATGCGCCGCATCCTGCCGCTGCTGATAGGCGCCGACCACCCGGTTGAATCCCTGCCTCTGGAGCAAGCCCAATGATTCCACGTCTATCGCGCCTGTTGGCGCTGGCCTGTCTGATCGCCGCCCCCGCCGCCTGGGCCTTGCCGCAATGCTCGCTGGTGGCGGTCCAAGTCAATCAGCAAGCCGGCAACAAGCTCAACCAGAACGAGCTGAGCGCGGTGCTGAGCCAGTTGGGCAAGAACGGCCAGCTGCCGCCGCAATTCATCAACAAGCGCCAGGCCAAGAACGCCGGCTGGCAGCCCGGCCGCAGCCTGTGGGGCGTGCCCGGCCTCAACGGCAAATCCATAGGCGGCGACCGTTTCGGCAATTACGAAAAACGTCTGCCCAAGGGGCAATGGCAGGAAGCCGATCTGAACTATAAAGGGGGCAAGCGCGGCGCTTACCGCATCGTGTTCTCCGGTTCCGGCCAGCGTTTCGTCACCGTAGACCACTACAACCGCTTCATCGAGGTGCCACCATGCCAGTGAAAGTTTGCGAACTGCACCACATCAAGAGCCTGGACCAGCTGTTTGACGAGCTGAGCCGCCAGTTGCTCCTGCCGGCCCACTTCGGCCGCAATCTGGACGCGCTGTACGACAGCCTGGCCAAAGACGTGACGGGCCCCTTCGAGATCGTCTGGCGCGAAACCGAGGAAGCGCGCAAGGCGCTGGGCGTGGACCTTTACGCCACCATTCTGGAAATTCTGGAAACCGTGGCCGAGGAACGCGGCGACGTCACGCTGGACATCCACCACTGAAACACCGGGCCGCCGCCGCAAGGCGCCGGGGCGGCCCTTCATCCCGATGGCAAGTTCATCATCATTCGTTTCCGCAACACACACTCCGCTGCGAAATTCAAGACTCGAAATACAACAAAGACAAGCGTTCGCTAATTCACTATAATCCCACCCCTAAATAGGTCAACAACTGTCCTACAACTGGCAGCAATGCCAATAAAATCAAACAACAATAACGTAGGCAGGCCACTACATCGGCAACCTTGACACACACGAAGCGGCTGCTCCCTCCACCGGACCGGCGCCGGCATTGTTTCATTGCGAACTTGCCGTGTTGTTATCAAAACGCTCTCAAATACAGGTAGGAACTTCTCAATGCAGTCGAAAAAACTCACAGGGCTGATCCTCATCGGCCTGGTGCTGGGCATCATCACCGGCTATCTCTATCGCGAGAACGCCGCCAGCGAAGCCGACATCAAAGCCTTCGCCAGCAATATCTCCATCCTGACCGACATCTTCCTGCGCCTGATCAAGATGATCATCGCGCCCTTGGTGGTGTCCACCCTGATCGTTGGCATCGCCAAGATGGGCGACGCCAAGACCGTGGGCCGCATTGGCGGCAAGACCATGCTCTGGTTCATCAGCGCGTCCTTGATGTCCCTGACCTTGGGCCTGATCATGGTCAACCTGCTCAAGCCGGGTTTGGCGCTCAACCTGCCGCTGCCGGACACCCACGCCACCAGCGGCATCCAGGCCGGCGCGCTGTCGGTGAAGGACTTCGTCACCCACGCCATTCCCAAGAGCGTGTTTGAAGCGATGGCCACCAATGAGATTCTGCAGATCGTGGTGTTCTCGGTGTTCTTCGGCTGCGCGATGGCCGCTTTGGGCGACCGCGCCAAGCTGCTGATCGACACCATTGACGTGGTGGCCCACGTGATGCTGAAAGTGACCAGCTACGTGATGCTGTTCGCGCCGCTGGCCGTGTTCGGCGCCATCGCCGCCACCGTGGCCAAGGAAGGCCTGAGCATCCTCGCCACCTACGGCAAGTTCATGGCGGAGTTCTACCTGTCCATCGGCATCCTGTGGGGCCTGCTGATCCTGGCCGGCGCGATGTTCATCGGCCCGCGCGTGCTCAAGCTGATGGGCATGATGCGCGAACCGCTGCTGCTGTCCTTCACCACCGCCAGTTCCGAAGCCGCCTACCCCAAGACCCTGGAACAGCTGGAGCGCTTCGGCTGCTCCAACAAGATCGCCAGCTTCGTGCTGCCGATGGGCTACTCCTTCAACCTGGACGGCTCGATGATGTACTGCACTTTCGCCGTCATCTTCATCGCCCAGGCTTACGGCATCGATCTGACGCTGGCGCAGGAAATCTCCATGCTGCTGATCCTGATGCTCACCTCCAAGGGCATGGCCGGCGTGCCGCGCGCCTCGCTGGTGGTGATCGCCGCCACCCTGGCCCAGTTCAACATTCCGGAAGCCGGCCTGCTGCTCTTGCTGGGCATCGACCACTTCCTGGACATGGGCCGCTCCGCCACCAATGTGGTGGGCAACTCCATCGCCACCGCGGTGGTGGCCAAGTGGGAAGGCGAGCTGAAAAAACACTGAGCATGGTCTGCTCCGTTGAACGCGCCGCCCCTCCGGGCGGCGTTTTTTATGGCTAGCTGCGACAAGGCTATTGACAGGTAATCCCTTGCCCAATAGAATGCCCCACTCTGAGTCGGAGAGGTGGCAGAGTGGTCGAATGTACCTGACTCGAAATCAGGCGTACGTGCGAGCGTACCGAGGGTTCGAATCCCTCCCTCTCCGCCAGACCAAGCAATTAAGCCCTTGAGAAATAAAGGGCTTTTTTGTTTTGTTCTTCCGCTTCTCCCCCGTCCCGTTTGCGCCTACCATTACAGCCTTCCGCACCTGTCCAAGCCGCAGCCGCATGAATCATCTGGTCAACTACGTCAACGCCATCCTGAACGCGCCCTCCCCGCGCCGCGCGCGCCTGGACGGCTCAAGCCGGAACCGTTGGACGGATCAGTGTTATACGGTAGTCGCGGAACAGTCCACCTATGTTTTCGACGATGGCGCAATGATCCAGCGGACGACGGAACAGGACGATTACCCGGCCGAGGCCGCCTGCGCCGAGTGCTGGATTCGTTACGAAGTCGTCCGCCAGCCGTCCGGCGACGCCATCCAGCCCGGCCATATCAGCTTCAACAGCACCTGCCGCGAAGCTTTCTGGCGGCGCTACTTCTCTCCGGAGCCGCCGGCCGCGCCTGCTTGCAGGCCTTGCCCCCCCCCCCGCCAAAGCCGCTGGCTTGACCCTCCATCCCCAATCAGTAACAATCGCCGCGTGCCGCCTCATTCCGCGGTATTTGGGTGTAGCAGCTCATAAAGCCATAGCCTCGCCATAGTCCCCGCCTTATCAAAGGCAGGCGCTGGCGGGGAGGCGCATTCGTGCGCCTGCCGGAGCTATGGCCGGTCTGCTACCCTCGTCATTCGCCTGCCGTACCCGCGTAGCAGCGAAGGCAGGCCCAGCCATAGGAGCCTTCCGATGACGCACCAAACCCGGCGCTATCGCGCCCTGCTGTCTCCCTCTCTTCCCCTGAATACGCTGCTCTCCGAATTGCGTCCGTTCAACAGCGTGGCACCGGCCTCGCTGAAACGGCTGGAAAGCCGGCTGTACGCCCGCGAGCAAAGTCTGCGCAGCGCCATACGCGATCTGCGCAAGGGACACGAAAGCCTGCGCGCGGTATTGGCGCTGCTGGAGCAGGCCAAGGAACAACCCTGCCCCTGCAATGTGCTGCATCTGACGCTGGCGCCGGCGTAGCAGTGCTTGCAACACGGCCTGGACGCGCTGCAGGCGCGGCCTTGAAAGTGCCCGCGCAGGACTGACCCCGCGGCAGCGCGCGCGTAAGGCCACGTCCGGAAACGCGCCGTTTCAATGTTAATACTGTCTTTGGAATGGGCTGCGCGCGCGAGTACACTGCGGGGCCTCGATTCGACGCGGCGGCGCGGCAGACGCGCCGCCGGCGTCGTTTATCAGCCTCTTAACAGCCGAATCGCCAAACCCATGACTCTGCACAAACGAATCGCCCCTCTGCTGCTGGCCTGCGCGCTGGCGCTGCCCGCCGTCGCCCACGCCGCGGATGAAAAACTGATGCTGTCCATCGAAGACGCGCTGAACAGCGATCTGGCCAAGGAAAAGCTGGACCCTAACATCGCCTTTCGCTTTGCCCGCGGCGGCAAAGGCAAGGTGCTGGGCGAATGGGTGAGCAATAAAAAGACCAATAGCTTCGGCAAGGACAACGCCGCCGCCTGCCAGCGCGCCTTCATTTCCGCGCTGCTGGAGTTCCAGGAGCGCGCGCGCAAGGAAGGCGGCTCCGCCGTGGTCAATATCCGCAGTTATTACAAGTCTGAGGAGATCAGCAACGCCAAGGAGTATATGTGCGGCAGCGGCTTCTTGATGGCGGGCGTGGCGCTGAAGGCGCAAGTGCTCAAGTAAGCCTGAAGCGGGGCCTCAAAGCCCCGCGCGGGAGAACACCAGACAGGCGTTGGCTCCGCCGAAACCAAAGCTGTTGCACAGCACGCTGTCCAACTGGGCCGGCCGAGCGTGCCGAACGAATGGCAGGCCGGCCAGGCAATCGTCCAGCTCGCCGTATTGCGGCGAGGCGGCGACAAAGCCATGGCGCATCATCTGCAAGCTGAAGATGGCTTCCATTGCGCCGGCCGCCGCGATCGCGTGGCCGGTCAGGCCCTTGGTGGAGGAGAAGGCGGGCACGGCCTCGGCGCCGAACACGGCCCGGACGGCCTCGATTTCGACGCGGTCCCCTTGCGGCGTGCCGGTGGCGTGGGTATTGATGTAGTCCACCCGTTCCAGACCGGCGTCCGCCAGCGCCAGCCGCATGCAGCGCTCTGCGCCCGCGCCGCTGGGCGCCACCATGCTGTGTCCATCGCTGCAGGCGGCGTAACCGGACAGTTCGGCGATGATGGGGGCTTTGCGCGCCAGCGCGTGTTCCAGCGCCTCCAACACCAGCACGCCCGCGCCGCCGGCGATGACGAAGCCGTCGCGGTCCGCGTGATAAGGACGAGACGCGGTGTCCGGCGTCGACGCGTCGCCGTCGGCCAGCACGCCCATCACGTCGAACAGCACCGCGGATTGCCAGCTCACTTCCTCCGCTCCGCCCGCCAGCATCACATCCTGTTTGCCGAACTGAATCTGTTCGAAAGCGTAGCCGATGGCGTGCGCGGAGGTGGCGCAGGCGGAGGTCACGCCCAGGCTGAGCCCCTGGACGCCCAGATGGGTGGCCAGATTGGCGGATACGGTGTTGCCCATGATCTGCGGCACGTAATAAGGCGTCAGCCGGTGAATGCCGCGGCTGGCCAGAATCGCCATCGCCTCGCTCAGCTTGGCCGTGGAGCCCACACCGGAACCGACGACCAGGCCGGTGCGCGGGTGTTGCAGGACGGAAGCCGGCAGCCGCGCATGGGCAATCGCCTGCTGGGCGGCGTGCCAGCCGTACAGGGCCGCGTCCGCCATGAAGCGTTGCAGCTTGCGCGGCGGCAAGGCGATGTCGTCGCGGCGCGGCGCGCCGGCCGCCCGGCTGTTCATGCCGAGCTCGGCGAAATCCGGCCGCGCGGCGACGCCGCTGCGGCCGTTGCGCAAGGCCGTCAGCGCCGTTGCCTCATCGTTGCCGATGGGGCTGGCCAGACCATAGCCGCTGACGACGACGCGACGCTTCATGTTCAAGGCGCGATCTGGTTGGCCGACGCCTGGATCTCTTGCACCATGATGGAGACCCAGCGGTTGTAGTTGGGGTGGATCAGCACGGTGCCTACCGGCGCTTTTTCCGCGGCGCCGCTATAGTTTTTGTTCTCGCTCTTGGTTTCCACGTTCAGGTTGTTGGCGGACAGGTATTTGACGCTGTAGCGGTCCGCGCCGTAGCTGATGGCCACCTTGGCCTGATGCTTGCCGCGCACGTCCAGGCTGGCCAGCAGCTTGCCTTCGCCGTCGGCCACCACCACCCAGCCCTTGCTGCCGGCGCCGGCGATGATGGCGCGACGCAGCATGTCCGCGGTCATCGGCTTGCCGTCCATGCGCGCCACCAGTTGGTCGGTCACGTCGCGCACCGGCACGCTGGCCGGCGCGGCCTGCGCGGAAACGGCGGTCATCGCCAAAAGCAGGGCTGCAATATAAGCGCGTAGTTGACGCATGTTTTCTCTCCTGGCCGCTTTAACCGGCCTGTTTCAAAATCAGGGATGTGTTGATGCCGCCGAAGGCGAAGTTGTTGCTCATCGCGTATTCGACATCGGCCCGGCGGATGGCCCCGGTCAGGTAGTCCAGTTCGCCGCAGGCGGGGTCCACCCGGTCCAGGTTCAGCGTGGGCGCCAGCCAGCCTTCGCGCAGCATTTCCACCGTCAGCCACACTTCCAGCGCGCCGCAGGCGCCCAGGGTGTGGCCGAAATAGCTTTTCAGCGAGCTGATCGGCGCCCGCCCCAGCACGGCGGCGGTGGCCTGGGTTTCCGCGATGTCGCCGCGGTCGGTGGCGGTGCCGTGGGCGTTGACGTAGCCTATCGCGCCGGCGGACAGGCCGGCGTCGTCCAGCGCCAGCCGCATCGCGCGCGCCATGGTCGGCGCTTCCGGCTGAGTGATGTGGCTGCCGTCGGAATTGGTGCCGAAGCCGCAGATTTCGGCATAGATGGCGGCGCCGCGCGCCAGCGCGTGCTCACGCTCCTCCAGCACCAGGGTGCAAGCGCCCTCGCCCACCACCAGGCCGTCTCGGTCGCGGTCGAAGGGCCGCGGCGTATGCGCCGGCTCGTCGTTGCGCTGGCTGGTGGCGTACAAGGTGTCGAACACCGCCGCGCCGCCGGCCGACATTTCCTCCGCGCCGCCGGCTATCATCATGTCGCAGCGGCCGAAACGTATGGTTTCGTAGGCGTAGCCCAAGGCCTGGCTGCCGGAAGTACAGGCGCTGGCGGTGGGAATCACCCGGCCGGTCAGACCAAAGTACAAGCCGATATTGACCGCGGCGGTGTGGCTCATCATCTGGATGTAGCTGGTGGAGGTGACGCCGGCCATGGAGCCGGTGGCCAACATCTGGCCGAAGGCCTGTATCGGCGCCACGCTGCCGGACGAGGAGCCGTAGGCCACGCCCATGCGGCCGTCCTTGATGCAGGGGTCTTGCAGCAGGCCGGCGTCCAGCAGGGCGCGTTCGGTGGCGCACACCGCCATTTGCGCCACTCGTCCCATCGCGCGGGACATCTTGCGCGGATAGTGGGCCGGCAGCGCGAAGTCGTCCACCGGCGCGCCCAGGCGGGTGTTCAAATCCGGAAAGCCGTCCCACTCCGGCATGGCGCGCACGCCGTTGCGGCCGGCCCGGATCTTGGCCGCGATGGCGGGCCAGTCATGGCCCAGGCTGGTGATGCCCGCCATGCCGGTGATCACGACGCGGCGCATCAGACAATGCCTCCGTTCACGCCTATCACCTGGCGGGTGATGTAGGCGGCGCCGTCGGACATCAGGAAGGCCACCAGGGCGGCCACTTCCTCCGGCCGCCCCACCCGGTTCATCGGCACCATCTTCAGGGCCTCTTCCACCGGAGCGCCCTCCAGGATATCGGTGTCGATCAGGCCCGGCGCCACGCAGTTCACCGTGATCTTGCGGCTGGCCAGCTCCACCGCCAGCGCCTTGGTGGCGCCGATCAGGCCCGCCTTGGCCGCGCTGTAATTCACTTGCCCGCGGTTGCCCATCACGCCGGAGACGGAGGACAGGGTGACGACGCGGCCGCCGCTGCGGGCGCGGACCATGGGCATGATCAGCGGATGGGTCACATTGTAAAAACCGGCCAGCGAGGTGTTCACCACCAGGTCCCAGTCTTCGCCCTCCAGCGCCGGGAAGGCGTTGTCGCGGGTCACGCCCGCGTTCAGCACCACGCCCCAGAACGCGCCGTTGGCGGCGATGTCCGCTTCGATGGCCGCGCGCGCGGCCTCGCGGTCGTTGACGTCGAATTGCATCAGCGTCGCCGCCGCGCCCTCCGCGCTGGCGGCCGCTGCCACGGCCTCCGCTTCTTCACGGCGGCTGCGACAGTGGATGGCCACGTCGAAGCCGTCTCTCGCCAGTTGCAAGGCCACTGCCCGGCCTATGCCCCGACTGGATCCGGTGATCAGGATTCTTTTTTTCATTGTGCGCTGCTTTCCTGCAGAAATAAGGCGAAATCTTCCGGTTCGAACACATTGATGGTGGCCTCGGCCAGCCGGTCTTCACCGCAGGCGATCTCGCACAGGAAGGACCCCATGCCGGACTCGTCGCGATAGACCGGGCTGGCGGTCACCCGCAGCGGCCGCCCGGCGGCGAACGCCGCGCAGGCTGGCTGGTAACGACGCGTGCCCAACAGCACGCCCTGCTTGACCGGCAGCCCCGCCTGGCGCGCCGTCAGGCCCACCCAGGCGGCCACCGCCTGGGCCATCAGTTCGATGCCGATGTAGGCCGGCATATCGCCGGCGGCGTCCGCGTACCATGCCGCCGCGTCCGGCGTGGCGCGCGCCTCCAGGCCTGCGCTGTCGTAGCGTTGCACCGCCTCCAGCAGCAACATGCCGCCGCGGTGCGGCAAGACTTCGGTGATAGCCGGTAACATCATGCGTGTTCGTTCTCGTCCGTCGCTGTTGCCGCCAGCAACAGCGACACGTTATTGCCGCCAAAGGCGTAAGAGTTGCTCATCACCAGCGGCCGCCCCGCGGGCAGCGCAGCGCCGGCTTGCGTCAGTTTCAGCGCCGGCAGGGCCGGGTCCGCCGCGCCGTCCCAGACATGCGGCGGCAGCCGGCGCCGGCTGTCGCTCAGCACCAGCCAGCCGAAGCCCAGCTCGGTGGCGCCTGCGGCCCCCAGCAGGTGGCCGACCAAGGGCTTGGTGGAACTGGCCTGCACGCCGTCGGGAAACACCCGCCGCATCGCCAGACTTTCCATTTCATCATTCTTGACGGTGGCCGTACCGTGCAGATTCACGTACCCCACCTGGGCCGCCTCCGCGCCGGCCATTCGCAAGGCCCGCCGCATCGCCTCCTCCGCGCCGCGGCCTTCCGGGTGCGGCGACGACATATGCCAGGCGTCGCTGCTTTCGCCGTAGCCCAGCAAGGCCACCGGGCCCGGCTCGCGGCTGGCGATGAACAAGGCGGCGCCCTCGCCGATATTGATGCCGCGGCGTCGCGCGCTCATCGGCTGGCACAAGACGGGACTGACGGACTCCAGGGCGGCGAAGCCCTGCCGGGTCAGCTGGCACAGGCTGTCCGCCCCGCCGCAAATCACCGCGTCGCACAGCCCTTGCGACAACAAGCGGGCGGCGGCGGCCACCGCCTTGGCGCTGGAAGAGCAAGCGGTGGAGACCACATAGGCGACGCCGTCCAGCCGCAACAGCTCGGCCAGGAACAAGGCAGGGCTGCCCATTTCCTGCTGTGCGTAATCGTAGCGCTCCGGCCGCGCCTGCCCGGCCGCCTCGGCGGCGACCGCCAGCTCCGTCTCCAGGATGCCCGAGGTGCTGGTGCCCAGCACCACGCCGATCCGATGACGCCCGTAACGCGCGGCCAGCGCCTCCACGCGAGCGCGCAAGGGCTCCAGCGCGGCCAGGAGCAGCCGGTTGTTGCGGCTGTCGTAGCGGGCCAGCTCAGCCGGGATCTCCGGCAGCGCGCCCGCCACCCGGCCCACCACCGCGCCGGCCTCCTCGCACATGCCGCCGCAGTCGCCGGCCAGCAAGCGCCGGTGGATCTCCGGCAGCTCGCGGCCCAGCGCGTTGATCATCGCCAATTCGTTCAGATAAACCGTCATTGAGCCTCCGCCTCCGGCGCCATCGCCGCCAAGGATTCGATCTCCAGCGTCATGCCCAGTTGCGGCAGCCGGACGCGCCGCCCCTTGGGCGTCGGCGCGTCGATCAGCAGGGTTTGGTCGCCGTTCATCAGCCGACGCTGGCCGTCCGCCGCGTGCAGCCACCAGGCGGGCGCGCGGCCGAAGCCGTCCAGAACGGCGGCCTCGGGCAGGTGCAGCCATTGCGCCAGGGCCAGCATCGCCGGCCCCTGGTCGCTGACCCGGCGGCCGAACGGCGAGCTCGCGCTCCAGCGTCGGCCGTCCCAGCCGGCGCTCAGCAAGGGCTGGCCCAGCGGCGACAAGGCCGCTAGCGACAGCCGCTGCCCATCGGCCTCCAGCTGCAGCAAGGACAGTTCGCGAAAACCGCTGCCGCTCGCCGTCACCAACTGGCTGGCGTTATAGGTCTCGGCGGGTTGCCGCAGGCAGTAGGCCGGGGTTTGCGGCAGGCGGACGCAATGGCCGCCGCCGGCGCAAGCGGCGAGCAAGAACAGCAGGGGCAGCAGTTTCAACATGGCTCGGCCCTTCCCGCGTCCCCGGTTTTGAACAGGGTCACCATAGGCGCCAGCAGCACCGCCAGGCCCACGCCGATCAATTGAGTCAAACCAAAGCTGCTGACCGCGGGGGTGGCGCTCGCGGCCAGCAAGCCGAAGGACAGCAAGGTGGTCAAGGCCGACAGCCCCACCGCCAGCAACGCCGCCTGCTGATGATGACGGCGGCCCTCCTCCACGAAGATCGCGTAGTCCACGCCCACGCCCAGCACCATCAGGAAGCCGAGCACGACGAAAAGATTGGCGCTCACGCCCAGCCAGCCCAGCGCGCCCAGGGTGAACAGCACCGCCAGGCTGACCGGAGCGGCCAAGAGCAGCGCGCGCCGCCAGCCGTAACGGCGCTGCATCAGCGCCACGATGGCCAGCAGCGACAACGCGAACATCAGCGTGGAGGCCTCGCGGAACTGGCGGAACAGTTCGGACACGCTGGCGGCCTTGTCCACCAGCGTGACGCCGTCCAGCCCTTGGGCCGCTTGCCGCAAAGCGTCCAGCTTGCGGAAATCGCCCGGCATCACCGCCATGCGCCAGACGCCGTCGTGCCGTCCCAGCCACAGGTGGCGCAGCGGCGCGGCCAGCGGCTGAGCCAGCAGCGTTTCCGCAGTCAAGGACGGCCCCGGCCGCGCCAGGCCGGCCAGATAGCCGCCGGCGATCTCGTCGCGCACGCCCGCGTCCTGCAGCACTTGCCGGCCGGCGCGTCGCATCGCGTCTTGCAGCAGCGCGTGGTCGGCCTGTTGCCGCTCCGGCGGCGGCAGCAAGCTGGACAAGGATTGATAGCCTTGCAGCTGGCCGGCGCTCACCAAGGCGTCTAGGCGGCCGTCCAACTGCCGGCCCAGGCGCAGCAAGGCGGCTTCGCTGGGTGCTTCCAGCAGGAAGAACTGGCGGCTATTGCCCTGCCCCGCCAGCTCTCGAATCAAGTGTTCCTGCGCCAGCAACTCAGCCGAGGGCCGAATCAACTGATGCACATCGTCGTCCGCCTGCAATCGGGCCAGCCCCGGCAGCGACAGCGCGCCCAGCGCCAGCAAGAGCGCGGCCAGGCGGCGGCCGCGCATGAATTGGCAGTAACGGCCGAAAGCGCGGCCTATCGGCGGCAGAATGCCCCGCGCCGACGCCGGCGCGGCCTGACGCACAAAGCAAGGCACGCACCACAGCACGGTCAGATAGGCGCCGACCAGGCCGGCGCTGGAGAAGAAGGCGATCTGGCGCAGCCCCGGAAACGGCAGCAGAGCCAGTGCGCCGTAGCCCAGCAAGGTGGTCAGCAGCCCCATGCGGATGGCCGGATGAATGGCGGCCAGCGCTCGCTCCACGTCCCAATCCGGCCCGTCTTGCAACTGGCTGGCGAACAGATGGGTCGAGTAGTCTATCGCCACGCCGATCAGGCTGGCGCCCATCACCAGGGTCAGCAAGTGCAACTGGCCGTACACCGCCAGGGTGGCGGCCACTGCCGTCAGCGTGCCCGCGGCGATCACCGCGCCGGACAAGGCCAGATGGCGCAGCCGGCGGAACACCAGCAACATCAGGCCGATGACGGCCGCCATCGACACGCTGCCTATCCTGTTCATTTCCGCTTCGGCGCCGCCGCGCGCCTCGCCGGCGAACAGCACCGCGCCGGTGGCGGCCAGCTGGCCGCCGCCGGCGTCCGCCAGCGTGCGCAGTTCCGCCACTTCGCGGCTCAGGACTTGCTGCAGCGCCGGATCGTAAGCGTCGCCGTTCAAGGGCGCGCTCAGCAAGCGCCAGGACACGCCGTCTCGCTCCGTCGCCAGCCAGCCGTCCTTGATCTGCAACGACGACTTGGCCATAGGCAGCGCGGCCAACACATTACCGAACAGGCCGAAGGGATCCTCCGCCAGCGGCAGGCCGAAAGCGCCCTGTCCCGGCAGGCTCAAGCGGCGCAGCAACAGGGTTTCCAGATACGCTTGCGGGTTTTGCCGCAGCCCCTCGCGGTCGGCGTCGGTCAACAGGCCGTGGCGGTAAGGGGCGTAAGGCCGCAACAGGCGCGCCGGGTCAAGGTCGCCTATTTTCCCTTGCACCGAGCGCAAGGCCGGCAGGGCGCGCAGCCGGGCGGCCGCCTGTTCCGCCAGGCGGCTGGCCTGGGCCGGATCGCGATGCCCCACCATCACCACCAGGCGCTCGCCCGCCTTGGCCGCCAGTTGCGCCAAGGCGCGCTCCACCTCGGGTTGGCGCGCGTCGTCCGGCAGCATCGCCAGCATATTGGTCTGCACCGGCAAGGGCCGCCCCAGATAGGGCAGCAGCGAGGCCAGGCATAGCAGCATCAGCGCCAGCCAGCCATAAAAGCGCTTGCGCATCAACGCCCTCCCAGCAAGCGGCTTTCCTCGGCGCTCAGCGGGCTTTGCGCATCAATCCGGCTGAAGCGGATCTGCGTGCTGTCGCCGCCGGGCTCGGTCAGCGACACGCGTTCCAGCTGCGCGGCGCCGGCAAGCTCCACCGCGCCCAGGCCTTTTTGCAAAGGCCCCGGCTTGGGCTTCAGCAACAGGGTCCAGGCGGCGGGACTGCCCTTAGCCTCCACCGCGAAGTGCTGTTGCAGCAAATTCCTGTCCCCGGCCAGCAAGCCGCGGAACAAGCCTTCCACCGAGCCGATGCCGGGGATGTCGCGGCTGGCCCGCTCGCGGCGGCTGCCGTCGGGCAGCAGTTCGCTCACGCCCTTGGGCGTCATCACATAGCCCAGTTGATACGGTTTGACGATGGACCAGATCACGCCGTTTTCACGCGACAACACCATGCGTCCGGACAACTGCAGCGGCTTTTTCAAGGCGGCCATCTGCCGGCTCTGCGCGAAATCCGCGTGCAAGACCGAGTTCGCCGCCAGCTTTCTGGAAATCTGGCTCAGCAAATCCTCGGCCTGCGCCAGCGGCGCAAGCCCAGCCAGCAAGAGCGCCAGCAAGCCGCCTGCGCGGCGCGTCCACGGTTTCAACATCGTCATTCCTCGCATGGGATGCCCAGTTTGTTCCACAACACCGCCGGCGTGACGAACTGCAGCGCCATGTCGTCGGCCAGGTCCAAGGCCACTTGCACGGTGTGGCCCTGAGTCAGTTTTTCGCCGCTGAGGGCGTCGCGCAGTTGGTAAACCACCTTGAGGCGGTTTTCGTATTCCGTCAGTTGCGCGCGCGCGATCACCCGCTGACCGTAGCGGGCCGGGCGCACGTATTTCAGATAGCACTCGGTCACCGGCCAGGCGTAGCCGGAATCGCGCATCTGCGGGTAGTCGTAGTCGAAGCTGCGCAGCAGCGCGGTGCGCGCCAGTTCGAAGTACTTCACGTAATGACCGTGCCAGGCCACGTGCAGCACGTCCACGTCGTGGAAGGGAATCTCGATTTCGATCTCCGCCGCCGGCAAGGACGCGGCCGCTTTAAGGTCCGCCGTCATCAATACAAGCTCCAGGCGCGTTGCTGAATCCGCTCTATCGCCAGGCGCAGTTCGCCGTCCTGACGGCGGTCCTCGTCCAGGAAGGGGGACAGCGTCTCCAGTTCGGCCACGAAATCGCCCAGCGCCGGCGGCAGCCGGCTGATATCCAGTTCGCCGGATTGCCGCCGCAAGCGCACGCCCTGCGCCGCCGCCAGCGTCAGGCAGGCCGCCACTTGTTCGGTCAGCTGCAACACGCGCAGCGCGTCGCGGGCGGCGATGGTGCCCATGCTGACCTTGTCCTGGTTGTGGCATTCGGTGGAGCGGGAGAACACCGAGGCCGGCATGGTCAGCTTCAAGGCTTCCGCCGCGCAGGCCGAGGCGGTGATCTGCACCGCCTTGAAGCCGTGGTTGATCGCGGCCCGTTCGCCGCGCGATCCGGACAGATTCTGCGGCAGGCCGTGGTTGTAGCGGGTGTCCACCAGCAGCGCCAGTTGCCGGTCCATCAGGTCGGCCAGATTGGCCACCGCGTTCTTCATGCCGTCCATGGCGAAAGCGATATGGCCGCCGTAGAAATGGCCGCCGTGCAACACCCGCTCCAGGTCCGGATCGATGATGGGGTTGTCGTTGGCGCTGTTCAGTTCGTTCTCGATGTCGCGGCGCAGCCAGGGCAAGGCGTCGCGCAGCACGCCGATGACGTGCGGCGCGCAACGGATGGAGTAACGGTCTTGCAGGCGGATCTGTTCGCGCGCTTCGCCGCCGTCGTCCAGATCGGCGTAGATCCAGGCGGCCACCTGGTTCTGGCCTTCATGCGGCTTGACCGCGAACAGCTCCGGCGCGAAATGGCCGCGATTGCCTTTCAAGGCCAGGCAGGACAGCGCGGTCAGCCGCGCGCTCAGCCGGGTCAGGTATTCGGCGCGGGCGAAGGCCAGGCAGGCCAGGCCGGTCATCACCGCCGTGCCGTTCATCAAGGCCAGCCCTTCTTTCGGCGCCAGCGTCAGCGGCGGCAGGTCCAGTTCGGCCAACACCGCCGCCGCCGGCCGCACTAGGCCCCGGTAGCGCACTTCGCGCTCACCGCACAAGACGGCGGCCACATAGGACAGCGGCGTCAAATCACCGCTGGCGCCCACCGAGCCCTCGGCCGGAATCAGCGGCAGCACATCGTGCCGCAGCAAGGCGGCCAGTCTTTGCAGCAATAGCCAGCGCACGCCGGACACGCCCTGGGACAGGGAGTTGAGCCGGGCCAGCAGCACCGCGCGCGTGGACGCTTCGTCCAGGTAGTCGCCCAGGCCGCAGCCGTGGTAGCGCGTCAGATGCAGCGGCAGCTCCGCCACCAGCGCGGCGGGAATCGTCACCGTGCAGTTGTCGCCGTAACCGGTGTTGACGCCGTAGACTTCGCCGCCCTCGGCCAGCAGGCCGGCCAGGAAGGCGGCGCCGCGTTCGATGCGTTCCGGAAACGCGCCTCCGGCCAACTCCACTTGCACTTGTCCCTGCGCCGCCGCGCACACGTCTTCAATCGTCAAACGTCCGGCGCCCACGCTGAGCGCCTCCTTGCTCTTCATCACTACGGACTCTTTCTCGCCGCGCCACGCGGCAGCTGTCGCTTCCGGCTAAGCGCGCCAGAAATCGTAAAAATTGAACCATTGCAGCGGCGAGTGCCGCGCATGCCAGGCCAGGCGATCGGCGTAACGCTGAATCGTCCACCGCAGGGCCTCGCCGCGCTCGCGGCGCGGCAGGCGGAGCCGTTCCTCGAACGGCTCCAGCGTAATGTGGTAACGCCGCTGCCGTTTGAGGCAGAACAGCAAATAGACCGGACACTCCAGCAGGCTGGCCAGAATCCACGGCCCTTCCGCGAAGGCGGCGGAGCCGCCCAGGAACTCGGCGCGCTGCACTCGTCCGTTGTCGCTGGCCGGGGTGCGGTCGCCGACGATCACCACCCACTCGCCGTTGTCTATCTTGTCCTTGAGCAGGATGGCGGTGTCCACGCCCATGTCCTGCACCTGGATCAGGTTGACGGCGTAGTCGCCGCTGGCCGCCGCCAGCAAACGGGAAAACCGCGCGGCGTGCCGGGTGTAGACCACGGCGTTGACCCGGCGCGCGCCGGCCGCGTGTCCCAGCGCCCGGCACATTTCCAGATTGCCCAGGTGCGAGCCCACCAGCAGCGCCCCGCGCCCGCTCGCCAACAGCGCCCGCATATCGTCGCTGCCCGGCGCCGCCACCGCCTCCGGCGGCAGGCCTCCGGCCCAGGCCGCCATTTTGTCGGCGGCGGCTTCGGCGAAGCTGTAGAGATGGCGGTAGACGTCCAGCGCGCGAACGGGCGACGGATCGCCGTCGGGGGGGGGGGGGGG